>NZ_JABBJJ010000499.1 GCF_012933655.1 Pyxidicoccus fallax | reverse complement strand
CGTCGGAAGCGTCAGATGTGTGTAAGAGACACCCACCAGCCACTCCGGCTCCGGCTTCTCTTCCGCCAGGAAAACCACACCCACCCGCACCGGCACGCCTTCACGCACCATCCGCCGCGCGGCCAGCTCCAGCGCGGCCAGCTCGTGCGCGTACGCCGCCGCGCCCAGCGGATGCCGCCCGCCCGTCTTGAAGGCCACCACCACCGCCTCCCCTTCCGGTGACTCCCAGAGGAGGTCCATCTCGCCCTCCAGGGCGGCCCCACCGTCCAGGGCCAACAGGAAGGGCAGCCCGCGGTGGACGGCCTGCGCCGGGGACGCGGACATCCGCCGGGCCAGCTCCGTGCCCAGGAAGCGCTCCACCGTGCCCAGCACCCCTTCCATGCCCTCGTCATCCGGGAGCGCGCCCGCGTCCCGCAGCAGCACCTCCAGGTGCGCGCGGCGCTCGGCGGGCTCGGCGTCCGGAGCCGCCGCCAGCCGCAGGTCCACCCCGCGCAGCAGGCGCAGCGTGAGCCCCTCGGGACTCTCGGCGGGCAGCCACCCGTCGGGCTCCACCAGCGGCGGCGTGTCACGGGGCGGTGACTCCCAGGGCCACGCGGCGCCCTTCAGCCCCAGCCGGTGCAGGTAGTGGAAGCGCCGGGGGCACGCGAGGAAGTCCCGCACCGCGTCCACGGACGCCACCGCCGTGCCGCGCGAGTCGCCCGCGTCCTCGTGCGCGCCGCGCACCCGCAGCAGCGCGGCCTCCAGGCGGGCCCCGGCGCGCGCCATCGCCTCCGGCCCCGGCGGCTCGGGGTCCGCGGGCGGCGGGAGCGAGTCCACGTCCAGGTCGTCCACCAGCGCGCGCAGCTCGGCGTCCACCTCCAGCCGCCCGTCGATGAGGTGCCACCACGAGTCCTTGCCGCCGCGAGGCTCCGCGCCGCCGGACAGCACCAGCATGTCGCGGGCGCGGGTGAGGGCCACGTAGAGGAGGCGGCGGTACTCGGCGTCCTCGCGGGCCTTGAGCTCGGCCTTCACCGCCTCGAAGCGCTTGGAGGTGTAGCCGTCCAGCGACTCCGGCACCCAGGGACGCAGGGCGATGCCGTGCGAGCGCTCGAAGTGCGCGCGGGCGCTGGTGGTGCGCCGCCGCCCGCCCAGGGCCGGCACCACGACGATGGGCCACTCCAGGCCCTTGGCGCGGTGGATGGTGAGCAGCTGCACCGCGCGCGGGTCGCCCGCGTCCAGGAGGTCCGCCTGCGCCTCGGTGGGGTCGTTCTCCGCGAGCATCCGCAGCTCGCGCGCGAAGGCCACGCACCCGCCCGTGCCCCGCTCGTCCCGGCGCGAGGCTAGCGACAGCAGCTTCTCCACGTTGGCGCTCGCCTGCTCCGCGTAGGGCGAGCCCGCCAGCGCCTCGCGGTAGCCCGTCACGTCCAGCGCCGACAGCAGCAGCTCGCGCACGCCCAGCCTGTCCCGCTCGCGCCGCAGCGCCGGCAGCGCGCCAAGGAAGCGCTCCAGGCGCAGCCGCTCGCGCTCGGGCAGCGCCTCCAGCACCCGCGCGTCCGCCAGCCGCGGCGACGTCAGCGACAGGGGCTGGTCTCCCGCGAGCTGGAACAGCGACGCGTCCGACAGGCCCACCAGTGGCGAGCGCAGCACCGCGGCGAAGGCCAGCGAGTCCTCCGCGTCCGCCAGCAGCGACAGCAGCGAGGCGAGGTCCAGCACCTCCTGCGCGCCGTAGAAGCCGCGCCCGCGCAGCACCCGGTGCGGCACGCCGTGGCGGATGAGCGCCTGCCGGTACACCTCCAGGTGCGTGAAGGTCCGGAACAGCATCGCCACGTCGCCACCGCGCGCCGGACGAGCACCCTCGCCGTCCTCGTTCTTCACCGTGGCCGGAGCCCCGGGCGCCAGCAGGCACCGCAGCCGCCGCGCCACGCAGTCCGCGTCCAGCCAGCGCAGGTCCGCCGCCGTGTCCGCCTCTTCCAGTTGCAGCCGCTCCACCACCGGCGCTTCCGAGAGCGAGGAGCGGACGGCGTTCAGGTCGTCCTCCTCGGGGACGTAGATGACCTCGAAGGGGCGCGGCGCGCGCGCGTCGGCGGCGACGAGCACTCCGGCGAAGGTGCGGTTGAAGAAGGACAAGAGCCCCGGCACCGAGCGGCGATTGTCCTGGAGGAAGCCGCGCGTGCCGCCCTCGGCTTCAATCTTCCCGGCCAGCACGGAGAAGACGGACACGTCCGCGCCGCGGAACTCGTAGATGGACTGCTTGCGGTCACCCACCGCGCACAGGAAGGCGGGCTCCAGCGGCAGCGACGCCACCAGGTCCGCGTCCGGCTTCAATTCGCGAGGCCCACCCTCGCGCCGCTCCGACAGGAGCAGCACCAGCTCCAGCTGGAGGCGGTTGGTGTCCTGGAACTCGTCCACGAGCAGCGCGCCGATGCGCTCCTGCACCTGCTGGCGGAACTCCGGGTAATCGCGCAGCAGGTCGCGCGACTTCACCAGCAACGAGGTGAAGTCGAACACGTTGCGGCGCGACAGCTCCGAGTCGTGACGCGCCTCCACCTGTCCCAACAGCTCGCGGAAGGTGGCCTCGAAGGGAGCGGTGCGCCACGCGGCCCACGCGTCGTCGAGCCGCGGCACGGAGCCGTCGCTCTTGCCGAAGACGCGCCAGTACAGGTCTCGAATGGGGCCGGCGGCGCCCTTGCTGAGCCGCGCGAAGTTGCGCCCGTCCGCCTTGAAGCAGGCGCGCAGCCAGGGGAAGCGCTCACCCGTGCCGAAGTTCTCCGCCGTCATCCCGTTGAGCGCGCGCTCCAGCCCACCGAGGAGCCGGCTCCACTCGCCCTTCGCGTCCAGCCCGCGCGCCTCGGAGCACAGGCGCATGCAGTCGGTGATGGCGGCGTCCAGCTCCAGGCGGGCCTCGGCGGCGTCACCCACGGCGGCGGTGGCGGCGCGCAGGCCCTCCTCGCGCAGCTTGCGGTAGACGGACACGAGCGCGGCCACCAGCCCGTCGGAGAAGCCCGAGCCGGAGAAGCCCAGCTCCTGGCACAGCTCGCGCACCTGCGCGTCGCCGTCCTCCAACGCGTCCAGCACCACGCGCTCGCACACGTCCTGCACGAGCCCCGTGGCCTCCAGCTCGTCCAGCACCTCGAAGCTGGGGTCGATGCCCACCGCCGGAGGCGCCCGGCGCAGGAGCTGCCCGCAGAGCGAGTGGAAGGTGCCCACCGTGGCCGCGCCCAGTTCCTCACGGAGCTGGCGCCACGCGTCCGGCAGCGGGAAGGGCTTGTCCAGCCGCTCCAGCGAGGCGCGCAGGTCCTTCTCCTGGTCCTGCCGTGTGTCGCCCTGGGCGAGTCCGTCCAGACGATGGCGCACGCGCGAGCGCATCTCCGCGGCGGCCTTGTCCGTGAAGGTGAGCATGCACAGCCGCGACGGGCGCACCGCCGGGCCGGCCTCGCGCGCGCCGGCCAGCAGGTGCAGCGTCATCGTCACCAGGCTGTATGTCTTTCCCGCGCCGGCGCCCGCCATCAGGGCGAGGTTGCGCTCCAGCGCGAGCAGGTGGGGCGCGCCGCTCATCCACCCTCCTCCGTCATGCGGCGCTCGGTAATCCGGCACACGGCGCGGAAGCCGCAGGTGCCGCAGTCCTGGGGCCGCGCGGCGAAGCGGCCCTCGCGCAGCGTGTTCACCAGCGACTCCACCGCGTTGGGCAGGTTGAGGCCGTTCTTCTCCGCCACCTTCGCGCGCACCTCGGGGTCGGTGGACAACAGCTCGTCCAGTTCCTGCTCGGAGACGACCTCGGTGAGGTGGATGGTGGCGCCCGTGCGCAGCGAGAACCACGCCGCCTGCTTCGCGTCACGGTGGCCGCTCGCCCGCGCCGCGTAGAGGTACAGCGGGAGCTGGAAGTCCGACGTGAGCAGCTTCTCCTTCAGCGCGCGCTTGTCCAGCCGGCCGGACTTGTAGTCGATGACGCCCACGTCGCCGCCCGACTGGTCCAGCCGGTCAATCTTGCCCTCGAAGACGATGGCGTCTCCCTGGATGGGGAGGATGACGTTGCGCCACCGGTCGTCCTCGGCGGCGGGGCCGAACTGGAGCTCGAAGCCCTCCGGCACCATCTTGTCGAAGGGCAGCCCGCGCCGCTCGTCCACGAGGATGCGGCGGGCCATCGCGCGAGCGCGCTCGTGCGCCAGCTTCCACAGCGCGGGGTGGCCCACGTGGTGGAACTTCTCGAAGTGGGAGATGGCGGACTTGAGCGCGGCGTCCAGCACCTCGTCCGGAATCTCCTCCGGGGCCTTGCCCAGCAACTCGTGCTTCTTGAGCGCCTGGAACACCTCCTCCACCACGCGGTGCCAGAAGGTGCCGCGGCCGCGCGCGTCGAACTCCTCGCCCGGCTGGTCCGGCTCCACCACCTTCAGCCCGTACGTGAGGAAGCCCTGGAAGCCGCAGTTGCCGAAGCGCGCCAGCGCCGACGCGGACAGCGGGCGCGTGAGGTCGAAGCGGAACGTCTCGCGCAGCGACTCGCGCAGCGTGTTCGCGTCCACCGAGCCCGTGTACGGCCCCGGCTGTCGGTTGGGGTCGCCGAAGAAGAACAGGCGCTCCACCTCCACCTGCGCCAGCTCGCGGGCGCCCGCGTACCAGAGTTCCTTCTCGAACTGGCGCCGCAGCAGCGGGGCGGCGGAGTCCGGCTCGGTGACGCGCAGCTTCGGCTGGGCCAGCGCCTCCAGCGCCACGCAGCGGCGCAGCTCGGCCTCGGTGAGCACCTCGTCCAGCGGCGGAATGGGCGGCAGCGAGCGCGGCGTCCACTTCAGCGCGGTGAGCCGGCGCACCTCCTCCAGGAAGGCGGACGGCACCTGCTCCTGCCCGCCCGCGGCCTCCACGGCGAAGGACAGGCTCACCGTCTCCTCCGCGGACACCAGCGCGGTGGCGAACAGCAGCCGGTCCTCCGTGAGGCGCCACGGCGCGCGGTCCTCGAACTCGCCGCCGGTGAGGCGGAACACGTCGCGGCCCAGGTGTTTGTTGAGCGCGGCACGCTCCGCGTCCCCCAGCAGCGGCGACGGCGCGTCCCGCCCCGGGAAGCGCCCCTCCGTCATGCCCGCGAGGAACAGATGGCGGAACGTGCGGCCCGGCAGCTCGGCCACGTCCAGCACCTCCACCGCGCCACTCCGGGGCCCGCGCGGCGGCAGGTGCGCGTCCGCCATGGCGTCGCGCAGCCAGCGGCCGAAGGTGCGGCGGCGCAGCTTCGGCCCGCCGCCCACCGCCTTCATCGTCCGCAGCAGCCCCTGCACGCGCATGCGGAGCGCCTCGCGCGCGGCCTCGTCCCGCGCCCGTGCGTCCACCGCCCTCGCGCCCAGGCCGCCCTCCTCGCGAGACTCCAGCGGCCCCTCGGTGTCCACGAGGCCCAGCCGCTCCACCACGTGCCACCACGCGGAGAGCAGCTCCTCGGCGGTGCCCTCCTCGGGGATGCGGCGGCAGTAGTCCACCAGCATCATGCAGCGCTCGCGCAGCACCTGCACGGCGTGCACGCGGCTGCTGGCCTCCTTCTTCTGCGCGCCATGGAGCGCCAGCATCCGGCGCGCGAGCCCGTCCAGGCGCACGTCGTACGCGCCGCGCCCTCGCACCGCGCCCAGCCGGTCATCCCGCACGGCGGCCAGCGCGAAGAGGCTGGCGGGCGCGTCCGGGCCACCGCGCGACAGCGTGGGGGCGTAGCGGCTGCCCACCAGCTCCGCGACGCGCTCGGCGGGGAAGGCGTCCTCCGCCAGCAGCGGCAACTCCAGCGCGAGGCGCACCGGCCCGGCGAGGGCCAGGGGCTCCCCCCACGGCAGGCGCACCGGCACGCCCAGCTCGCCCAGCGTCTCCGCGAGCCACGCGGTCTCCGGCCCCGGCTCGCGCCAGGCGATGGCGATGTCCCCGGGCGAGGCGCCCTCCGCGATGAGCCGCTTCACGTCGCGAGCGACGAGACGGGCCTCCTCCCGGGCGGTGGCCGCGCTCCACATGCGCAGGGCCGGCACCGCGTCCTTCAGCACGTCGCGCGGGGCGCGCGGCGAGAACAGGTGGCGGCCCAGCTCGTTGAGGGGCCGGCCCTCGAAGGTGACGTCCGCCTTGAAGAGGTCCACGTGCGGCATCGTCTCGCCGCGGTTCTCGAAGGCGCGGAAGAGCGCCGCCAGCGCCGCGTCCGCCGAGGGCGAGCCACCCACCGGCGTCTCCACCCGCAGCGTCACCCGGCGCGACTCGCACGCCGCCGCCAGCGCCAGCAGCAGCTCCAGCCCGGAGGGCCGCACGTCGTAGATGCCGTGCAGCACGAGCGTGCCCACGCCCACCCAGCCCGCCGGCCAGGCACCCCGGCCGAGGGCCTCGCGGGCGCCACGCAGCACGTCCTCGCGGTCCGCCAGCCCCAGCTCGGCCATCTTCTGCTCGTACAGGTGGTACAGGCGGGCGAGCACCCGCACCCTCGTCCGCCGCTCCTGGGGCAGCACCTCCACGGCGTCCTGCAGCTCACGGGGCGTGAGGCGGCCGGCCTTCAGGTCGAGCACGACGTCCAGCGCGGCGCGGGCGAAGGCGGGCTCCCGGACGTACTCGCCGAAGGGCGTGGGGCCCAGGGCCTGCCCCAGCGAGGCCACCACGGCCCGCGCGGCCACGGCCGGACAGGGGCGGCGGTTCAGCTCGCGCGCGCCGCCCAGGCCCTGGAGGAGCTCGTCCCAGGTGAGCAGGCTGGTGCCCACCGACAGGCCGCTCGCATCCCCCATGGCACGCAGCGCCGCCTGCCGCCGGCCGGCGTCGGGGTACACATGGAGGGTGCGGCCGGGGCGGGAGGACATTGCG
>NZ_JABBJJ010000498.1 GCF_012933655.1 Pyxidicoccus fallax | reverse complement strand
GGGTGCGGGGTGTGCGGCGCATGGCGGGGTGTGGGTCCTGGAACAGGAGACGGGAAGGTCAGGCGACGGGGCTGAACTCGGCCACGACGACGGTGATGTCGTCGCGCTGCGGCTGGCCGGCGCTGTAGGCGCGCGCGTCCGCGAGCAGCGCGTCGCGCAGCGCCTCCGCGGACAGGTGGGCGTTGGCCTGCACCGCGGCGGCGAGGCGCTGGGTGCCATAGAGGCGGCCCTGCGCGTCGCGCGACTCGGTGAGGCCGTCCGTGTACCAGACCACCACGTCGCCGGGACGCAGCTGCGCCTGACGCGAGGTGAACTGGGACGTCACGGACGCGCCCAGCAGCGGCCCGCGCGCCGGCAGCGAGGCCACCTGGCCGCTGTGCTTGTTGAACACCAGCGGGCTGGGGTGCGCGCCCGCCGCGTAGTCGATGTAGCCGTTGGACACGTCGATGACGGCCAGGGCGCTGGACATCTGGTGCTCGCCGCGCCCCACGTTGGCCAGCGTCACGTTGAGGGCGGTGATGAGCATCTGCGCGTTGACCTGCGAGGGCTCGCGCAGCGTCATCGCGGAGGCGAAGCCGCTGGTGGCGCTGGTGGCCACGAGCGAGGTGGACAGGCCGTGGCCCGTCACGTCGCCGATGCCGATGACGACGCGCTGCTCGTCCAGCCCGGCGCGGAACCACCAGTCACCGCCGCACGCGTCCGCGGTGACGACGAGGCCGGCGATGCGCAGCGGGCCCACCTGCACGGCGTCGCGGCCGGGCAAGAGCGTCTCCTGCACGGTGCGCGCGAGCGACACCTCGCGCTCCAGCTGGGCCTTGGCGCGCACGTCGTCGAGCAGCACCTTGATGCGCTCGGCCATGTGGTTGAACACCACGCCCAGCGTGGCCACCTCGCGGCCGGCGCCCCGGGCCGTGCCGGCGCGGGCACCCAGGTCTCCGGCGGCCAGCTGCATCACCTTGCCGGTGAGCATGCCCAGCGGCCGGGTGATGCGCCGGCTCTGGAACGCGGCGATGACGCCCGCCAGCACCACGAAGCCCAGCCCCAGCCCCAGCATGCGCACCGTGTTGGAGCGCACCGTGGCCCGCTTGTCCTGCTCCAGCTCCTCCAGCTGCTTCTGGAGCGCGCCCAGCGAGTAGCTGAGGACGACCAGGCCCTTGCCGCTGCTGGAGCCGTAGTCGATGGGCTCTTGAATCTCGAAGACGGGCTGGTTCTGGTAGAAGGCCTCCACCAGCCGGCGCTCCGCGCTCCTCACGGCGGCGGGCTCGGGCGCGGGCTCCTTCTTCGCCTCCGGCGAGCTGTCCGCCATCCGCACCCCGTCCGGGTCGAAAATCTGCACGCGGAGGATGTTGGGGTTGGACTTGACGACGGAGCCCGCCACCTCCTCCAGGAAGGCGTAGTTGTTGTCGCGCAGGTTGGTGGCGGAGGTGAGGGCGATGGTCTGCCCCACCGTGCGGCCCAGCTCGCGGGCCTGCTCCTGGATGCGCTCCGTGGAGCGGCGGGCCGTCTCCTCGAACTGGGACTGCGTGGAGGCGACGGACAGCGCGGCCAGCAGGCCGACGATGAGCACCACCAGCGCGCCGGTGGTGAGCAGCAGGATCTGGTCCAGCCGCGGGCCCTTGATGGAGGCCACGTTGGGCAGCTCACCGGCCTCCAGTGGGGCGATGAGGGTGCTGGTGGCCTCCACATGCCCGAGGCCCAGGGGGGCGGTCAGCCGCGTGGCGGTGGCCTCGCGGGTGCCCGTGGCGGTGACCTGGCGGGTGGCCGTCCGCTCGGCCGGCGGAGGCGTGGAGTCCGGGTCGCCTTCGGGCGGGGGCGCGGGTTTCAGACGCGTGTTCGTGCTGGACAAGGGCACACCCAGGGGCTCGCGGCGGGCGCGATGTGATGAGGGAGCGGGGGGACGAGGACTGTATCGCACTTCTCCCGCTTCGCGAGGACCCCACCCCCCTCCGTTCGTCCCAGGCACGGGGGCACGGAGAACTTGCAGTGTCACTTCACGTCCGGTGCGAAGAGCGCCCCCTCCCCTTCACCGGGCGTGCTCGGGGGGCGCGGGTTAGCATTGCGTGGCGCATGCGGCCCCACTTCCATGTCGCCGGCTTTCCGGTCCGCGTCCACCCGCTCTTCTTCCTCATCTCCTTCGCCTCGGGCTGGGGGCTGCTGGAAGAGCCCGCGCGGCTGGCGCTGTGGATGGGCATCGTCTTCGTCTCCGTGCTCCTCCACGAGCTGGGCCATGCGCTGGCCTTCCGCCGCTTCGGCGGCACGGCGGCCATCGAGCTGCACGGCATGGGCGGCACCACCACCGGCAGCCAGGAGGAGCGGCTCACGCATGGGCAGTCCGCGTGGGTGAGCTTCGCCGGGCCGGGGATGGGGTTCCTGCTCGGAGGGCTCGTCTGGGTGCTGTCGCGCTACACGCCGCTGGGACAGCAGGGCGGACTGGCGGGCGAGGCGGTGCGGCAGCTCTTGTGGGTGAACGTTGGCTGGGGGCTCTTCAACCTGCTGCCCGTGCAGCCGCTGGACGGGGGCCACCTGCTGGCGTCGGCGGTGCGCGCCCGGAGCGGCTTCCGGTACGAGCGGGTGCTGCACGGTATCGGCATCGTCACGGCGGTGGGCGTGCTCGTCCTGGCCGTCCGCTGGAACATGGTGTGGATGGGGCTGCTGGCGCTGATGTTCGGCGTGATGAACTTCGAGCAGCTCCGCCGGCTGCCGAAGGAGGTCCGCGCCCCGCGCGCCGCCGCCCCACCCCGCGGCCGTGGCGCCCCGAGACGCAAGCCCGAGGCCCGCTCCGCCTCCGTGGAGCACCTGCCAGGCGAGCTGAAGAAGGCCCCCCGTGCCGCGCCTTCCGAGCGCGCCACCGAGGCCCGCCGCGCGCCCGCGCCCGTGAGGACGCCGGAGCCGGACCTGCCCGAGGGTCCGCACGACCCGGCGCTGGTGGGCGAGATGTTGTTGGACAGCGGACTGGCCTCGCTGGCGGTGCGTCCGCTCCAGAAGGCCTTCGCGGAGGCCCCCTCGCCGCGCACGGGCCACGCGCTCGTCCTGGCGCTGGTGGAGACGGGCCGCTTCAAGGACGTCGAGTCGCTGCTGTCGGGCCCGCGCGCGGCGAGCCTGTCCGACGACACGCTGGCCCTCCTCTCCCAGCGGGCCCGAAGCGCCGGCCAGGAAGCGCTGGCCACGCGCGCCGCCGCGCTGCGCCAGAAGCCCGACTAGCCGGGTCATGTTCTAACTCGAATGAGTGCCGCTGATTGCCGCGCCGCGCCAGGAGATGCCTTTTGCCTGACGGCTGGCCAGGGAGCCCTTCAGCGTCCTTGAGCGGGGGGGGCGCATCCGGGTTATAGGGGCGTCCCCTTCGAATAGAGGAAGCACGCGCGTGTCCCGTCCACGTCTCATCAAAGAAGCGTCCGCGCCGCTCCAGCTCGAAAAGGAGCTGCTGCTTCGCATTCACGACCTCATGGTCAAAACGCGCGCCCTCGAGGAGCGCCTCATCCAGATGTACAAGCAGGGCCACGGGTACTTCTGGATTGGCGGCCCCGGCGAGGAGGCGTTCAACGTCCCGCTGGGCATGCTCATGAAGAAGGGCCAGGGCCCGGCGTACGACTACCTGCACGCCCACTACCGCCAGTCCGGCACCATCCTGGCGCTGGGCGAGGAGCCCATTGGCGCGCTCCGGCAGATGAAGAACACGGCCACGGACCCGTACTCGGGCGGCCGCAACTTCGCCGGCCACTTCTCGCTGCGGAAGTACAACGTGGCGCCCGTCTCCTCGCCCATCGAGGTGCAGTACGCCATCGCCCCGGGCACGGCCATGATGCAGAAGCGCCACGGCGGTGACGGCATCACCATCGTCACCGGTGGCGACGCGGGCACGGCCGAGGGCGATTTCGCCTCGTGCCTGGTGTGGAGCACCCGCCCCGCCAACCCGCTGCCCATCCTCATCATCGTCACCAACAACAAGTGGGGCATCTCCACCGCGGGTGACGAGCAGCACGGCGAGAAGCACATCGCCGACCGCGCCCGGGGCTTCGGCATCCCCGCGAAGACCATCAACGGCAACGACCCCATCGAGGCCTACAACGAGCTCAAGGAGGCCATGGAGTACGTGCGCAAGGAGCGCAAGCCGTACTTCATCGAGGCCATGGTGTCTCGTCTGTACGGGCACTCCTCCGCCTCCGGCGCCAACTTCGTGGGCAACGAGGTGGACTGCCTCAAGGAGTTCGAGGCGCGGCTGGAGCAGGAGGGCGTCCTCACCCGGCAGCAGATGGACGACCTGAAGAACCGCTACACCGAGGAGCTGGCCGCTGCCGCCCGTCAGGTCCGCGACGAGCCCCAGCCCGACCCCGATTCCATCTGGAAGCACATCTACGCGGAGGACAAGTAACCCATGGCCAACATGGCACAGGCCATCCGGATGGCCCTCCACTACGCCGAGGAGAACCTCGGCGTGACGGACATCTTCGGCGAGGACGTCGGCATGCCGCTGGGCGGCGTCTTCACCTGCACGCAGGGCCTGAAGACGGCGTGGAACTCCCCGCTCGACGAGCGCGGCATCATCGGCGCGGCCATGGGCATCGCCATGGGCGGCGGCCGTCCCGTCGCGGAGATCCAGTTCTGCGACTACGTCTACAACACCATCGACCTGCTCAAGCTGGCGGGCAACACCTGCTGGTCCAGCAACGGCGACTGGAACATGCCCATGGTGGTGCGCACGCCGGTGGGCAGCGGCATCCGCGGGTCCATCTACCACTCGCACTCCTTCGACGCGACGATGACCCACATCCCCGGCTGGAAGGTGGTCATGCCCTCCACGCCGCTGGACGCGTACGGCCTGCTCATCACCGCCTGCAAGGAGCAGAACCCGGTGATGTTCCTCGAGCCCAAGGCGCTCCTGCGCGTCAAGGGCGAGGAGCGCATCCCCGGCGAGCCGGACGATGACCGCGCGCTGTCGAAGATGATCGACGCGCCGCTGGGCGACCGCTCGCAGTGGAAGGCGCAGTGGCCGGAGCTGCAGGAGTTCGCCATTCCCTTCGGCAAGGGCAAGCTCGTGCGCGAGGGCTCGCAGGTGACGGTGGTCAGCTACGGCCGCACCCTGCCCCTGTGCGCCAAGGCCGCCGCGACGCTGGCCGACGAGGGCATCAGCGCGGAGGTCATCGACCTGCGCTCGCTGTGGCCCTACGACTGGGAGATGATCAAGCAGTCCGTCCAGAAGACGGGCCGCGTCCTCTTCGTCAACGAGGACACCGAGGTGACCAACTTCGGCGAGCACCTGGTGCGCCGCACCGTCGAGGAGCTCTTCTTCTCGCTGCTGGCGCCGCCGCGGCTGCTGGCCGGCAAGTTCCTGCCCGGCATCGGCCTGGCGGACAGCCTGGAGATGGCGTCGGTGCCCCAGCAGAACGACATCACCGAGGCCATCCGCAAGCTCGCGGCCGAGCAGCCGTAAGCGCCGCACCCACACGAAAACCGCCCGTCGGGCTTCGGGGCCGCCGTTCCTCTTTGAAGGGACGGCGGCCCTTTCGTTAGACTCCGGACTGCCTTGTCACAACCAATCGTACGCACTGTCAGCGCCGTCGCTGGAGCCGATGCTCCCGCCTTCCGTATCCGCCGCGCCCGCCGGGGTGACGCCGAGGCCATGGCGTTGCTCCTGCGTGAGCTGGGGTATCCCCAGGGCACGGACCAGCAGACCGTGCACTGGGTGGTCAGCCATCCGGAGATTGAAATCTTCGTCGCCGGGGACCCGCAGGACCGTCCCGTGGGGATGATTTCCTTCTCCCACCGGCCGCAGCTGCGCCTGCGCGGGCGCGTGGCCACCGTGGACGAGCTGGTGGTGACGGAGACGTGGCGCCGGCGCGGCGTGGGCCGGGCGCTCATCAAGCAGATCCTGGAGCGCTGCAAGGTGCTGAGCGTCAAGCAGCTCCAGCTCGTCTCGCCCATGGCCAGCACGCCCGAGACGCGCAGCTTCTACGCCGCCTGTGGCTTCTCCGAGATTGACTCGGGTGTGTTCCGCCACCTGGAGACGGAAGAAGGCCGGCGCTAGGAAAGCGCAGCGGCCTTCTCGACGTCCCGGCCCGGCGGCCGGGGCCTACCGCTTGAAGCTGTCCACCACCCGCTGGAGCCGGAGGCGGTCGTCGTCGCTCACGTCCGTGAAGCGCACGCCAATGGCCTCCGCGTCGTCGCGCACCCAGGCGATGATGCCGGTGAGGTGGAACTCCTCGCCTTCAATCGCCATGGACAGGCGCACCTGGGCGCCCACGTCGTAGGCCTTGCGCGTGCGCAGGCACAGCCCGCCCGCGGAGATGTTGAGCGAGTACGCGCGCAGCGCGCGCGCCGCGTCCTGCTGCTGCTCGAAGCGAACCTCGAACTTCGCGGCCACGCGCTCGTCGGACCGACGGTTCGCGAATGCGCTCGGGTCCACGCCTGCCATCTCATCCACCGCCTTGGTTGTCATGCGCACCCGCTACCCCCTGTACCGCGACTGGCGTTACCGCTGACTCCACGAACTCCCACCAGGTAACGCGTCGGGTCACCCCGGGGAGTCGGGCGTCCCTCAAGTGTCGGCTGCTTCCCAGCCCCGATTCAAGGGGGCCCCTGTATCGGATTCTGTCGGCTAAGTCCCTGTGTACTTCGATTCAGGAGCTTGGGATGCACGCGCGCCTCGTGGTGTTGACTGGAACCCTCGTCCTGGCGCTCTGGGCGGCGGGATGTGACGACGACAAAAGCAATGGCCCCTCCCCGCGGGACGATGCCGGGGTGCCTGTTGACCCGGATGGTGGTGGAGCTGTCTCTTATACACA
>NZ_JABBJJ010000497.1 GCF_012933655.1 Pyxidicoccus fallax | reverse complement strand
CTCCCCCAGTGCCCCCACGACCATCGAGCGGGTCTTCTACCCATCGGAGCCCGAGCCCTGGGGCCGTCGCGCGCTCCTGTCTCCGCTGACCGCGGTGTCATGGACCTACGGAGCGGCGGTGCGCCTGAGAGGCGCGCTCTACGACGTGGGCCTGCTGCGCGCGGAGCGTGTGGAGGGCCTTCGAGTCATCTCCGTGGGCAACGTCAACGTGGGGGGCACGGGGAAGACGCCGGCGGTGCTCCACCTCGCGGAGTTGCTGGTGCGCGAGGGCCGCAAGGTGGGCATCCTCACGCGAGGTTACGGCCGTCGTTCGAAGGAGCCGCTGACCTTCATCGGCACGGAGCCGCTGCCCTCCGTGGAGGAAGCAGGGGACGAGCCGCTGCTGCTCGCCCGGCGGTGCCCCGAGGTCCGCCTCTTCGTGGGAGCGGACCGGGTGGCCGGGGCATACCGCGCACGTGACGAGTTCGGCCTGGACACGGTGCTGCTCGACGATGGTTTCCAGCACCGGAGGCTCGCGCGAGACGAGGACCTCGTCGTCGTGGATGAGTCCGTGGGGCTGGGCAACGGCCACATGCTCCCGAGGGGCCCATTGCGAGAGCCACGCTCCGCGCTGCGCCGGGCCACCTTGTTCTGGATTCGCGTGGCCGCTACGCCATCCGGCACGGCGGGTATGCCTCGGAGCCTGCAGGCAGCAAGCTCGCGGGCCGGCGCGGAAGGAACGTTCGTTCCACGGGAGTCCTCGGCCTCCTGGGGACACGTGCCCCATCACGGCTCCAGAGCTGGGGGTGCCCCCATCGCGGAGGAAGGAACGTTCGTTCCACGGGAGCCCTCGGCCTCCGAGGGGCACAGGCCACCTCGTGCATCTGGAGCCGGAAGGTTGCCGACCGACGCGGAAGGAACGTTCGTTCCACGGGAGTCCTCGGCCTCCGAGGGGCAACTGCCCCATCACGGCGCTGGAGCCGGAGATGCACTGACAGCGGCGGAAGGAACGTTCGTTCCACGGGAGTCCGCAATCGCTGGAGGGGCCATGCGGCCTCTCGCCTCCGAAGTCACCGGGGCCCTCGCTCCCGCTGACGTTCCATCGCATTCGCTCGACCCCGCCGTGCCCCGGGTGCGCACGCGTTACCGTCCCATCGGCTGGGTAGGCCCCTCCGGCGAGCTCCTCCCGGTCGACGCACTCGCGGGGCAGCCGGTGCTCGCGCTCGCGGGGCTTGCCCGGCCGGGGGGCTTCCTGCGGACCCTGCACTCCCTCGGCGCGGAGGTCCGCGACGCGGCCCTCTTCCCAGACCATCACCGTTTCACGGCGGAGGAGCTTCGGGACGTGGAGGCACGAGCCGTCCGTCAGGGCATCCGGGTGGTGACGACGGAGAAGGACCTGGTCCGCCTGCCTCCCGGTTTCGTGGCGTGGGTGGTGCGGCTCGGGGTGGAAGTCTTGGAGGGCGAGTCCCACCTGCGGCGGGCGCTCGGGCTGGCGGACGCATCGCGCGACTTGTGAGGCGCGGGGGCCTGTGGGACAAACCGCCGCCATGGCCGCAGTCTCGCCCGCTCGTTCGTTGCCCTCGCCCTCGCGCCTGCCGCTCGCCTTCGCGCGCCGCCGGGTGCTGTTGGTCGGGGACCTGGTCGCCGACCACTACATCTACGGTCAGACGGACCGCGTGAGCCGCGAGGCTCCGGTGCTCATCGTCCGCTACGAATCCGCCGAGGTGAAGCTGGGCGGAGGCGCCAACGTGGCGGCCAACGTCCGCGCGCTCTCCGGGCAGGTGACGGCGGTGGGGGCACTGGGTGCGGACGAGATGGGGGCCGCGCTGCGCAAGCTGTTCGCGGACACCGGCATCCGGCTGCACGCGGTGAGCGGCCGAGGCATCGAGACGGAGACGAAGACGCGCATCCTCGCGGGCGGGGTGAGCACCACGCGCCAGCAGATGCTTCGCCTGGACCGGGGGCAGCGAGCCGCGCTCCCCCCGCGTCTACGCAAGGCGCTGGCGAAGCAGGTGGAGGAGGCGGCGCGCGACGCGGACGCGGTGGTGGTGTCCGACTACGGCGCGGGCGTGCTCGGTGAAGAGGTCCGCGAGGTCCTCCGGCGGCTGGCGGCGGATGGCCTGCCGGTGTGCGTGGACAGCCGGTATGCGCTGTCCTCCTTCGTGGGCCTGACGGTGTGCAAGCCCAATGAGCCGGAGCTGGAGGCACTCGCCGGGCGGCCGGTGCGCACGGAGGCGGACCTGCTGGAGGCGGGACAGGCGGCGCTGCGCAAGTTGGGGTGCCGCGCGCTGCTGGTGACACGGGGCCGGCACGGCATGACGCTCTTCGACGCGGAAGGCGGGGTGGACCACATCCCCGTGCACGGCGCGAAGGCGGCGGTGGACGTGACGGGAGCGGGAGACACGGTGATTGCCACCTTCTCGCTGGCGCTGGCGGCGGGGGCCTCGTTCGGCGAGGCCGCGCGGCTGGCGAACGTGGCGGGCGCGCTGGTGGTGCAGAAGCCGGGCACAGCGACGGTGTCGCGGGACGAGCTGCTCGAAGAGCTGCGGAGCACACGATGAACACCCTGGACAAGCTCCAGCCGCTGGCGAAGGTGGCCGAGGAGCGGGAGCGTTGGCACGCCGAGGGGCGCACGGTGGCGCTGGCCAACGGCGTCTTCGACCTGATGCACGTGGGCCACGTGCGCTACCTGGAGGGAGCGCGGGCGCTGGCGGACGTGCTGGTGGTGGCGGTGAACTCGGACGCGTCCACGCGGGCCTACAAGGGCCCGGGGCGTCCGTACATCCCGGAGAACGAGCGGGCCGAGCTGGTCGCCGCGCTCGCCTGCACGGACCGGGTCATCGTCTTCGACGAGCCGAACGTGCGAGGCATCATCCGCGCGCTCAAGCCGGACGTGCACGTGAAGGGCACGGACTACACGCCGGACAGCATTCCCGAGGCCGACGAGGTCCGTGCCTACGGCGGGCGCACGGCGGTGTCCGGGGACCCGAAGGACCACAGCACCACGGAACTCGCCCGGCGCCTCGGCCGCGAGGGCACGAAGTAGCCCGTGCCACCCCTGGACGCCGTGCTGAGGGACGTGCTCGGTTGTCCCCGGTGCAAGGGCCCGCTCACGGTGCACGAAGATGGGCCTCACACCGAGGTCCGCTGCCCGCGCTGCCACTGCGCGTGGCCGGTGGAGGATGGAATCCCGCGGCTCATCCCCGAGCGGATGACGACACTCCCCCCGCGCGACTGAAGCCCAGGGGAAGTCAGGTCGTTACCGGCTCACCGCGCGAGGAATCGCGGCGGCGAAGGTCCGCACCTCCTCGGACGCCCGAGCCTCCAGCCCCGCTCCGCCCGCGCCATCGACAAGGGACGTGAGGTCCACCATCCGGTGGGGCGCGTACGCGTGGCCCCAGCGCTCCATGTCCATGCGGAGGAAGAACGCCAGGGTGGGGGCCCCCACGGCGACGGACAGGTGCATGGGGCCGGTGTTGTTGCACACGGTGAGACCGGCGAAGCGCATGAGCGCGGCCAGCTCGTCCAGGTTGGTTGCGGGGGCCATCCGGGCACCGGGCGCGGCCTCCACCACGGAGCGGGCGAGTTCCTCCTCACCGGGGCCCCAGGTGACGATGGGGATGCGCCCCAGCTCCAGCAGCGTGCGGGCCGCGGCGGCGAAGGCCTGTGGCGGAATCCGCCGGGGCCCCAGTCGGCCACCCGGGTTGATGACCGCGAACGCCGTGCCGGCGCCTGCCTCCAGGTACGCGCGGATGGCGGGGCCGACGACAGGCTCCCGGAAGGACAGCCCGCGGGCCAGGGTGCCGCCCGTCAGGGGCGTGAGCAGGTGCGTGCGCTGCACGGCCTCGTTCCGGGTATCCGTCCGGGCGGGCACGGGCAGCGAGTGGAGCTTGGACACCGGCCACACGTCCGGGCCGATGATCACCGCGTGGGGGCCCGCCATCCGGGACACGAGCGCGCTCGTCACTGACGGGGACTCCCAGTTGGCGCAGTCCACCACCACGTCGTAGCGTTCGCGGCGCAGGGCGCGGATGCCGGGCGCCAGGGGTCCCAGCCAGAGCCGGCGCCGGTCGAACGCGATGACCGAGTCCGCGTCCGGGTGGCCAGCCAGCACACGCGCCACCTTGGCATGCACGAGCACATGCACCTCGGGAGCGGGGTGCACGTGTGCCTTGAGGGTGCGCATCAGGGGGGTGGTGAGGAGCGCCTCGCCCACGCGGTTGTCGGGCCGCACGAGCAGCACCTTCCGGGGAACGGGCAGGGAACTTCCACGAGGACGACGACGACCGGGGCGCCAGAAGAGGGCGGACGCCACGAGCGCCAGCGCCAGCTTCGCCCACAACTCGAGCCGCTTGTGCCAGGACATCTCGCGGCGGACCCTACACAGAATCAGATGCGGTGCAAGCACGCGGCTTGACCTGGAGGCGGAAAGCCCCTAGCAACCGCCCAATGCTGAAGAGCATGACCGGGTTCGGAGCGGGCCGCGCGCGCGTGGGGGACGAAGAGGTCTCCGTCGAGTTGCGCTCGCTCAACCACAAGTTCTGTGAGGTGAAGGCGCGCCTTCCCCGTGAGCTGTCGTCGCTGGAGCCCCTGGTGACGAAGCAGGTGAAGGACCGGCTGGCCCGTGGCTCGGTGGAGCTGCTGGTGAAGCGGCACGCCGCCACCGCCTCCGGGACGGTGCCCACGGTGGACCTCAACCTGGCGCGCGAGTACGTGCGCGCCTTCCGCGAGCTGGCCAAGGAGCTGGGCCTACCCGGAGAGGTGGCCTGGTCCCAGGTGGCCAACCAGCCCGGAGTCGTCCGCCTGGAGGAGAAGGGCGTCGACCTGGAGTCCGCCACCCCGGCGGTGCAGGCCGCGCTGGACCAGGCCCTCACGGCGCTGGAGAAGATGCGCCTCGTCGAGGGCGAGGCCATCCACGCGGACCTCGATGCCCGGCTGAAGCTGCTGGAGGGCTGGAGCCGCGAGGTGGCGCAGCTCGCGCCGCGCGCCGTGCAGGAGTACCAGCAGCGGCTCACGGACCGTATCGCCGAGCTCGCGCGCGGCGTGGCGGTGGACCCGCAGCGGTTGGCGCAGGAGGTGGCCCTCTTCGCCGAGCGCACGGACATCGCCGAGGAGGTCACCCGCCTGGCGAGCCACCTCGAGCAGTTCCGCGCCCTCATGGCCAGCAGCGAGCCCGCTGGCCGCCGAATGGATTTCCTCGTGCAGGAGATGCACCGAGAGGTGAACACGACCGGCTCCAAGAGCCAGCACGCGGAGATCTCCGCGCGCGTGGTCTCGATGAAGGCCGAGGTCGAGCGCATCCGCGAACAGGTGCAGAACGTCGAATGAACGCGCCCACCGTGCTCCAGCCTGGTCTGTTGCTCGTCCTCTCCGCGCCCTCGGGTGCCGGAAAGACCACCCTTGCCCACCGGCTCCTCAAGGAGACCCCGGATGCGGTCTTCTCCATCAGCGTCACCACCCGGCGGCCCCGCGGGAAGGAGCGCGACGGCGTGGACTACCACTTCGTGGACGTCGCCACCTTCCAGCAGAAGATTGAAAAGGGCGAGTTCGTCGAGTGGGCCGAGGTCCACAGCCACTTCTACGGCAGCCTCCAGTCCGTGGTGGACCAGGCCCGCGCCCGCAAGAGCGTGGCCATCTTCGACATCGACGTGCAGGGCGGGCAGGCCATCAAGCGCAAGCACCCTGACGCGGTGACCGTCTTCGTGCTCCCGCCTTCCATGGAGGAGCTGGAGCGGCGCCTGAGGGATCGTCAGACGGACTCGGATGAGACCATCCGCCGCCGGATGCTGGCTGCCCGCTCGGAGATGGAGCGGGGAGTCGCGCTGTACGACTACATCATCCTGAACGACGACTTCGAGCGAGCCTACAGCGAGCTCCGCTCGGTGGTCGTGGCCGAGCGCTGCCGGCGCGGCCGGGTGGACGTCTCGAAGCTGGGGCTCGGAGGCGGGGGCTGAAAACCCCGCGGGAATGGTCCGGCGGAGGAGGGGGGTTACCCCCATCACCCGGACGGCGCACAAGCCGAGGCGCTTCCGGGGCGGCGCGAGTGACGAGAAGCAAACTTCTTGCGCCGCCGGGGCAGTTGGCGGATAAGCGGCCCCACCTCACGGCGACACGCGGACGTCACCCGACCTCCCGTGGCGGCTCTCTGAGTGGAATCGAATAAGACCGTGGGTCGATGCCGGCAGCCCTCCGAAGGGAGAGCTTCTCGGCCGTCACCCGGAGCAGGTCGAAGCGGCTCGTGACAACGAGTTGACACTTCGAAAAAGGCTCCTTAGATGGTCGACGAAGAGGCAGTGCTGAACCGGCGGGCGGCGTGGTGGTGGAAGTGGGCAGCCGTCTCATGGGAGACGGAGTCGGGGCAGGGCAGGACGGAAGAACCGAGTCGACGAAGGGATTGACTCGAGACGCGGTGGTGGTAGAAGCCGCGCCCCTCGCACCGAAGCCCGCGCACTGGCGCGGAAGGGACTTCGGCGGCGAGCCCGCAGCAAACGAAATTCGGAATATGGCGGTCAACGCAGCAGGTTGACGAAGACGCGGCCACGAAGTAGAAGCCGCGCCCCCGACGAAGAAAAGCCCGGGAAGAAGTTCAACGGGCGACGCGGTTGGGGAAGTCACGAAGCAGCGGTTGACAGGGACGGCGGCGAAGCGGTACAAGCCGCGCCCCCTCGAAAGAAAACAGCGGAAGCCACTGGGCGGCGCTGAAGACTTCGAGAGGCCGCAGAGGACGCGAAAGTCGAAGTTGACAACGGACGCGACTCTGAATAAAGAATGCGGCCCCGCCGGTTGAAACGGCAGGCGGCAAGAGCAGCAACGGTAGCAAAAAGTCGTTG
>NZ_JABBJJ010000496.1 GCF_012933655.1 Pyxidicoccus fallax | reverse complement strand
GGTCCGCGCGGTGGCGCGCGCCACGCCCCCGCCCGAGGCGCCCGCCACCGCGCGGACCCGGGTGCTCGTGGTGGACGACAACGTGGACGCGGCCGAGGCCCTGGCGGACCTGCTGGAGATGTCCGGCTACGAGGTCGCCATGGCGCACGACGCCCCTCGGGCGCTCCAGCGGCTCGAGGTCTTCACCCCCGACGTGGCCATCCTGGACATCGGCCTGCCGGAGGTGGACGGCTACGGGCTGGCCGCGCTCATCCGCGAGCGCCTGGGCCCGGCGAGCCCCGCGTTCGCCGCCCTCACCGGCTATGGCCAACAAGAGGACCGCGGCCGCAGCGAGGCCGCGGGCTTCCAGCGCCACTTCGTGAAGCCCGTGCAGTTGGAGGCGCTGGTGGCCTTCCTGGAGTCCCAGCCGAAGCGGCGCCGCGACGTGGCCTGAGGCACGGCTCCGCGCTTCAGCGCCGGGAGCCGCGGGGCAGCCGCATCTGGAACACCGTGCCCGTCTCGCGGGTGGACGTCACCTGGATGCGGCCACCATGCGCGGTGACGATTTCGTGCACGATGAAGAGGCCCAGCCCCACGCCCTTCAGCGAGTCACCGCCGACAGCCGCGCGGGTGAAGGGCTCGAAGATGCGGGGCAGCAGCGCGGGAGGAATGGGGTTGCCCGCGTTGGCCACCTCCAGCACCACCTCGTCGTTCGTCCCGTCCGCCCGCACCTCCACGGGGACGCCCTTGGCGCCGTGGGTGAAGGCGTTGACGACCAGGTTGCCCAGCAACTGCACCAGCCGGTCCAAATCCCACTGTCCCGTCAGGTCGCCGCGCAGGTCCAGGTGGATGTCGCGCTCCGGGTACGCGGCCAGCAGCTCGTCGACGATGATGTGACAGGCATCGTCCAGGCTCATCCGCTGGCGCTGGATGGGGAGCGTGCCGCCCTGGCTCGCGCGCGCGAAGTCCAGCAGGTCGCGGATGAGGTGGTCCATGCGCCGCACGCTGGTGATGATGCGGGAGGCGCGCTTGTGCTGGGACGAGTCCGGCGGGCTGTCGCGAAGCAGCATCGTGCCGGAGGTGGCGATGGCCTGCAGCGGGTTGCGCAGGTCGTGCCCCACGATGCCCATCAGCCGGTCGCGTACCTCCGCCTCGCGCCGCAGGGCCTCCCGCATCTGGTGGTGCGCGGTGACGTCGGTGGACACCGCCACCGCCGCCACCACCCGCCCCTCCGCGTCCTGCACCCGCGTGGCGCTGAGGTCGATGTGGCGCGCGCTGCCATCCCGCATGCGCAGGCGCACCGGCTCGCGCAGCACCGTCTCGCCATGCATCAGCGCGCGCGCCAGCGGCCACTCGTGGGGCGCGTAGGCCGTGCCGTCCGGACGGGTGCCCTGGTAGGCCACGTAGCCGGGGATGTCCTCCGAGGCCACGTAGGGGTGACCCCAGATGGTCTCGATGGCGGAGTTGCCACGCACGAGCCGTCCTCCGGGCTCGGCGATGACGACGCCCACCGGCAGCTGGTCCAGCACGGCCTCCAGGAGGCTGCGCTCGGTGGCGAGCCGGTCCCTCAGCCGCTCGGCCTCCGCGCGTGCCCGCCGCTCGGCGTCGTAGAGGCGCGCACGCTCCAGGGCCAGGGCGCACTGCTGGCCGAGCGACTCCATGAACTGGAGCATCTCCGGCTCGAAGTCCTGCTCGTGCGAGAAGATGAAACCGAAGGCGCCGAGCACGCGCCCGTCCACCGTCAACGACAGCGCGGCGAAGGCGCGCCCCAGCAGGGTCGGTGAGCCCCTGCGCTCCGGGTAGTCCCGGAGGTAGGCGTCCAGGTCCGCATACAGCACGGGCTTCCCGGTGCGCACGGCGTCCCGGTACATGACGGCCGTGTCCACGGGGAAGCGCTGCCAGACGCCCAGGGTGCCCTCGGGGAAGCCGTGCGCGGCGCGCAGCTCGAACGCGGTGCCGTCCTCGCTCAGCAGCACCAGCGAGGCGGCGACCGCCTCCAGCGCCGCGGCCCCCTCGCGCACCACCACCCTGGCCACCTCCTCGGGGCTCAGCACCCGGGACAGCGCGGAGGACACCGCCGCCAGCCGGTCCGCGCGCAGCCGCGCCCGCCGGTTCTCGGTGATGTCCTGCAGGGTGCCGACGATGCGCAACGGGCGGCGTTGCGCGTTGAAGTGCACCTGCCCGCGCGCGAGCAGCCAGCGCTCCCGGGGCACCCGGGGACCCACCACGCGGAACTCGAGGCGGAAGGCGCCATCGCCGTTCGGGTCATGCGCGGCCTGGAGGGCGGCGTCCAGGCGCGGGTGGTCCTCGGGCGGCGCGCACCAGCGCAGGATTTCCGACGTGAGGGGCGTGCCCGGCGCGAGGCCCAGCTGCTCCAGCGCGCGGTCGCTGTAGTTGCGCTGGCCCGTGGTGTAGTCCAGGTCCCACGTGCCCAGGGCCGCGGCCTCCAGGGCGAGCCTGAGCCGATCCTGGCTGTCGCGCAGCTGGTGCGCGATGCGCTCGGCCTCCTCTCCCCGCCGCGCCTCCGTGACATCCGACACCATGGCCACGAAGCCGGCGACGTGGCCGTTGGCATCGACGTGCGGCAGGTAGTCCGCCTGCACCACCCGGGTGCCGCCATCACGGTAGGGGACGGCGAGCTCGAAGCGGACCCTGCGTCCGGACAGGGCCGCCCTCACCTGCTCGCGAATGGTTTCGTATCCCGCATCCCCCACCACCTGGCGCACGGCGCGGCCGACCACCTGCTCACGAGACGCTCCGAACCAGCGCTCGTAGCTCTGATTGCAGAAGCGGTAGCGCTCGTCCGTGTCCACGTACGACAGGAGCACCGGCGCCGTGTCCACCGTCGCCAGCAGCTTCTCCACGAGGTCCCGGTCATCCAGGGCCGCCTCTCTCAGGGAGCGCTCGCGCTCCAGCACCAGCAGCTGCTCGATGACGTGACGGAAGTGGGAGACGGACGGAGCTGGAGTCATGCGGAGCCGGAGCGAGGCGGGAACCCTGGGTTCAACCCACTCCACCTGGGGGGATACTCAGGCTGCTTGGCACCTCGCACTGCAATCCACAAGGCCCCCCATCTTCTTCTGTCCAGCAGTCAGGGAGACAGGGACCTCCCGCGCATGGGACGACTCATGGGAGGACAAACATGTTTCGGACAGCCGAGCTTCTCGGCGGGGCGTCGGACCGCCGCTACGACTCCGCCTCCGTGCCCGGCGCCTCCAGCAGCTTGTAGAGCGTCTTGCGGTCCACATCGAGCAGGCGCGCCGCCTCGCTCTTGTTGCCACCCACGTGCTGGAGCACATGCGCCGCATAACGGCGTGACAGCTCGGCGAGGCTGGGCATGTCTCCGGCCAGCCCCGTCAGCTTCTGCGTCGCCTCGCCGATGGGCTCCGGGAAGTCCTGCGGGCCCAGCACGCCCGTGACATTGAGCGCGAGCGCCCGCGCCACCACGTTCTCCAGCTGCCGCACGTTGCCCGGCCAGTCGTAGCCCGTCAGCCGCGCCATCGCCTCGGGCGTCACCACCGGCCTCGCTCCGCCGCGCGCGTGACGGGCCGCGAAGTGCTCCACCAGCGCCGGCACGTCCTCGCGCCGCTCGCGCAGCGGCGGCAGGTGCAGGTGCACCACGTCCAGCCGGTACAGCAGGTCCTCGCGGAAGAGGCCCTCCGCCACGCGCGCCTTCAGGTCCTTGTTCGTCGCCGCCACCACCCGCACGTCCACCTTCACGGGCACGCTCTCGCCCACGCGGCGGATCTCCCCCTCCTGCAGCACGCGCAAGAGCTGCGACTGCACCTTCATCCCCACGTCGCCAATCTCGTCCAGGAAGAGCGTGCCGCCGCTGGCCTCCTCGAAGACGCCCCGCCGCGCGCCCGAGGCACCCGTGAAGCTGCCCTTCGCGTGGCCGAACAGCTCGCTCTCCATCAGCGACTCGGTGATGGCGCCGCAGTCCACGGGGATGAAGGGCCCGGAGGCCCGCGGCGAGCGCTTGTGCAGCGCCCGGGCCACCATCTCCTTGCCCGTGCCCGTCTCGCCCGTAATCAGCACCGGCACGTTGCTGGCCGCCGCGCGCGCCACCTGCTTGTAGACCTCCAGCAGCGCGGGGCTGCGCCCCACCAGCACCAGCGAGGTGCGCTCCACCTGCTGCCGCAGCGTGCGGTTCTCCTCCACCAGCCGCTTCTGCTCCAGCGCGCGCCTCGCCACGCGGAGAATCGCGTCCACGTCGAACGGCTTGGCCAGGTAGTCGAAGGCGCCCTGCTGGATGCTGTCCAGCGCCCCCTCGATGTTGCCGAACGCCGTCACCACGATGACGGGCGTGTCCGGCGACTGGCCCTTCACCGCCTGGAGGACCTTCAGGCCGTCCCCCGGCTCGGGCATGGCCATGTCCGTCATCACCAGGTCGAACGGCCCCTCCGCGAGCCGCTCCGCCGCCCGCTTCGGGTCCGGCGCCTGCGTCACCTCTCCCAGGGTGCCCAGCAGTCGCTGGAGCAGATCACGAGCCTGGGGGTCATCGTCCACGACGAGGATGCGGGAAGTGCTCATGTGCCGACCTTGCGCATTCCAGCGGCGGAGGAGGAAGCCTGGGCGTCACCGGTGCCACCCGCCGCCACCGGGCGCACCTCGCGCGGGAAGCGCACCACGACATGCGTGCCCTTCCCCTCTTCCGAGCGCACCACCAGCGTGCCGCCGTGCGCCTCCACCACGCGCTTGGTGGTGACGAGCCCCAGGCCATGGCCCGGCAGGCTCCGCACCTCGGCGGCGCGGAAGAAGGGCTGGAACAGCGAGGCCAGCGTCGTGGACGACATGCCGATGCCGTTGTCCTCCACCTCCAGCACCGCCTCGTTCCCCTCGGACGCCACCCGCACCCGCACCTTCGCCTCCGGCCGGCCCGCCGTGTACTTCACCGCGTTCGTCAGGAGGTTGCGCGCGCTCACCTGCAACAGCTGGCCCGGGCAGTCCACCGCCACGCCGGGCTCCAGCGAGCGCTCCAGCGCCACTCCCTGCGCCGCCGCCGTCTGCGCCACCTCCAGCAGCACCGTGGTGACGGCCGTGTCCAGCTCCGCCACCATCCGCTCTCCGCGCGTGCCCGCGCGGCAGAAGCGCAGCAGCGCTTCAATCAGCTCGCCCATGCGCACCGCGCTGGACTCGCACTGCGCCAGCATCTCCAGCGCGCCCGCGTCCTTCACCGCGCCCGTGCGGCGGATGAGCGTGAGGTAGCCCTTGAGCGGCGCCAGCGGCGAGATGAGGTCGTGCGCCACGCGCCGGGTGAAGGCGTCCAGCTCCTGGTTGTGGCGGCCCAGCTCCTCCAGCTGTCCCTGGATGGTGGCGTCCTGTCGCTTGAGCAGGGAGGTGATGCGCAGGCCCACCGCCAGCGACAGGAGGATGGCCAGCAGCGTGACGGCGGCGCCGAAGGCCGTGGTGCGCACGCGCAGGTCCGCCAGCCGTCCCACCAGCCGGCGCGCCTCGTCCGCGTTCTCCTGCGCCAGCTTGCCGGCCAGCGCGTCCAGCTCCGCGGCCAGGGGGCGGATGCGCTCGGCCAGGTGGCGCCGCGCCCGCTCTCCCTCGCGCCGCTGCGAGAACACCGCCGCCGCGCGCACCTGGTCCGCCAGCCCCTGGCACGCGGCGTTGAAGCGCAGCCACACGGCCTTCTCGCCCGGCGGCAGGTTGTACGTATACGCCTCCGACGCGGAGCGGATGTCCGCCAGGATTTCCTCCATCACCGCGTCCGCGGCGGCGCGCTCGGCGTCGTCCGTGGCGCGCACGTGCGCTTCAATCGCCGACTCCAGGGACAGCGCGTCCACGCGGATGCGGCCGATGAGGCCCGCGCGCGCCAGCGCCTCCTGGACGAGCGCGTCCACCTGCCTTCCGGTGCGGACCTCCGTCCACAGCGTGAAGGCGGTAACGGCGGACAGCAGTGCCACCACGAAGAAGAAGCCGGCGCGGTAGCCACGGATGGGCGTGCGGGAACTCACCAGGGACGGGTCCTCTACCATGACGGCCCGGTGTCGCCGAGGCCGCCAGAGCCTGCTCAGGGAGCCGCCGTCCCGGTGTTGGTGGCCGGCGGGGCCGAGGCGTCCTTCGGAGGCAGGCGCCGGCGGGCGCGCTCCAGCGCGGACTCGTACCAGACCTCCGACAGCTCCTCGTGCATCTCCTTCAGTTCCTTCAGCTCGTTGAGCTGGCGCTCCAGCGCGAGCAGCTGCGCGTTGTGCTCCTCCAGCGCGTGCCGGTCCGCCTCGGTGCGCACCAGCTCCTCCAGCACCGCCGCGCGTCCCTGCTCGGCCTCGGCGCGCTCCAGCGTCAGCCGCTCCATGGCGGACTCCAGCGCCGCCATGCGCGCGGCGAGCGCCTCGGTGCGCTCGCGCTCGGCCTCGGCCTCGCGCCGCCACCGCTCTGTCTCCAGCACCTGGGCCTCCAGCCGCTCGGGAGGGATTCCCGCGCATCCGAGGCCAAGCCAGGCGACCGCCGTCACGAGCCGCAGGTACCGCATACACCGTCTCTCCCGCGCCGCGGCCGCGCGCCATGCGCGGCGAGGGACCCGGGGTGCGCCACCCTGCAATCGGGTGACGCGTGCAGCTTGCTCAACTGCCCCGGTGCCGTCAAAGCGACATGTGCTCGTCTGGGGAGCAGGCCCCCATGCTTCCACAGCCCTTCGGGGAGTTTCTCCCCACGGCTCGCGCCTCCCACATCGGCGCTTCCCTCTGGAGGCCCCGCTGGCACGCCGGCTGCTCAAGGGACGGGGCACACAGCGACGCAATCCCGCGTCGTACTCCCCCGACGGAGCTTTCCATGAAGACCGTGTTCGCCGCCGCCCTCCTCGCCGCCGCCACCGCGTTCGCCAACACCTGTCTCTTATGCACATCTCC
>NZ_JABBJJ010000495.1 GCF_012933655.1 Pyxidicoccus fallax | reverse complement strand
CGGGCGAAGGGCCCCGGACGCAGGCCGCCGAAGCGGTCCACCCCCTCCAGCCACATGCGCCCGTCCTCCACCGCGAAGGACAGCTCGCAGGCATCCTCTTCGGCCACCTCGCGCACCTCCGTGCGCCGGTGTGCGTACCGGGGCTCTCCGCGCGAGTCCACCGGGGCATCCAAGAGAGCGTTGGCGGCCAACTCATGCACCACGTCCCCGACGAGGCCCGCCGCCACCCGGGAGCCGCCCGCCCGCGAGACCGCCGCGGACGCCGCCTCCGCCGTGACGCCGATGTCCACCACCCGCTGGAGCCGGTGCCGCGTGACGTCCGCCCCTTCCGGCAAGAGCGCTCCGCCTCGCAGGAGCGAGCCCAAGAGGCGCACCTCCCACGCGGCGGGACGTCCGTCCGGGCCGCGCGTGGCCAAGAGCAGGGGCGGCGGCTCCCGGCGCAGCGCCTCCGCATGCGCGGGCGACAGCCGGCCGTCGAAGAGCACCAGCCGGCGCGGGCCCGGGGGCAGCTCCGAGCCCTGATGGAGGGACACCCCACCCTGCGCCAACACCGGAGCCGCCTGCTCCACCTGCGCGGGAGAGAGCGACTCGTCGGCGATCAGCAGGAGGCCTCCGGCCTCCAGGTGGGGTGCGGTGCTCAAGACCTAGTAGCGAACCTTGACTTCACTGAAGAAGGACTGCGGAGGAGCCGGGAAGCCGTGGGACTCCTCATACTGGGCATTGAAGAGGTTGGAGCCCAGGAAGGACACGGACACGCCGTCGTAGACGTTGAAGCCCACGCGCGCGCTGGCCGTGACATAGCTGGGCAGCTGCACCCGGGCGCTGGCCAGGCCCGTGTCCTCGTCCACGAGGAAGCCCGGGTCGTAGCGCGGGCCCACGAAGAGGGCGTACAGCTCCGCGTAGGCCACCTTGCCGATGTTGGTGCGGCCGCGCGCGTAGATGCGGTGGCCGGGCGCGTAGTCCAGCGGCGTCTCCGCCCCGTCGCCGTACGGCAGCGACTTGGCGTCCAGGAACTGGTAGGCCACGTCGAAGGACGAGTTGAGGGTTGGAATCTGCGCCGCCGCCTCCAGCTCGAAGCCGCGCACGCGCGCGTCACCCATGTTCTTGAACTGGGAGACGGAGCCGAACACCAGCTCCTGGTTGATGAAGTTCTTGGCCAGGTTGTAGAAGCCCGTGCCCGTCAGGCGCACCCTCCGGTCGAAGGGCCAGAAGTCCACCGAGGCCTCGAAGGTGTCCAGCGTCTCGGCGCGCAGGTTGCCGTTGCCCACCAGCGTGGCCGCGTACATCTGCTGGTTGATGGCCAGCTCGGCGAGCGTGGGCGCGCGGAAGGCGCGGCCGTAGTTGGTGCGCAGCGTGAGCAGCTCCGGCACCGCGTGGAACACGACGCTGGCGCGCGGCGAAATCTGGTCCGTGCGCTGCTGCCAGACGCGCTCGGGAATCTGGTAGCGGTCGTACCGGGCGCCCGCGCCGAAGACGAGGCGGTTGAAGAGGCGGTACTCGGCGTCCACGAAGCCGCCGATGATGGTCTGCTTCGTGTCGTCCAGCGTCAGCTCCGGCAGGACGTTGGGCACGTTCACCTGGTCGGCCTTCAGGTCACCGCCGAAGGTGACGTTGAGGTCGCCCAGCGACAGGAGCGCGCGCGCCTCGCCACCCAGCCGGCGGCGCTTGCCGAGCGCGCGCTGCGGGTCGCCACCGAAGGCGTTCTCCATCAGCACGTCGCGGCGCTTGAAGAGGCCGTACGCCTGGCCGAACAGGCGCAGGTTGTCCGTCACCTGCGTGTCCAGCTGCGCGGAGGCGTTGAGGTTCTGCACCGACTCGGAGTCGTTGGGCGTGTAGTGGCAGCGGCCGCAGTTGCCCACGGTGGAGATGTTGGTGCCGCCGGGGCGGCCAATCTCCGCGTCCGTGAAGTCCGCGTCCAGCGCCAGCGGGCCCACGCGCACCTTGCCGCTCACCTGGTGCACCAGCGAGTCCTGGTTCTTGTCCACCCGGCCCACGCTGGGGTCGTTGAAGAGCTGCGGCCCGTCCGAGCCGTAGCCGTAGTAGCCCAGCAGCGCCTCCACCGGGCCGCCGCGGCCGGCGACGTTGCCGTGCAGGCGCCACGTCTGGTCCTGGCCCGCCAGCACCCGCGCCTCGGCGCCGACATTCTGCCCCTTGCCAATCAGGTCTCCGGGCTGGCGCTCGATGATGTTGATGACGCCGCTGAAGGCGTTGGAGCCGTACAGCGAGGAGCCCGGGCCGCGGATGACCTCCACCTGCTTGAGGTTGGTCAGCGGCGTCGTCTCGTCCGCGTAGAACTGGCCCGTCCACGGGTCCGTCAGCGGGCGGCCGTCCTTCAGGAGCAGCAGGCGGTTGGAGAGGTAGTTGGAGCCCAGGCCGCGCGCGCTCACCGCCGCCTTGCGCATGGAGCCCCGGCGGCACTCCATGCCGGGGAAGTACTGGATGGCCTCGCACAGCGAGAACTGGCCGGTGCCCTCCAGCTCCTCGGCCGGAATCCACGACACCGTGAGGGGCACGTCCGCGATGCGCTGGTTGCGCTTGGACGCGGTCGTCACCACGGCCTCGCTCAGCACGCGGTTGATGGACTCCTCCACCGCGTCACCGCCGCCCAGCGGGTCCATGCCGGCCAGGCCCGACGGAGGCGGCAGCGGCCGGTCCAGGGCGGGCTCCGCGAAGGGCGCGCTGATGGGCACGTTGGAGGCCGGCGCCGGCGCCGGAGCCGCCACCGGAGCGGGCGCGGGCGTGGACGCGGGCTGCGTGGTGGCACCCACGGGCGTGGCCGTCGTCCCCACCGCCGGGGCGGCCATGGGCGAGCCCGGCGATGCGACGGGCAGCGGCTCTCCCATGGCGGGAGGCAGCGGCGTGGGCGGCTGGGCCGACATGGGCTCGGAGGGAGGATCCTCCGTGGCCGGCCCGCCGCTCAGGATGGGAATCTCCTCGTCCGGGGTGGACTTGAGGTCGTCCTTGAGCTGCGTCTTCGGCGGCTTGCGCGACTTGCCCTTCGCCTTGGACGCGCGCGGCGTCGCGGGGCTCTTGGGCACGACCACGCGCTTCTTCCTGCGCACCTTGGGCTGCGCCTGCTCCGCGGCGTCCTGGGCCTGGGCGTCGCTGGCCCCGAGGCCGGTGACGCCCAGCAGGCACACCATCACGGACAGCATCAGGGCCCGAACACCGCGGCGCCCTGGAAGGGCCCTCACCGCGCCTCGCCGCGGCTCACCTTGGACAGTCGAGTGCATCGTTCTCACATCCGTGGTGTTGGGGGGACACTCACGGTCCTGTACGCACGCCCGGGATTGCGGGCCCGGCGACAGGGCCATCGTCCTTTCGAACGAAGCTCCACCCCTGAACGCTCGCGCCGTCGTATTTCAACCTACCGCAGAGCCACCGCCGGGCCAAGTCAGCGGCTCTCATTCCCTGGAAACTCAAGAAGGTGGCGGGGTCCCCGCACACCGGGTGAGAGCTGCCCTAGTCGTCCGGCTGCTCCTCGGTGACGGCCAGGTCCCCGGCGAAGGAAGGCAGAGCGGGGCCCAGCTCCTCGGAGCGGACGAGGACCTCGGCGTCCACGCGCGGGTCCGGGGACTCGGCGAGGACGGGCTGGCGGCGCGGGGGGCCCTGGGTGACGAGCTTGCGGAAGTCCTCGAAGTCACGCCCCTGGACGCGGGCGAAGGCGTCGAAGGGGGGCACCGCGCCCACGGGCCCGAGCGCCCCGGCCAACTCCTCCTGGTGGCTCTTGAGGTCCACCAGCACCGCGCCGGGGATGCGGCCGCTGCGGTAGAGGACGCGCACGTCCTTGTCCTTGGGCACGTGGGCGAGCGGCACGAGGGCGGCCTCCGCGCCCCGGGCCTCCAGCATCTTCAGGGCGGACTCCACGTTGGGTACGGGCGTCACCTTGAAGTGGCGCTGCGCGTCCAGGTCGCCGCCGAGCACGACGTGGGTGACGAACTTCGGGTCCGCGGGGCCGGCGCCCTTCACGAGCGCCAGGCGCTTGCCGGCCAGGTCCTTCACGACGCCCTTCTGGGTGGAGACGATGGCCCAGCGCGCCTGCGTCTCGCCGGAGCGCGAGGCCCAGGCCACGGGCTTCGCGCGGGCGCCGAGCTGCACGGCGGCCCACGCGTCCACCACGGCGAAGTCCAGCAGGCCCTCGGACACGGCGCGCGAGAAGTCCTCGTAGCGGCCGAAGCTCTTGGCGGCCACGGGGCGCTCCAGCGCGTCGCCCAGCCTCGCGGCCAGCGCCTCCGCGTACTGGAAGCGCTCCTGGCCGTCCGACAGGGTGGTGGCGAGGAAGACGCCCACGGTGGCCTTCTTCGCGGCCGCGGCGGCGGGGGCGGCGGCCAGGGTGCAGGCCAGCACGAGGCCGGCCAGGAGGAAGCGGTGTGCCTTCATCATGGGGTCTCCTCCGCGGTGGCGGCGGCGGGCGCGCCGGTGGAGGACTCCGCGAGGCCGTGGAGGCTCTGCAGGCGTTCCTTCCACTCGCGCACCTGGGCGAGGCGCGGGCCGGAGCCAGCGGCGAGGTAGCGGCGCCAGGCGTCCACGGCCTCGGCGGGCTCGCGGCGGCGCTCCTGCGCGTCGATGCCGAGGTTGAGGGCGGCCACCGGCACGGAAGCCTCCAGCCGGCGCCACGTGTCCAGCGCGTTGGCGGCCTTCCCCTTGCGCCAGTCGACGCAGGCGAGGTTGTGCTGCACCAGCGCGTCCTCCGGGTCCGCGGCGAGCGCGGCCTTGAGGGCCTTCTCCGCCAGCTTCATGTTTCCGGAGGCGTACGCCAGCGAGGCCTCGCGCCGGTGGAGCGCGCCCGTCATGGAGGCCAGCCACTTCGGCTGTCCGGGCATGGGCTTCTTCGCGGCGGCGGCGAGCTGCTTGCGCGCCGGAGCCACCTGCCCCTTCTTGTAGAGGACGAAGGCGTCCGCCAGGGCGCGGGTGTTGGGCCACGCCCAGCGCGGGGCGGGGGTGAGGGCGCGCTTGAGGGCGGCGCTCGCCTCCGCGTGACGGCCCTCCTCCGCGCGCGCCAGCCCGCGGGTGAAGAGGGCCAGCTTCGTCAGGTCCGAGCGGTTGCCCGTGCCCAGCTTGTCCACGAGGTCCAAATCGCGGTCCGCGCCCTCGGCGTCACCGGCCTCCAGCCGCGCCAGCGCGCGGCGCACCAGCACGCGCGGGAGGTTGGCGCCCGCCACCTGCTCGGCGGCCCGCGAGGGGCCCACCGCGGTGAGCCGCTGCACGGCGGCGTCCACCTGTCCCAGCTCCACCTCCGCCAGCGCGGCGCCCACGGACGTCTCCGCCTTCGCGTCCGGCTCCTCCGTCTGCGTGCCCGCGCGGTTGAAGGCCTCCAGCGCCGCCTGCGCGTCGCCCGAGGCCAGCCGCGCGTAGCCCAGCAGCAGCCCCTCGCGCCAGGTGGCGCCCGGCAGCGTGGCGCCCTGCTCCATCACCCGGCGCGCCTCCGGGAAGGCGCGCGTCTCCAGCAGCGCGGCGCCCAGCCGGCGGGCCATGGGGGCGGTGCGGTCCAGGTCGTAGGCGCGGCGCAGGTCGCGCACGGCGTCGTCCATGCGTCCCGTCCCGGCCCTGTCGCGGGCGCGGTGGGCCAGCGCGCGGGCCAGCCACTGCTTCGCGCCCGCGTGCTCCGGCTCCACCTGCAGCGCGTTGGAGTAGTCCTCGATGGCCTGGTCCCACTGGCCGGTGGCGAAGTGGTCCGCGCCCAGCAGCACCCAGCCCAGCGCCTGCCGGGGGGCCATCTCCACCACGCGCCGGTGCACCTCCACCGCGCGCTGGAAGCGGCCCGCGCGCCGGTTGACGGAGCCGAGCGTGGCCCACAGCTCCAGGCTGTTGGCGCCCGAGCGCACCGCGGCCTCCAGGAACTGGATGGCCTCCTCGTGGCGGCCCTGCGCCTGCAGCGCCTTGCCCACGGCCATCTGCCCCACCAGGAGGCCCGGCTGCAGCTGCAGCACCTTGCGGTACTCCCCTTCCGCCGCCGCCGCGTTCTTCTGCGCGAGCCGCACGTCACCCAACAGGAGGTGTGCCCCGGGGGTGGCGCCCAGCTTCACCAGCGCCAGCGCCTGGGCCTCCGCGCGCGCCACGTCGCCGGCCGTGAGGTACAGCCGCGCCAGCTTCTCCTTCGGCTCGGGGGCCTGCGGGAACCGTTTGGTAACGCCTTCCAGGAGCGCGCGGGCCTCCGGCACCTTGCCTTCCAGCTCCAGCACGCTGGCGAGGCCCAGCTGCACCGTGGGCGACTCGGCCCGCCCCGCCTGCGCCTGCTGGAAGGCGGCGCGCGCCGAGGCCACGTCCCGGCGCAGCACGTGCGCGCGGCCCAGCAGCTCGTGAATCTGGAAGTCGTTCTGCGCCAGCTTCGCGGGGCGCAGCGCCAGGTAGCGCGTCAGCCGCGTCACCGCCGCGTCGCCCTGCTGCGCGTAGAGGTAGTAGCTGGCGAGGTAGTAGTGGACGATGAGGTGCTCGGCCTGGTCGGCGGCGGCCACCTGCTCCAGCACCGGTACGGCCTCCGGGAAGCGGCGCAGCTTGTAGAGGGCCACGCCCAGCGGGTACGCCAGCGACAGCTCGCGCGGGTGGGCCGCCAGCACCGGCTGCACCCTGTCCACCGTGCGCTGCCAGTCCTGGAGCCCGTTGGCCGCGGCGCCCACGCCAGCGGCGGCGGCGACGGAGCCCGGCTCCGCGGCGAGCGCCTGCTCGAAGAGGGCCAGGGCCTTGCGGTACTTCTCCTCGGCGCCCTTCTTGTCGCCCTCGGCGCTGGCGGCGCTGGCGGCCACCTGGGCGGACTCGCCCTCCTTCACCATCCGCTGCGACTCGGACATGGGCGGAGGGCGGTACTGCGCGAGCGCGGGAGGGCCGGCCAGGGTGGCCAGCAACGCGAGCGCCGGGGCGAGGCGGCGGCGCGGCGGCGGGGTGCGGGGTG
>NZ_JABBJJ010000494.1 GCF_012933655.1 Pyxidicoccus fallax | reverse complement strand
CCTCCGCGCGGGACGCGCTGCCCACCGAGGCCCTGCCGTCCCCCGCCGGGGAGGAGTTCCCCGAGGGCGAGTCGTTCGAGGACACCCGCGACGCGGAGCTGCTGCCGGCCGTGCCGCTCGAGCGGATGGCGCGCGCGGTGGCCTTCCCGGTGCGCGCCGAGGGACACGCGCTGCCGGTGCTGTCGTACGAGGTGGAGGAGGGACGGAGGAAACCGCGGCACCCGGTGCAGCCCATCCCCGAGCTGGTGGACGTGGTGGATGGCTTCGGGCTGGTGGACCCGGAGGCGGACCCGGACGGGTTCATGCGGCGCACGCACTTCGCGTACTCGGACGGCGTCAACACGTACGCGACGCTGCCGGTGCGCGTGGCGGCGGGCCTGCTGGGCGCCAGCGAGGTGGAGCTGTCCGGCGGGACGCTGCGGCTGGGCGGGCGCGCGTACGCGGTGGACGCGGTGGGCGGTACGAGCATCGACTTCGGCGGCGTCTTCCACGAGCGCTTCCAGGTGGTGTCGCTCATCCAGGTGCTGGAGGCGTGGACGCTGCGCCAGCAGGGCGAGCCCACGGGGCTCAGGCCGGACGTCTTCCGGGACAAGGTGGTCCTCATCGGCGGCAACGCGGTGGGCCTCAACGACGTGAAGGCCACGTCCTTCTCCCCCGCCGAGCCCGGCGTGGTGAAGCAGGCGGCGGTGCTGGACACGCTCCTGGGAGACGGCCGCTTCTTCACCCAGGCGCCGCTGTGGATGAGCCTGGTGCTGGTGTTCGTGGTGGCCTTCGCGTCCGTGGTGCTGCTGATGACGGCGCGGTGGACGCCGCTGGAAATCGCGTGGCCGCTGGCCCTCTACCTGGGCATGCATTGGGTGACGGGCCCCGTGCTGGCGAAGACCGGGACGTACCTGCTCACCGCCCTGCCCTCGCTGGCGGGCATGCTGGCCAGCGTGGCCGCGGTGGCCTTCAACCACCTGGAGGCCAACAAGGATGCCGAGTTCATCCGTCAGGCCTTCAGCCGCTTCATGGAGCCGAAGCTGGTGGAGCAGATGGTTTCCGAGCGCCAGCTGCCGCGGCTGGACGGGGAGAACGTCGAAATCTCCGCCTTCTTCAGCGACATCCGCGGCTTCTCCACCTTCAGCGAGCGCTTCAAGGAGGATCCGCGCAGCCTGGTCCGCATCCTGAATACGTATCTCACCCGGGTGAGCGGCGTGCTGCTCAAGGAGGGGGGATGCCTGGACAAGTACATTGGCGACGCGGTGGTGTGCCTCTTCGGCGCGCCCATGCGGCAGCCGGACCATGCGCTGCGGGCCTGCCGCGGGGCGCTGGCGGCGAAGGCGGAGGTGGACCGGCTGCGCGAGGAGTTCCGCGCGAAGGGACTGCCGGACGTGTACACGCGCATCGGCGTCAACAGCGCGGTGAACTTCGTGGGCAACTTCGGCAGCGAGCAGCTCTTCAGCTACACGGCCATTGGCGACGGGATGAACCTGGCCGCGCGGCTGGAGGGGGCGAACAAGGCGTACGGCTCGGTCATCATGATTGGCCCGCGCACGTACGAGCTGGCGAAGGAGCACATCGAGGTGCGGGAGCTGGACCGGGTGCGCGTGGCGGGCAAGACGGAGGCCGTCACGGTGTACGAGCTGCTGGCGCTCAAGGGCGGGCTGGACGTGCGCAGGCGGGTGACGGTGGAGCGCTACCACGCGGCGCTGGCGCTCTACCGCGAGGCCCGCTTCGAGGAGGCCGCGGCGGTGCTGGAGGCGCGGCGGCGGGAGGACCCGGAGGATGGGCCCACGCAGGCGCTCTTGGAGCGCTGCCACAAGTACGCGAAGGCGCCCCCGCCGGAGTTCGACGGGGTGGCGAGCCTGGACAAGTGAGCTGAAAGGAGTCGGCGAGACATGGGGACGAAAACGAGCGCGGCGCTGGTGGCCGCGGTGCTGGCGCTGCCGGGCGCGGCGGGGGCCGTGAAGGTCGGCGAGTCGCTGTACGTGAAGGCGAAGAACACGCGGGTGATGGAGAGCCCGGCGCCCACGGCCAACGCGGTGGTCATCCTCCAGCCAGGGGAGAAGGTGACGTGGGAGGGCGCCGACCCGAAGCAGAAGCAGTGGCACCGGGTGACGGCCACGAACGGGAAGAAGGGCTTCGTCTTCCAGACGAACCTGTCCACCACCCCGCCCAACATGGAGTTGGTGACGGACAAGGACGGCAAGCAGCAGCTGGACCCGAAGAAGTTCGTCGCCAGCGGCGCCGCGGTGAAGGCGCTGAGCCCGGGGGCCCTGGAGTACGGCAAGGAAAAGCAGGGTGACTACGCGAAGGCCGCCGAGGCCATCCAAGCGCTGGAGGCGCGGAGCAAGAAGGTGACGACGACGGAGATCGCCGCGCACGTGAAGGAGGCGGGGCTGTTCCCGGTGGTGGGCCCCCGAGACGCGGTGGCAATCGCCACCCCGGCCAAGGCGCCCGCCACGGGCAAGAAGGGAGGCAAGTGATGGGCCTGCGGATGACGGTGTTCGCGGCGCTGGGCATGGGCGTGCTGGCGGCGCCCTGCGGCGGCTTGAACCCCAAGAACCTCACCACGGGCTCCAACATGCTCGGCAAGGTGAGTGAAGGGCTGGAGAAGGCGGAGGAGTGCAAGAAGCTGGATGTGGACCCTAGCGTCACCGAGGAGTACGCGCTCGGCGGTGCGCTGGCCATCCACTTCGTGCAGCGCGGCGGCGGGCTGATGCTGGAGAAGGACAGCGGCAAGGCGGCCTCCCGGCCCGGCGAGGTGCTGCACGACTACGTCAACATCGTGGGAAAGAACCTGGCGGCGCAGTCGCAGCGGCCCACGCTGGAGTGGACGTTCGGCGTGCTGAACGACTCGAAGTCGTTCAACGCGGTGTCCGCGCCCGGGGGCTACGTCTTCATCAACCGGAAGGTGCTGGAGACGGTGGACAACGAGGGACAGCTCGCTGGCGTGCTGGCGCACGAGATTGCCCACGTCGTGCTCAAGCACTCGGTCCGCCAGTACAACGCCGCGAAGGTGAAGACGTGCAAGATGGTCGTCATGGGAGAGTCCATCCTCTCCCCGGGCGCGGCGGATGCGCTGTCCGCCGGCCGCAAGGGCGACGGCACGCTGGACCTGGACAAGGAGCCCGGGTTGCTGGGCAAGCTCGCCGAGTCGACCGCCGACCAGCTCGCAAAGGGAAACAGCGATGAGCAGGAGTTCGAGGCGGACCGGATGGCGGCCCGGTTGCTGGTATCCGCGGGGTATGACCCGGACGACTACCGTCGACTCATCGCCAAGACGACCGAGGACACCAGCCTCGGGGTGAACCATCCGAAGAAGTCGGAGCGGGTGAAGAACCTCGTCTCGTACGTCGCCACGCTGAAGGGCAAGGAAGGCGAGTTCCCGGAGCTGGCCATCGAGGGGCTCCGCTCGCCGCCCCTGAAGCCTTCCGCAATGGCCGCCCTTCGCGGTGCGGCGCCCGCGGTGGCGAAGGACACTCCGTAGGCTCAGGCGCGAGCCGGGGGCGCGCGGCTACAGCAGGCCGCCGCCCAGTCCCGGCTCGAAGCGCTTCACCTTCAGCACCGGATCCAGCGAATAGGTGCACGTATCTCCGTGCCGCTTCGCCGAGTCCTTGATGTTGAGGTTGATGAGGGCGCGGTGGTGACCGCCGGACTCGATGCGCATCGCCTCGACGGCGCCGGAGAGCTTCAGCCCCGGGTCGAAGGCGCTCGCCGGCAGGCTCAGGTCGCACGTCGTGCCATTCGGCTCCACCACGACGCCCGGCAGGGACGCCCGCGCTCCCGACAGCGTGGACTCGGGCTTCAGCTTGAGGCGCAGCTGCGTCACCCGTCCCTCGGGGAGGGAGAAGTCCCCGAGCGACAGGGTGGCGCCATTGCGCACCGTCATCAGGTCGAAGGACTGGTCCACGTCCGTCAGCCGCTGCCAGCCCGTCCCGCCCTCTGCCACGGCCTCGCCCTCCACCGGGTCCGGGGCGCTCGCGGCCGCCACGTGGACCCAGACTTCATCCACGGTGAGCATCAGCGACTTCACGGTGGTGAGGTCACCGTGTGAGTCGAAGGTGGTGACGCTCGCGACCGAGTCATCACTGGTGATGGAAAGGCTGAGCTCCCCTCCGCCACAGGCGGCGAGCAGCAGTGGGGCGATGAGGAGTGGACGCTTCATGAGGCTCCCGGGGGGGATATCGCTTGCGCGATACCGGGAAGACCCCGGGGCGGATGCGCCGGCCACCCGCGCGTGTCAGCGCCGAGGTGGCGCGACGGACCGCGCGGTGCACGAAGGCCACGGACTTACGGGTTTCCCGCAGCTCGGCACCCGACGCTCGGATGCCTGACTCAACGCGGTGCACGGTGCATCAGCGCACCGTGGCTCGCGGCCCAGCTCACGGTGCCGCGGCATCACGCGCGAGCCGCCACCAGCGCTCGGCGCTTCAGCGCACCGTGGCCTGGCTGAGCGCGCGGTGCACGGACTCCAGCGCCTTGCGCGCCTCGAGCAGCTCGGCGCGCTCGGCGGTGAGCGAGGCCACCTGCTGCGCGAGCACGTCGCGCTCGCCCTGGAGCGCCTCGACGGTGCGGTGCAGCGAGGCGGACTCGTCCTTGGCGGCCTCCAGCTCCCCGGCGAGCCGCTCCTCCTCGGCGAGGCTGTCCACCAGCGCCTGCTTGCCGCGAGCCACCTCGTCCACCAGCGCCTCGCGCTCGCGGGCCGCGGCCTGCAGCGCCTGCCGCGTCTCCTGGAGGGACAGGAGCGCCTCGTCGCGCTCACCCTCCAGCGCGGACAGCTCGCGCTCCAGGTCGGCCAGGAGCTTCACCCGGCCCTCCATTTCCGAGGACAGGCGGCGCGCCTCGTCCATGCGCAGCCGGGCTTCCTCGGTGGCCTTCTCCGCCTGCCGGCGCGACACCTCCAGCTCCTGGGTGAGCGAGAGGTTGAGCGCCTTCACCTTCACCAGCTCCGCCTGGAGGTGGGTGATGCGCTCCACGGCGCGCTGGCCCGCCTCGGCCACGGTGGCCGGCAGCGGCTCCGGGCGCGGATTCTCGCGCACCGCCTTGAGGCGCGCCTTCAGCCGCTCGCGGCGGGCGGCCGAGTCGTGCGCCTCCTCGCGCGGAGAGGCCGGCGTCTGCACCTCCACCTCGGCGGGCGGGGCCTCCACGCGGGCCACGGGCTCGGCGACGGCGGCGGTGACGACAGGCGCCGCGACGTGCGTGGTGACGACGGACGGAGCGACATGCGCGGAGGCCTGCGTCATGGGGTGCGCCTCGGGCGTGTGCGCGGCCGCGAGGCCGTCCAGGTGCAGCGCCGTGGGGGGCGCGGCGAAGGTGACGGGGGCGGCGGGCGCGGCCTCCTCATGCAGTGCTTCCGGAGCCGGCGCCGGGGACGCGTAGGTGACGGGCGCGGCGTGCGCCACGGAGTGCGCGGACTCCGCGTGCGCGGGCTCGGCGGGGGTGCGCAGGGCCGCGTCCATGGCCTCGGCGGCGGTGGGGCGCGGGGTACGGGAGCGCTCGATGCGGGCGCGCACCTCGGCGGACAGGTCGGGCGCCTCGGCGGCGGGGGCCGGGGGCGCCTCGGCGGTGGCCTGCGAGGGCTCCTCGGGAGCGGGCTCGGCCGCCGGGTCGATGAGGCCGGTCAGCGCACCCAGGCGGAGGCGGGGCTTGGCGCGGGACACGTTCTGTTCGAAGGCTTTCTTCATGGCGGTTCTCAGCCGGCCTGCTGGGTGCCCTTCTGGGCGGCGGCTGCCGCGGCGACGAGGCGCGGCAGGATGTTGTCAATCATGGCCTGGATGTCGTTGGCGCCCTTGGACGTGGGGTCCGCGACGAACACCGGGCGGCCCTCGCTGGAGGCCTGCGCGAACTTGGTGCACTGCCGGATGATGGTGGGCAGCAGGAACTCCGGATAGTGCGTCTGCAGTGCCTCCAGCGCCTCCTTCGCCAGCTTGAACGTGGCGTTGAAGGAGTTGACCACGATGAAGACGTGGTCGAGCACGTGATTCAGGTCCTCCTCCAGGCTCTGCACCGTCTCGAACAGCAGCTTGAGGCCGTGGAAGGACAGGAAGTCCGCGAGCACGGGGACGAACAAATCGTTCGCCGCCATCAGCGCGTTGAGGTTGAGCAGGCCGAAGGACGGGGGCGCGTCGAAGACGATGACGTCGTACTGGGCCTCCACGTCCTTGAGGGCGTTGCGCAGCTTGAACTCGCGGCCGGCCATGGGCATCAGCGCGAGGTCCACCGTGGACATGGTGAGGTTGGAGGGGATGAAGTCCAGGTTGGGCAGGGTGGACTTCTGGATGACCTTGGCCAGGGGCGTCTTGCGGACGAGGACGTCCAGCAGCGTCTTCTCGAAGTCCTCGCCCTCGTAGCCGAGGCACTTGGTGGCGTGGCCCTGGCTGTCGAGGTCGATGAGGAGGACGGCATAGCCCAGCTCCGCCAGGCGCCAGGCGTAGGAGGTGGACAGGGACGTCTTGCCGGTGCCGCCCTTGAAGTTGAGGAAGAGCTGGCGGCGGTGGCCCACGCGCTCGGGGAACGCGTTCAGCGTCGTGCGCAGCTCCCAGATGTCATCCGGGGTGTAGGCCTCCTTCCGCGCGCCCTCCGGAATCTGCTTCGGGGACACGCCGAGCATCTCGGCCACCTGCTTGGAGCTGTACGTCGGCGCTTCCATGGACGACCCTTCGAAAGACCTGCGGGACGGCTACCTTGCCTCAAGCGGCGAAGTATTTGTGCCCCCTTCGGACCACGGCTCCCCTGGCGGACAGAAGGGTGAGCGCCTCCTGGGCGAGCTCCGCGGGGGCCGACAGGGCGACCGCCAGCTCGACGAGCGAGCGGCCTCGGACGGCGACGCGGACCTCCGCCAGCATCTGCGAGCAGAGCGCCTCCACGGGAGAGGCGGCGGGACGCGCCGGGGCGGGGCGCAGCTCGGCGG
>NZ_JABBJJ010000493.1 GCF_012933655.1 Pyxidicoccus fallax | reverse complement strand
GCTCGGGGGGCGGGCGCGGGAAGCGCTCGGTGAACTCCTTCTTCAGCTCCGTCGGGGACTTCTCCGGGCTCCAGATGCTGTCACGCAGGGAACGGTACTCGGAGGGTGAGAGCTGCCCCCGCTCCTCGGCGTCCGCCAGGACCTCGATGACCTCGAAGGCCGGGGCCTTCTCGGGGAACTCCTGGGCCTTGAGCTCCTCCTCGGGCTCGTGCTTGGCGAGGAAGCTGAACGAGCGCGTGAGCTTCAGAGCGGTCTGCTTCTTGATGTGCAGCTCCTTGAGACAGTAGGCCTCGAAGGTGGGATAGCCCCACTCCTCGAACTTGGCCTCGTCCCGGACCTGCACGAGCAGCTTGCCCAGCTCCGCCCAGGTGGACTTGAAGCGCTTGGCCGCCGTCAGCACAGTGTGACGGAAGGTACCCGGGGGAACGCTCATCGCCTTCTTGGCGATCTCGATTTCGGCAACGGAAGCAGCGGACATGGCCCTGGTATCGGCCATGCCCGGGGGGTGGGCAAGAAAGTGGCCCTACCCCCGCCTGCCGATATTGAACGACAGGCCCACCGTGGCGCGCTCACCCTCGTAGGCGCGGAAGGGCCACTTCTGCAGCTCCGACAGGAGGCAGTCGTAGAGGGGGCCCTTCTTGAACTGGGGGTTGTCCACCCAGAGCTTGTTCACCTTCCCATCGTTGCCGATGACGAACTCCAGGGGGATGCGGGCCGCCAGCCCCGGGCTGCGTTCGGCCTCCTCCTTGAAGCACTTGAAGAGGGTCGACTTGTTGCCGGCCACCACGCGGTTGATGGCGGACTGGTCGAACTGCTGCGCCACCTCCATGCCGTCCGGGTCGGTGGCCACGGTGCCCGACGGGCGTGGGCGCTTGTCCTCGGCGCGGCTGGTGGACGCCACGGCCACGGGGCGCCCGGTGGGCGTGCCCGGCTTCGCGGGGGCCCCGGCGGCGGGCCGCTCCGCGGTGCGCGTGCCGTTGTTGTTCGTCGGGTACTCGAAGAGTTCCTCGTCGTCCCGGCGGGCCTGGGCGAGCCGGATGGTGGGCGGCTCCATCTCGATGCCCTCGAACTCCTCCTCACCGCCGAGCCACCCGTAGACGGCGGCGTTGCGAGCCACCTGCAGGCCGACGATGCCCAGGATGATGACCAGCACGCCCGCCGCGCCGCCCAGAATCGTCAGGCGTTTGCGGGACTTCTCGCGCTCCACCTGGACGGCGACCTCCACGCGGGCGCGCGCCTCCGCCCGGGCCACGTGCACCCGGAAGGCGTCCACCTCCCGCATGGGGTGGAAGTCGCGCTCACCCGCGAGCGTCACCGGCGAGTCGGGCGTCAACTCCCCCGTGGTGAGCTTCTCCACGATTTGAGCGCCGCTCACCGGTCCGAGGACCAGGTCCCCCTGACGAAAGAGCCACTGTCCTTCCACATCCGCCGCGAAGTCTTGTCCGGCCACCATTTCGCGCGCGAGTATCCCGTTTTCTCCCACCCCCTCGCAACGGCGTGCTCCCCTCGAACTCCAAGCGGATTCCCGTCGCACTGTGGATCTGGTACCGCGGCGGCAACTTCCGGGGCTTCCAGCGTCAGTCGGAAGGACCCACCGTGCAGGCGGCCCTCGAGGACGCGCTCGCCTCGGTGGGAGTGCCGGCCACCGTCATGCCGTCGGGGCGGACGGACAAGGGCGTCCACGCGCGGATGCAGGTGGTGAGCGTGCGGCTGGAGCCGGGGGACTCGGCGGAGGCGCTCATGGAGCGGTTGCCCGCCCGGCTGCCGCCGGGACTGGGGCTGTGCCTCGTGCGCCGGCCGCGCTCCTTCCATGCCCAGTGGAGCGCCAGCGGCAAGGCCTACCGCTACCGGCTCCGGCTGGGAGGCGCCCCGGACGCGGCCTGGGCGCCGTATGCGTGCGACGTGCGCGACGAGCCGCTGCTCCAGACGCCCGGCGCGGTGACGGTGACGCCCGAGCGGCTGGAGTCGCTGCTCGGCGCGGCGGTGGGGACGCGGGACTTCATCGCCTTCCACGAGAAGTCCAGCCCCCGCAAGCCGCGCACGCTGGAGTCCGCCACCCTGCACGAATTGGGCGGTGGGCTGTACGAAGCGAGGCTGAGCGGGGACGGCTTCGCGCGCTACCAGGTGCGCTACCTCGTGGGGAGCGCGCTGAAGGTGGCGGCGGGACTGCTACCCGAGGATTCGTGGAAGGCGGCGTTGGAGACGGGTGCGGCCCTGGAGGGCTTCAAGGCGCCCGCGCATGGCCTGGTGCTCTGGGAGGTCCACTACCCTCCCGAGCTGGACCCCTTCACCGCCGGGGAGCGTCTCCATCCCCCGGGGCTTCCGCGCGAGCCACCCTTCCTCTGAAGGAGTGACGCGCGGTGGGGCCCGGATCCGCCGGTCGTCAGTCGACCAGCCGGTCCTCGTACTTCGCCAGCAGATCCGAGATGGCCTCTCGGAGGTACTCGCTCTGACGGATGCGCGTGGAGCGCGACAGCTCCTTCAGGGCGTCGAGCTTCTCGCGGTTGAGCCGGAAGACCACAGAGGTGAGGCGGGGATTCATGTCCAAGTGCGCGACCTCCTACAGATGCACACACCATCTCACAGACCTGTCGGATCGCAAGATTTTCACTGCGAACCTACCGGGAAGATCCACTGCACTCCCGTGAAGGCCTCCGCGTCCCCCCGCAGACCCGCGCCGAACCCGAGCGTGACGCCGAGCCCTCCGTAGAGGGCGAATCGCTCGGAGAAGGTGTGCCGCAGGCCGAAAGCTACGCGAGGCCCCACCCACGGCCCAGAAAACGGCCGGATCACCGCGCTCAGGTCGAAGAAGGACTGCCACGCGTCGGTGCCGAAGAAGTTCCGGTAGCCGCCGATCAGCGACAGATCCGGGCCCCGCACGCTGCCGCGGATCAGCACGAACAGCTCGTCCCCGTCGTAGCCCACCGTCCGGGTGCCGCCGACATCCAGGTGCGCGTCCCCTCCGGACTCCGCGTCGTCGTCGGAGCGATTGATGTACTCCGTATAGGATCCGCCCGGGCCGAGGATCAGCGAGAGCGCCCGGCGCTCCTTGTAATAGGACGTGTCCACGGGCTCCGCCCCGGACGCGGCGGCCGGCAGCGCCACCGCGAGCGGCAAGATCACCGCGCGGATCATCCCCGCCAGCCAGGGGCCCCATCCTGACGTCATGCACCGCTCGCGAGTCATCGGTGGGCGCGCGTTCTACCAGCCTTCCGGAGCCGCGAATGCGGGTCCGTCCCGACCCACACCCCACGAGCGCCTCCCTCCCTGCCGTCTCATACGCGGAGTCACACCGAGCCCGAGCGCTGAGCATCTGGAGGCGCGCGTCACGGCGGATCGAAAATGCCGCCAATCCTGAAACGGCGCCTATTCCCAGCATCGGGGACTTCCAGGTCGGAAGCCCGGGTGCGGAAGAAGAGAGCGCCCGGGGCACGAGGCAGCCGTGGCTTTTGACGTGGACGAGCGAACCCAGGCCGCAGACGTGGAGTCCCTCTTCACGCCGAACACCGGCAACACCGGCCCCGGCACCGGAGAGGTGCCGTCCAATCCCTCCTATGGATCCAATCCCTCATTCGGGGACACGCCGCCGGAAGGCCAGGAGCACCTGCCCCGGCCGGGCACGCGCATCCACCACTACGAGCTGATCCGCGAGCTGGGCAGCGGCGGCATGGGCACGGTGTTCCTCGCGCGCGACACGCGGCTGGGCCGCCGCGTGGCCATCAAGTTCCTGCACACCACGGACCCGGACGTCACGCGGCGCTTCATCCGCGAGGCGCAGGCCACCGCGCTGTGCAGCCACGAGAACATCGTCATCATCTACGAGGTCGGCGAGTTCCAGGGCAGCCCGTACATGGTGCTGGAGTTCCTCCAGGGCCAGCCGCTCAACAAGCTCATCAAGGGCAGCCAGCGCCTGCCGCCCGCGCGCGCCGTGGAGCTGATGGTGCCGGTGGTCCGCGCCCTCGCGTGCGCCCACGAGCGCAAGATCGTCCACCGCGACCTCAAGCCCGACAACGTCATCGTCACCGACTCGGGCGGCATCAAGGTGCTCGACTTCGGCATCGCCAAGGTGCTCCAGGGCGGCGAGTCCTCGGTGGAGGTGGACGTCGACGTGGCGGCCCCCGCGGGCGCCCCGCCCTCCCCCGCCAACGAGGGCCGCGAGAAGGCCGAGCTCACGCGCCACGGCGCCATCATGGGAACCATGCCGTACATGTCCCCGGAGCAGTGGGGCATCGGCGTGGACATCGACCACCGCACGGACATCTGGGCGGTGGGCATCATGCTGTTCCGGATGCTGGCCGGGAAGCACCCGTTGGATCCGCTCTACGGCCCGCAGCTCATGGTGACGGCGCAGCTCGACGAGCCGATGCCGCGCCTGGGCGACCTGGCCCCGGACGTGCCACCGGACCTGGCGGCCGTCGTGGACCGCTGCCTGCTGAAGCACAAGGACCAGCGCTTCCCGGACGCGGCGTCGCTGCTCCAGGCGCTGGAGCCCTTCCTGCCCGGACGCTACAGCCGCGAGCTGCGCATCGACGAGAGCCCCTACGCGGGCCTCAGCTCGTTCCAGGAGGCGGACGCGGACCGCTTCTTCGGCCGCTCGCGCGAAATCGCCGCGCTGGTCAACCGCATCCAGGACCGGCCGCTTCTGGGCATCGTCGGCCCGTCCGGCACGGGCAAGTCGTCCTTCGTGCGCGCGGGCCTCGTGCCCGTGCTGAAGCGCTCCGGCGAGAAGTGGGAGTCGCTGGTCATCCGCCCCGGGCGCCAGCCGCTGACGGCGCTGGCCAGCATCATCGCGCCGCTGGTGGGCAGCTCCACCACGCTGGAGGGTGACATCCAGGAGCAGCGGCAGCTCGTGGAGCGCCTGGCGCAGGAGCCCGGCTACGCCGGCACCGTGCTGCGCAGCCGCGCGCGCCGCTCGCGCCGCAAGCTGCTGCTCTTCGTGGACCAGTTCGAGGAGCTCTACACGCAGGTACCGGACGCGAATGAGCGCCTGGCCTTCACCTCGAGCCTCGCGGGCCTCGCGGACGACGCGACGTCCCCGGTGCGCGTGGTGCTGTCCATCCGCTCGGACTTCCTGGACCGCGTGTCCGAGGACGAGCGCTTCATGGCGGAGCTGAGCCAGGGCCTCTTCTTCCTCTCCCCGCCCAACCGCGAGGGCCTGCGGGACGCGCTGGTGCAGCCGGCGGAGATGGCCGGCTACCGCTTCGAGACGCCGCAGATGGTCGAGCACATGCTCGGCCACCTGGACGCGACGCAGGGCGCGCTGCCGCTGCTCCAGTTCGCGGCGACGCTGCTGTGGGAGCAGCGCGACACGGCGAACAAGGTCCTCACCGAGCAGAGCTACCAGTCCATGGGCGGCATCGCCGGCGCGCTCGCCACGCATGCCGACAGCGTCCTCGGCGAGCTGTCCACCGCGCAGCGGGCGCTGGTGCGGGCCGTGTTCCTGCGCCTCGTCACGCCGGAGCGCACGCGCGCCATCGTCTCCATCGGCGAGCTTCGCGAGCTGGCGAAGGACTCGGGTGAAATCCAGCGCCTCATCGACCACCTCGTGCAGGCGCGCCTGCTGGTGGTGCAGACGGGAGGCGGCGCCTCGGGCGCGACGGTGGAGCTGGTGCACGAGTCGCTGCTGCACAGCTGGCCCACGCTGCGCCGCTGGCTGGACGAGGGCCAGGAGGACGCGGCCTTCCTGGAGCAGCTGCGCAACGCGGCCCGGCAGTGGCAGGCGAAGGGCTTCGACGCAGGCCTCTTGTGGCGCGGCGAGGTGGTGGAGGAGGCGCGGCGCTTCCAGCGGCGCTACCGCGGTGAGCTGCCCAAGCTCCAGCGGGACTTCCTGGAGCACGTGCTCGCGCAGGAGCAGAAGGCCGCGCGGCGGCGCCGGGCGCTGGTCATCGGCTCCACCGCGTTCCTGGGCCTGCTGGCCGTCGCCGCGGTGATTGCACTGGTGGTCATCCACAACGCGCAGCGGGAGGCGGAGCGTCAGGCCGTCATCGCCCGGAGCGCGGAGGCCGAGGCGCGCGAGGCGGCAGCCGTGGCGAGCAATCGCCTGGCCGAGGTGCAGGCCAAGGAGCTGGAGCGGCAGAAGGCACAGGAGCAGGCCGAGACCGCCAACGCCCAGGTCGCCCTCACCAACGACGAGCTGCAGCGGAAGAACAGCGAGCTGATTGAAGCGCTGGAGAACGCGAACAAGGCGCAGATGAAGGCCCGCTTCGCGAAGCGGCACGCGGAGAAGAACGCGGTGACCGCACGCAAGGCGCAGGACGAGGCCATCCGCGCCGCGAAGCAGCTCCAGACCCTGTTGCGCAAGGAGCAGGAGCGCGCACAGCGCCTGCAGTCCCAGCTCGGCAGCCCCGTCATCGACGAGTTGAAGTGAAGTGAAGCCCACGAGAATGATGATGAAGCGCTCCACAATCGGACTCCTCCTGTCGCTCGCGCTGCTGGCGCCCTGGGCGGCACCGGCCGCCGCACGGGAGGGGGCCCCGGCCGAGTCGTCGGCTCCCGCGAAGAAGGGCTCGCGCAAGGCCGCGAAGCCCTCCGGCAAGAAGCGCGCTTCCAGCGCCGAGGAAGGGGCCGACCCGTCGGCCGCGGACACGGCGAAGGCGGGCTCCAAATCGGCGAAGCGCCGCACGCGCAAGTCGGACGAAGCCTCCGGCGTGGCGTCCTCGGACGCCTCCTCGACGGGAGCGAAGACCGCCAGGCGGCGCACCCGGAAGGGTGATGGGGAGACCAACGCGGCGGCGGGCACCCGGTCGGCGAAACGCCGCACCCGGAAGGGCCTGGCGGAACCGGACGCTTCATCCATGGACGCGTCCGAGGCCACCGCGCGAAGCGCCGAGGACGCCGCGCCCTCATCGCCCGTCGCGGAGCCGGCGACAGCCACCCTCCCCGCCCCTGTCTCCTATACCCCTCCTCTAGCCCC
>NZ_JABBJJ010000492.1 GCF_012933655.1 Pyxidicoccus fallax | reverse complement strand
CAGGGCCTCGGCCGCGGGAGCGGGGGCGTCCTTCATCCCCGGCGGGCGGGGAATGGGCTCCAGCTTGCCGCGGGGCTCTTCCTTGCAGGCGACGAGGGACAGGGCGGCGACCAGGCCAAACAGGCTTCGCTTCACGCGGGGACGCTCCTCGGGAGTGCCTCGGGATATCGAAGCCCGTGAGGACATTTCAAGTCCGTCACCTGGCCGCTCCTACCGCGCGTTCCGGGCGGGGGCTCCCTCGGCGAGGTACACGTCGACCTGCGTCTTGACGCGTCCGGCGAACTCGGGGTTGAGGCGCTCGAGGATGGCCCACTCCAGCTCCAAATCCCGGCGGATGACGGGGCGGGTGGAGTAGCGCCCCAGCACGGGCTCGACGGCGAGCATCTCGGTGGGGGTGGTGTTGGGCTCATCCTCGGGCGTCACCCCGTCGCTGGATTGGAACCCCGGCAGGAGCTGCGTCCGGGCGTGGACGTTGGCGTCCACCTTGTAGGCGCGCAGCACGAGCCGGCCGTCCGGGCGCACCCGACCCTCGATGTAGCGGCGGGACCAGGCGGTGAAGACATCGTGGTTGCCGCGGACCTTCCACGGAGTGTGGAGGAACAGCGGGTCCGTGCTGGGCAGGAGGCTGTAGCCGCGCGCGCCCAGCTCCGCTTCGGCCGCGTCCATCACCTGCTGGGCCGGCAGGTCGTAGACCACGTAGCTGCCGGTGCGCTCCAGCAGCGTCTTCTTGGGGTTGCTCGCGCAACCCGTCAGTGCCAGTGCCACCGCGGCGCCCAAGAGCCATCGCCTCGTCGTCATGCCATTCATACCGTTGCTGTCCTCGTCGTCGGGGGAGGGGCGCGCGCGCTACGGTCCAGACAACGTCGGACCGCGCGGCGCATATCGCGTGGAATGTCGCGACGTGGCGAGGACAGCGCGGACGCGGCGGTTCAAGTACGGTTCGGGTTCGACGGATCTGGAGGGGAGAACCGTGGAGAGAGTCCATTCAGCCGCCGAGAGCGCGGAGTTCCAGCGGCGACATGACCGGTTGGCGGCCGAGATGCAGGCCCAGGGCGTCGAGCAGCTCGTGCTCACCTCGACGGAGAGCATCTTCTATTTGACGGGAGCGACCGCTGAGCCGTTGGAGCGGCCGTTCTTCCTCATCGTCGATGCGGCCCGGGGCGAGCGGCGGTTGCTGGTTCCGCTGCTGGAGCAGGAGCACCTGCGCAAGGGCTGGGGGCCGGCGTCACAGGAGGTCCGCGCGTACGCGGAGTACCCGGCACCGGCGGGGCAGTGGCGGGACGTGCTGGGGTCGATGCTGCGGGCGGGCTTCGCGTTCGAGCCGAGCACGCCTCATGAGCGCGCGGCCGTGCTGGTCGCCGCGGGTGGGCGGCCGATGGAGCTGCTCGAAGCCATCCGGATGGTGAAGTCGGACTTCGAGGTGGAGCGCATCGAGCGCGCCGCGCGGTACGCGGTGTGGGGCGTGGAGGAGATTCTGCGCTCGGCGTACCAGGGGGCGACGGTCATCGAGGGGTACATGACCACGACGTCGCTGCGACGGAAGATCATCCAGGAGGAGGAACACTTCGACGCGCTGGCCACGGAGGTCATCGCGGCGCCCTGGCCCGCGCCGCTGAGCAGCGAGCCGCACTCGGTGCCCGGCGCGACGATGACGCTGAATGGCGGGCCACATGTGGCGCTGGTGCTGACACGCGTCAACGGCTACGCGGCGGAGTGCGAGCGCACCTTCTTCACGGCGCCGCCCACGGCGGAGCAGCGGCGGCTGTTCGGACTGATGCTGGAGGCGCGGCGGGTCGCGTTCGAGCTGGTGCGGCCCGGGGTGTTCGCGGCGGACATCGACGCGGCGGTGAACGACTTCCTGTCGCGGGCGGGCTTCAGCGACCCGGCGCAGCGGCTGCACCGCACCGGGCACGGGTTCGGCCTGGGGAATCACGAGCCGCCGTGGGTGGCCGTGGGCAGCGAGCACCGGCTGGAGCGGAACATGCTCATCTCCATCGAGCCGGGCATCTACGTGCGCGGTGTCGGTGGGTACCGGCACTCGGACACGGTGCTCGTCACGGAGGAGGGCTACCGGGTGCTGACGCCACTGCCGACGGACATCGACAGCCTCACGTTCGGCAAGCCGAGCCTCAAGCAGCGCGTGCGGGCCTCGGTCATCAAGCGGCTCGCGGGGGTGTGACGTGCTTGAGCGGTGGCTATCTGCTGCTGTGAATCACTCTTCGAGCACCGGAATCCCGCAGGCCTTGAGGAATTCGAAAGTGCCATCGTACATGCTGGGGAGGCGCGTTCCATCCTGTGCAGAACCCCGGGGAATGAAGATGACCTGGCCTTGTCGAGCGCGAGTAAGGAGAACGCGGTAGGCATTCGCCATATAGAGACGGTTGAGCCGATCGTTACAATTAATCCACCTTGATCCGTGGAATGTGTGGAACGCCCAACTGCCATCACGGTAGCGGAAATCCCCATCCCAGCAGACGCCAACCCAGTCGAGCTCGAGCCCCTGTATGTCGAACTCTGTCGCGACATCTTCAAGTTGGTAGGCCGAGCGGACATCGTCCTTCGAATTTAGAAACCACTCCGCTGGCTGAATCTTCGAGCCAACATGAATGCCCTCCGCTTTCAGTCGCAGCGCGCCCGAGGTTGCAACCAGACCATAGCGCTCCGAACCTCGAGCGTGATTTCGCAACCACGCACGCGCCTGCCCAAGGTCACGCGTGAGCACGAGCGGGTAGCGACCAAGGCGCTGAATGTTCTGCTTCGCCACCTCAGCGTTACCAGCAATTACCGCGGCAACGAATGATGCAAGATTCTCCGCACGATAGGAGCGGATACATACTCCAAGATGCAAATCGGGAATAACCTTGGCACCCATCTTATGGAGGAGGGGCTTCAGGTCAGTCCCCATCATGTACTCGGGTCCATCAATGCGATTCGAGCAGAGGACACGCCAATGGGGGAACTTCCGCTCAAGAGCATGGAACCACTCAGCCAGCCCCGCCTCTCCTGTATTAATTTCCTGACCACCTCCGATCAGACACACCACGACACACCAGTCGGAGTGCCTATCCATGACGGATAGCAAGAATTCAGGCTCAGACTGATCGAAGCTGGATTGACCGCGTTTCTCACGCATGAAGCGGGAGGCCTGCTCTCGGTTCCAGGCGCGTTGCGCTTCGTCAAAAATGACTACCTTTTCATCGGGAGGCGTCGCTGTCGCGAGGTTGTCATCTCGGAAGTGGTGGATGTTCTGAATGAACGACGTTACCGCCGCTCTTGCATTCTTCTTGGTGTACTTCTTCTGCCCCTTAGATTTCTGGCGGTCGACTTCGTCCCGCACAAGCGCCTCGCGCAATACATCCACCAAGGGACCATTGCCTGACAGAAACACCGCATGCTCGTCCTCATGATTGCGCTTGCGGGAGGTTGCGAGATTGAGTCCTGCAAGCGTCTTCCCCGAGCCAGGAACACCCGTGATGAAGCAGATGGTCTTCCGCTGCTCCGTCTTTGCCGTGGAGATAGCTTCCGCAATCGCGCCAGTCGTCAGAGTAAGATTCTTCGCATCCGCATCCGAGCGAGAGATGGCTTCCACTTGATGCCCCTCGTAGAGCACCTTGGCCGCTTCCAAAATTGTGGGTGTTGGTCGATATACAGACTCACACCAGGACTTCGCAGCGAAGGGTTGCGTATTGAGCTGGGCGAATGACTGGAGCGCAGCCGCCAGCGTCTGCTCGTTCGCTAGGAGTGGATAGGCAACGCCATCGGCATACCACTGATGAGAGATAGCTTTACCTGGCGCATTAGTCGCCACAAGAATTGGGACTACAGGCCTGTCATGGCTTTCCGCATGGAAGTTTTTGAGATCCAGCGCATAATCGAGCACCTGATCGATGCCTGCCGAGTAATCCTCAGCCCCAACCTTGTACTCGATGACAAAAATATACCCATGACTGAGCAAGATAACGTCGCAGCGCTTCCCCATTCGCGGGATTGAGTACTCTAGGAGAATCGTCCCGCCCTGCCAGTTGGATAGAGCTGCCTTAAGATTTCGAATCTGTCCGATCCACGCATTGCGCTGTTGTGTCTCAAGCGCATGCTGATGGTGGACTGCCATGTGACCGAGAATCTCGGTCTCATCAGTCTGCCGGAACTGCTCGACAGTGGCTTCGTAGTAGGAGCGACTCATGGAACCAAATAAGCAGTACATCTAGCAACGGGCTGGACCCGACAGGTCGTGGCTTCAGGACTCTGCATCGTTCATTCACGCGGCGCGGCCGCACGGGCCAGCCTGTCGCGCACGGCGATACCCAGACCGCTCGCCGCGGGCAAACAGGCCACCAGCACGTCATGGCCCTGCGCATCCGCCTCGCGCAGCCGCGCGTACAGCACGCGCGCGGCACCGGCCGGGTCCTCCGGCACGTCGAAGCGAGGCACGTCCGTGGGCAGTGAGAGGCTCGCGGGTCCCAGCACTCCCACGCGAAGGCCCTGACCGCGCAGCTCCTGCACGCGCGCCAGCGCCTCGCGAGGCTCCGCCAGCACCACCCCCGCGCGCGGCGCGTAGTGCGACGCGAGCGAGCCCGACACGCGCACCTTCGACGTGGTCCGCACCGGCACCGGCCGCCCCAGCACGCGCTCCACTTCCTCCGCCGCCAGTCCACCCGGACGCAGAATCGCGGGCTCCTCCGAGCTCAGGTCCACGATGGTCGACTCCACGCCCACCGTGCACGGACCTCCATCCAGCACGAAGTCCACGTCGCTACCCAAATCCCGCGCCACGTGCTCCGCCGTCGTCGGACTCACCCGGCCGAAGCGATTGGCACTCGGAGCGGCCAGCCCCCCCCCGAGCTTCTGCAACACCGCCAGCGCCATCGGGTGATTCGGCACCCGCAGCGCCACCGTGTCCTGCCCACCGGTGACGGCGTCCGTCGCGCGCGGCGTCCTCGGCAGCACCAGCGTCAGCGGCCCCGGCCAGAACGCACTCGCGAGCCGCAGTGCCGTCTCCGGCACCTCGCGCGCCCACGACGACAGGTGCTCCACTCCCGGGATGTGGACGATGAGCGGGTGCGTCGCGGGCCGCCCCTTGATGGCGAAGACCCGGCGCACGGCCAGCTCGTCCTCGGCATTGGCCGCGAGCCCGTACACTGTCTCCGTGGGAAGGGCGACGACTCCGCCGCGCCGCAGCAATTCCACTGCGCGCTCGATGTGGTCCGGATTAATCATGCGCCGCCGCACTGTCGCCCCGGGAGGGAACATGGGCAAGTCGCACGTCTTCGATGCGCGCAGCCAGATGCCGGTCTCCGCCTCAGAGCTGTTCACCTGGCACACCCGCGAGGGAGCCTTCGAGCGGCTTTCTCCCCCCTGGGAGCACGTGGAAGTCGTGGAGCGAACCGGAGACGGCATCCGAACCGGCGCCCGGGTCGTCGTCCGCATGTCCCTGGGCCCCATCCCCCAGCGCATGGTCGCCGAGCACACCCTCTACGAGGAGGGCTCCCTCTTCCAGGACACCCAGCGCTCCGGTCCCTTCGCGAAGTGGGTCCACACCCACCGGATGCTCCCCGGGCCCGACTCCCGGACCTCCACCCTCCATGACGAAATCGAGTACGTCCTCCCCGTGGGCGCGCTCGGCAGCGCCTTCGGCAACGGCATCGCCCGGACGAAGCTGGAACGAATGTTCGCCTACCGGCACCGCGTCACCCGCGAGGACCTGCGCCGGCACGCCGCCTTCGCCAGCCACGGCCCGCTCACGGTGGCCATCACCGGCGCCTCGGGCCTCGTGGGCTCGTCGCTGACGCCCTTCCTCACCACGGGCGGCCACACCGTGAAGCGCATGGTGCGAGGCAAGGCGGACCCCTCGAAGGGCGAGGTGTCCTGGGCGCCCGACAAGGGACAGGTGGACACCGACGCACTGGAGGGCGTGGACGCGGTGGTGCATCTGGCCGGCGCCAACGTCGCGGGCCAGCGATGGACCCCCGAGTACAAGAACGTCATCCTCAAGAGCCGCAGCGAGGGCACCCGCACGCTATGCGAGGCCCTGGCCCGGATGAAGCGCAAGCCACGCGTGCTGGTCTGCGCCACGGCCACCGGCATCTATGGCAGTCGCGGAGACGAACCCCTCACCGAGGAGAGCGCTCCCGGCGGAGGCTTCCTCGCCGACGTGTGCCGAGCGTGGGAGGCCGCCACCGCCCCCGCCGAGGCCGCAGGCATCCGCGTCGTGCGCCTGCGCATCGGCCCGGTGCTCGACGCGCGGGAGGGCCCGCTGGCGAAGCTGCTCCCCGCGTTCAAGGCGGGGGGCGGAGGCCCCATCGGCTCCGGCCAGCAGTGGTTCAGCTGGGTGTCGCTGGAGGACGTGCTCGGCCTCATCCACTTCTCCCTCTTCACCGAGGCGGCGCGCGGCCCCATCAACACCGTGGCCCCGGGAACGGTGAGGCAGGAGGAGTTCGCCCGGACGCTCGGCCGGGTCATCCGCCGGCCGGCCTTCCTCCCGGTGCCGGCCCCCGTCATCCGCACCCTCTTCGGGGAGATGGGCCAGGAGACGGTGCTGTCGGGTGCCCGGGTGCTCCCCACCGCCGCGGAGCGGCTCGGCTACACCTTCATCCATCGCGACCTGGAGGACGCCCTGCGCTTCACCCTCGGCCGCACCACGGCGGGACCGGAATACCGCGGTTCCTGACCGGCGTCAGGGCAGTCCGGCAACGACGAGAGGACTGCCCCGACCTACGTTCCAGCGCCGCCCCTTCTCTCCACGGGGCGCACCTCGACGCCCCGGATTCGTCGAAGTGCACGGAATGGAGAAGCACGGTGACGCCTCGACGCTGGTCCCTGTCCCGCCCCCATGCCTCGAGGAGCGCACGAGCCGGGCCCCCGATGCCCTCCCGTGACTCCTGGACCCGCGCGCTCGTGTCAGGCCCTGCCTTGGCCACCCACGACTGGCACGGAGTGCACGCAGCCGGAGGACCCGCCAGGTCCTCACCGGGCGCGGGCCTCATCCTCCCTGGCATGTCAGCCCCCTCCGGTAGAAGGGTCTCCGTGGAGGAATGATTCCTCCAGCGAGGCGGCGGCCCGGGGGGGGGGATGGGGA
>NZ_JABBJJ010000491.1 GCF_012933655.1 Pyxidicoccus fallax | reverse complement strand
CGCTCGCCGAGGGTGGTGGCCACCTTCTCCAACAGCCCGTCGTCGGTGAGCCGCTTGGACTTGCCGCGCATGGCGGCCCACGTGGCGTCCAGCAGTGACGGCAGCATCCGCCCGGCGAGCACGGACGACAGCCGCTGCGCCGCCTCCTCCTCGTCGATGCGGTGGGCCTGCGCGTAGGTGGGAACCAGCTTCGCCACGACCACGGCACGGGTGGCGAGGTGGGCGAGGCGGGGAGGGTAGGACATGGGCGCTCCTGGGCGCCGGCGGACTACCAGCGCACGAGGAGACGGTAGCCCTCGGCGCTGCGCTCCTCCACGGTGATTCGCGGCTGGACGGAGGCCAGCTCCAGCATCCGCTCCAGGCCACCGGCCATCAAATCCGGCCGGTTGTAGCGGTCCGTGAGGTACAGGCGGCGGCCCCGGTCTCCCGCGGGCGTCAGCGTCACCTCGATGTCCGGGCGGCCCATCATCGCCAGGTAGCGGGGCACCCGCTCCAGGGCACGCACCGGCCCAATCATGGGCAGGGCCACGGCGGCCATCCGGCCAATCAGCGTCTCGGCGAAGCCGGTGATGAACCGCCGGCCGAGCTGCCGGTACGCTTCCTCCTCGCTCAGCTCCGGGTAGACCTCCTGCCGGGCCAGGGCGACGGCGCGCTGCCAGAGCTGGACGGGGTAGTCCATCTCCGGCTGCTTCATCCGGTAGCCCAGCGCCTCCAGCTCCTGGGCCAGCCGGCCCTCCGCCTTGAGGGCCCGCACGAACAGCCCCTCGAACGCGCTGGCGGGCACGCGCGGCGCGGGCAGGGGCGTCTCGGGGGGGCGGCGGGTCGGAGTCATCAGCATCGGCGGGGCTCCCAGGGGAGCGGACATCCCATGACTATAGCGGAATCCCCTACGGCTTCAGGTTCTTCGCGGATTACTTGTTGGACAAAGGAGAAAGGCGCTGGGTGGAGGCCCGAGGGGGTTTGCGTCCCGGAGAGTCGGGTTGCTAAGGGGCGGCCGGCGCCTTACAGGAAAGGCCTCAGGAGAATTGAATGTCGGTGAACATCCAGCTCGAGTGGACCCCGAACCCCAGCACGTTGAAGTACGTGGTGGACCGGAGGCTGTTGGCGGGCGGCGCGCTGAACTTCACGAGCCGGGACGACGCCAAGGCGAAGTCGCCGCTGGCGGACAAGCTGATGGACGTCCGCGGCGTGACGGCGGTGATGATTGGCAGCAACTTCGTGACGGTGACGAAGGGCGAGGAGGGCGAGTGGGACGAGTTGAATGACTCGGTCATGGCCACGCTGGACTCGCACCTGACGGCCAACGAGCCGGTGGTGGACGAGGCGGCGGTAGCCGCGGCGCGTCAGACGTCCGCGGAGGCGGGCGGTGGCTCGGTGGAGGGCCGCATCCGGGACATCCTGGACAGCGAAATCCGCCCGGCGGTGGCCATGGACGGTGGCGACATCACCCTGGACCGCTTCGAGGACGGCATCGTCTACCTGCACATGAAGGGCTCGTGCGCGGGGTGCCCGTCTTCGACGGCGACCCTGAAGATGGGCATCGAGGGGCGGCTGCGTGAGGCCATCCCCGAGGTGCTCGAGGTGGTGTCCGTCTGAGGCGCAACGTCAAGGCCCCCCAGGTCCGGCGCGAACTGCTGCCGGACCAGTCCCCGGCGCTCCTGCGTGAGCTGCACCTGCTCACGCGCGAGGGGCACCTCAACGCGGACGCGCTGCGCAAGCTCAAGCAGGTGAACCACCTGATGGGCTTGATGCGCCCCGCGGTGGAGGACGTGCTGGCGCGCCACCCGAACAACGCGGTGATGGTGGACGCCGGCAGCGGCAACGCCTACCTGGGCTTCGTGCTCTACGAGCTGTTCCTCAAGAACGCGCCCGGGGGCACGCTGCTGTCCATCGAAGGCCGGCCGGATTTGACGGAGCGGGCGAAGGGCCGTGCCGAGCGGCTGGGCTTCAGCCGGATGCAGTTCCAGACGGCGCACATCGACACGGCGCAGTACCCGGAGCGCATCCACCTCTTGATGGCGCTGCACGCGTGCGACACGGCGACGGACGACGCGCTGGTGGCGGCCATCCGCCACGGGGCGGACCACGTGGCCGTGGTGCCGTGCTGCCAGGCGGAGGTGGCCGCGCAGCTCAAGGAGAAGCGGCCGGTGGCGGCGGGCGGCGGTTCCTCAATGTCGCTCCTGTACTCGCACGCCTGGCACCGGCGCGAGTTCGGCTCGCACCTGACGAACGTGGTGCGTGCGCTGACGCTGGAGGCCTTCGGCTACCAGGTGACGGTGACGGAGCTGACGGGCTGGGAGCACTCGCTGAAGAACGAGCTGATTCTGGGCCGCCGGGTGCACCGCGAGAATCGCCGCGCGCGCGTGCAGCTGGAGCGGCTGCTGGCGGAGACGGGCGTGGCGCCGAAGCTGACGCGGGAGCTGGGCGTGAAGCCCGCCACGGTGTCCGCGTCCGAGGAGCCCGAGGCTCCCGAGCCGGTGGCTCCCGAGGACTCGGAGCCCGGCCCGGCGTAGTCCGCTCGTCACTTCCTCGGCGAGAAGACGACGATGGAGCTGGGCGTCACCAGCAGGTCGTCCTTGTCCGAGGGGGCGACCTTGCCGGGCCGGGGGAGGATTTCCGTGTTCCACCGGGCGGGCGGCAGGCCGCAGAGCTTCTTGAGGTCGCCCACCCGCGTGGGGCCCGTCGTGGTGACGGCGAGAATCTCCGAGGCGCCGCTGGTGTCGCGGATGTCCACCCACACCTTCATCACGTCGCTGGCGAGAATCTCCGCGACGGGCACCTTTCCGGCGACCACCGGGAACCAGACGGCGGGGGAGAACACGTGCAGCTCCAGCAGCCGGATGCCGGAGTGCGGGTGCTCGCGGAAGAAGCGGCGGATGCCCGCCAGCGTCTGGACGAAGGGGTGCAGGGGATTCCACAGGCGGAACTGGCCCGAGGCCACCGGCCCCAGGTGGACGTGCTCGAATCCCGCCGCGTCCGCCATGCGCAGGGCCTCGGCCACGGAGTGCTCGATGATGCCCAGGTCGCGGCTGTCCTTCGGGTCGTCCGGGCCGGGCACGGGCACCGGGTGTGACGGCGGGAGGCGGGCTGCGACGGCGAAGATGGGCGCGTCTCCGAACCGGTAGGCGTACGACGGGGTCGCGCCGGAGGCTCGCCAGTGGCTCGGGCTCGTGTCGGAGAGGAGCTTCGCCTGGTGTGCCCCTTCGAGGAGGTTCTGGGCCTGCCGGCCGGGCTCTGGACTGTTGTCCGCGTTCCTGCCCACGCTGACGATGACGCACTCGCCCGCGTGCGGGTTGGGCACGGGCAGCGGGGCGTACCGAAGCCGGAGCCTGCGAGCTTCTCCGGGGGACGGCGCCGCGGTCTTCGGGGCGGGCTTGTTCGGTCCGTCGGTGACGGGCCTGCCCAAGCCCTCTTCCAGGCGGAAGCCCAGCTCATCCGGCATCCAGGCCACGGGCACGGGCGTCGCGGCGGATGATGCCTTGCGCACGCCGACGGCGTCCGCGAAGCGGTCGAGCAGCGCCGGCAGCTCGGAGTACTTGTCGAAGTACACGGGCGTGATGCCCAGGCGCGCCTGGAGGAACCGGGCGTCGGGCGGGTCGCCCTTGAAGCCCTGCCGGGCGAACAGCGCGAAGTGGGGATGGGGGCCGGGGCCGTAGTGGTGGGCAATCTCGCCGAAGAGGTTGACGAGGTAGTCCTCGAGGAGGCCCGAGCCGAGGAACAGGAACGAGCGGCGGGAGAAGACCTCGGCGAAGGCCCGCCGGAAGTGTGGCTGGGCGTTGATGGCCAGTTGGTACTGCTGGTGGCCCGCGACCACCTCGCTCGCCAGCCGGAGCTGGCGGGGCTCATCGAGGATGAGCTCCTTGACGAGCAGCTCGTGCGGCTCGGCCTGTCCCCCGAGGAAGCCCTGGAGGGCCCAGAAGATGGGCCGCGTCGGCGCGTCGAGCGAGCGGAGGACCTTGTGGCAGTCCTCGACGCCGCGGCCGAGCACCTCGGGCACGTCCGTCTCGTCGCGCTTCACCGTTTCCGAAGACGAGCCCTTCAGGCCACCACCGGCCAGCACGTCCGCATGGGACTGCCGCATCCGGCTCACGACGTACAGGTCGTCGTAGTTGGTGGTCAGCACGAGCGGCCAGTAGCAGCGCGCGAGCGCCTCCGTCTGCGCGGGGATGACACAGGTGCCCGCGGCCTTGCCGCCCGCGTTGAGCGCCTTGCGGTAGGCCTCGGCGCGCTCCTTCGGGTCCAGGGCGCCCAGGTTCATCACCGCGGTGTCGGCGAGGCGGTACAGCTCCGCGCTCTCCGGCGCCCGGTGGTTGTCCGGGTCCGCGACGTACTGCTGGATGCTCCTGGGGATGTCCACTCCGGCGATGGTGGCGAGCCCGGTGAGGAGCTTCACCCAGCTCGTGCAGGCGGGGACGCTCATCCCGGAGCCGGTGAAGGGGACGAGCAGGCCGCGCCGGTAGGTGGCGACGAGATGCGGCAGGATGTCGTCGAACGTCATGGCGCCCCCTTCGTGGTCATGTCGCGGAAGGGCCCGGAGTCTGGCGGTTGGCCCGGGGTGACTCAAGGCAGCAGCGGCCCGGGCTGGAGTAGAAGGGGCGTATGGCGGACACGGTGAAGCGGTCGGAGCTGGTGGCGCTGGTGGACATGGATGGAACGCTCTGTGACTACCAGGGCGCGATGTTGAGGGATTTGGAGCGGCTGCGCAGTCCGGGAGAGCCGGCGCTGACGTCGGACTTCGAGGACTCGCCCTGGATGCGGGCTCGGCAGGAGCTCATCCGTGGGCAGCCCGGATGGTGGGCGCGCTTGGAGCGGCGGCAGCAGGGCTTCGACGTGCTGGAGGAGCTGCGGGCGCTGGAGTTCGAGCTGCACGTGCTGACGAAGGGGCCGGCGAACTCGACGAATGCGTGGGCGGAGAAGCTCCAGTGGTGCCAGGCGCACGTGCCGGACGCGCGTGTCACCGTCACCATGGACAAGGGGCTGGTCTACGGGAAGGTGCTGGTGGACGACTGGCCGGAGTACATCCACCGCTGGCTCACGTGGCGCCCGCGCGGGCTGGTCATCGTCCCCGCGCAGCCGTGGAACGCGGGGTTCTCGCACCCGAATGCGCTGCGCTACGACGGCACCAACCTGGCCGAGGTGCGCGCACGGCTCCGGGCCGTGAGGGATGCCGCGCTCGCCGCGAACGTGGGCTAATGCGTGGGCAGCTCGCGAAAGGTGATGCCGTCCAGTTCCAGGCGTCGGACGGCATTCATGAACTGCTCGGTGCCGACAATGACCGTGGAGAAGTTGCCCACCCGGAACAGGTCCAGGTCGGCGGGCAGGGAAGCCATGTCGAGGATTGGCGCTTCTGGCAGCCGGGCCGCGAGCCGGCCGCAGGTCTCACAGGGGGGCGGCATGTCCGGCGGTAGGCAGTCCGGGTGCAGCCTGCCGTAGGGCTCAATCTGGAGCTCCAGCAACTCCGGTGCGTCCTTCTTGCGAAACCGGAGCTGGGTGGGGCATCCGTGCAACCCCCGCACACCCGCTTTCTGCAGACGCTCCAGCGCGTCCCGGCGTAGGAGGAGCCTCTCCACGCCCGCCCAGACGATGGGGCCGAAATCCCCGGAGGCTCGACCCACCAGCGGACCGAACTCCGTACCGGGGGGCAGCGCGGCATGCGGAGGCGCCAGGGGACGCACCCGCTCACGCAGGCGCGCGAATTCGGGGAAGGGCTCGGGCCGAGCCGTCTCGAACTCGCGGTGCTCGGGTAGCTGCGAGAGGTCGACAGAGGGATAGCTGTGGCCCAGATCGCTCCAGGTGACACCGCACGTGTGACACCTCACGCCTGGCAGTCCCCACTTGCTGGCGGCATCGACGTATCCCCCGTACCGGGTCGCAACCGCCCTGTCCTCGTTCAGCCAGTAGAATCGGGTCATTCGTCCTCAAGTGCCCGGGCGGGAGTCGTAGGGCTGGATGGGGCCGCCCAGGACCTGGACGCGATAGATGCCCCCCTGACGGTCGAACCACCTCGCGAACTCCTTGGCCTGGGGGAAGATGTGGTGCTTCTCCCATCGGCCGGCCGTGAGCTGGCGTGAAGGGGGGATGATTCGCTCGGGGGCACCGTTCCAGTTGGGAAAGACCATGACGGCGCCACCGGGCAGCTTCCCCGCGCTTCCCCAGTTCCTCCGAGGACCGTTGCCCGCCGCCGCAGGAGGGCGCGCCCCCGGGAAGCGCGCCAGTTCGACTTCACCGGACATGTCCTCACAGCGGTAGAAGCCGCAGGTGTCCCCCAGGCACAGGAGGGTGACGCACTGGTCCTCGTGGGGTGCGTCGCACTCCACCTCCGCTGCCTCGGTCCAGGCTTGCTGCAGGGGAGGCGTGACGGTGGTGCAGCCCAGCCAGGACGTGGCGAGCAGCGAAAGCAAGAGAGCAAGAAGGGCCCGCATTACCTGTGAACCCTAGCGCCGTGGCATTGCTGCCGTGGCCCCCAGCGTGAGCGCGTCCCGGGCACCGAGCAACCGCCGGGGCGAGTTGCTCCGCTTCTCTGTACGCCGCCCGGGCCCGGGCGTACCTGATTAACCTGCTTCAGGGAAGTCCGGTAAGGCCGCGAGGATGGCCTGCGGCTCCCTTCGCCATTCCAGCGCCGCCCCTTCTGTTTGCAGGGCGCATCTTCCGCGCCTCGGATTCGTTCGAGGCGGGAATCTTCCTGTCCTCGGAGGCGCCCTCCCTCATCGTGAGCGTGGTGCCAGGAGCCCCATCGCAGCCTCCATGGCGGTCAAGGCGTCGTCCCGCGGCACCGCGTGACTCCCGAGCCCGCGCGCGTGTCAGCCCCCGCCTCGGCCCCTGGATGGACCGCAGGGCACGCAACCGGATGAGCTGCCAGAGGTTATTCCTTGGCGCGAGCCGCATCCTTGCTGGCATGTCAGCCCTCTCCGGAAGGAGGGCCGTCGTGGAGGAATGACTCCTCCGGCGAGGCCGCATCCGAGGCGGGTCATCGTGGAGGAATGATTCCTCCAGCGAGGCGGCATCCGAGGCGGGCCGTCGTGGAGGAATGATTCCTCCAGCGAGGCCGCATCCGAGGCGGGTCGTCGTGGAGGAATGATTCCTCCAGCAAGGGGGGCGCCCGAGGCGGGCCGTCGTGGAGGAAGGATTCCTCCAGCAAGGCGGCGCCGGGGGGCTGGGAGG
>NZ_JABBJJ010000490.1 GCF_012933655.1 Pyxidicoccus fallax | reverse complement strand
CCGAGTACCGCCGGCGACGCTTGCTCCCCTCGGCCCCCTCCGGGGCTCCCTCTTGGCTCTTCTTCTCCATCGTCAGACTCGCTTTCTAGCCGAACGAGCCTGTCCGACTCTTCAGGGGGCTACACCAGAAGCCGCCAGTGCAGCCGGCAGCTCCATCGTCACTAGTTCCTCCGTCCTGGCTTCTTCGGCAGGGGGGTGTGTCTTGTCCACTTGGGCGACTCATTCCTCCAACCACCTATCAAGCCTCGTGTGCGGGAATGAAGCCCTGTCTGATCACGGCTGCGCACAGAGGAGGTGAAGCGGTCGGGCAGCCACGGATGGGGCCCTCCTCTTCAGGCGAAGCGGCTGCTCTTCACGGGCGAGTCGGTGAAGTGCTGGCGGCGCAGGCCCGTGTCGCGGAACAGGCCGCCAGCGGCACCGCCCCGCAGCGAGGCCATGGCGGACACTCGCGTCAGAGGGGCGGCAAATCAGACGCGCGGCCAGGGACTCCACCGGGCCCGCCTCGAGAGGCGTCTCCGCCTGCTCGGTCCAGGACAGGGCATGGCTCCAAAGCACCTGCTCGGGCCGGTACTGCTGCAACTGTCCCTCCCGCAGGTCTGCTCGGAGTCCTGGAGGAAGGCACACGACAGGTGCAGCAGCACGCCGCCGATGACGACGAAGCGCCAGCCGCGCAAGTCCCTGGAGTCCAACGGGGAGATGACACGGACCACGAGGAGGCGAGCGTGAAGAGACTCAGGGCGCCACGTACCCCCAGTTCCGGTCGATGACGCGAAAGCCCGCCGACTCGTAGAGTGCCACGGAGGCGGGATTGGCGGCATGGGCATAGACCAGCGCCGTCCTGGCTCCCTCCTTCCACATGCGTCTCACTCCTTCCTGGATCAATGCCTGAGCCAGGCCCTTGCGGCGGTGCTCTGGCGCTGTCGCGACGGGCTCGAACTCGCCCAGGCCGTTCTCCGGGTCCAGCCAGCACAGCGCCAGCGCGGCCAGCGAGCCGTCTGGCGCCTCGGCCACCAGGTCCAGGTGCGCGCGGTAGTGGGAGGCGCCCATCACCCGCTGGTACACCTCGGTGGTGACACGCTCGGTGCCGAAGGCCCGGCGATGGACCTCGGCGCGCGCGGCGGTCTCCTCGGGGCCTCGCACGTTTCGAACGGTGTAGCCGGGGGGCAGGGGCGCGGTGCCGGTATCCGCCGTTGGCCGGGCCAGGTGGAGGTAGCAGTCTTCGATGCGCCGCCAGCCCTGTTGCTCCAACGCGCGGGTCATGGACGTATTGCTCTCCAATGCCCAGACATGAAGCGGACGTTCGCCGGAGGCACCGCGCGTGGGGAACCACGCCTGTGCCCACTCGAGTATCTGGGGCATCAGGGTGGCGGCGTGCTCTCGAGGATGGATGAGCAGGTCGACGTCTCCATTCACATAGCCCCAGGCGAAGCCCACCAGGTGCCCGCGCTCGTCATGCCAGAGGCGCACGTTCTGTTCGGGCCGCACGAAGGCATTGCGGTACATGCGCCAGTCGATGTCTCCCACGGTGCACTCGACCTGGGGCCCATGCGCGGCATGGGCCTCGGACACCAGGCGCGTCATGGCTCGCAGATCCTGCTCACCCGCGTAGAAACGTGAGGACGGCATGTTCGAAGACTCCTTGTGGAGGGAACGAGGGAAAAGAAAAAGCCCAGCAACCCGGTGAGATTGCTGGGCTTCCTCTAGCGAAGAGTACGGGACTCGAACCCGTCCGCTCACGCCGTGGCGGAGCGCACCGTCGCGAGCAGCTCGCCCGAGTCGATGAGCTGGCTCACCGCCTCGATGTCCTTGTGCAGCTCGCGGTCCCTATCCATGTGCGGCACCTTGCTGCGCACCAGCTCGTACGCCGCCAGCGCGCCCTTGCCGGGCTTCACCGGCAGCCGGAAGTCCAGCGCCTGCGCCGCGCACAGCACCTCGATGGCCAGACACGAGCGGGTGAAGTCACTCACCTGACGGCCCTTCAGCGCCGCCGTCATGCCCATGGACACGTGGTCCTCACGGCCCGCGGACGACGGAATCGAGTCCACCGACGCCGGGTGGCTCAGCACGCGCGACTCGGCCACCAGCGCCGCGCTCGTCACCTGGGCAATCATGAACCCCGAGTTCAACCCCGAGTTCTTCGCCAGGAACGCCGGCAGCCCCGACAGCGCCGGGTTCACCAGCTGCTCCACCCGCCGCTCGCTGATGGACGACAGCTGCGTCAGCGCCATCGCCACCACGTCCATCGCCAGGGAGATGGGCTGCCCGTGGAAGTTGCCGCCCGACACAATCCGCTCCGTCTCCGTGAACACGAGCGGGTTGTCCGTGGCGCTGTTCACCTCCACCTCCAGAATCCGCCGGGCGAAGGACAGACCCTCGCGCGCCGCGCCGTGCACCTGCGGCATGCAGCGCAGCGAGTACGGGTCCTGCACCTTGCTGCAGTTGACGTGCGTCTCCACCAGCTCGCTGCCCGCGAGAATCCGCCGCAGGTGCGCCGCGCACGCCTTCTGGCCCGGGTGCGCCCGCACGTCGTGAATCTCGGGGATGAAGGGCTTGTGGCTGCCCAGCAGGCCCTCCAGCGTCATCGAGCCCGCCACGTCCGCCAGGTCCGCCAGCGTCTCCGCGCGGAGCTGGAGCAGGGTGCCCACCGCGCACATGGCCTGCGTGCCGTTCACCAGCGCCAGGCCCTCCTTGGCCTCCAGCACCACCGGCTGCAGCCCTGCCCGCTCCAGCGCCTGACGCGCCGGCAGCCGCTGGCCCTGGAAGTACGCCTCGCCCTCGCCGATGAAGACGAGCGCCAGGTGCGCCAGCGGCGCCAGGTCGCCCGATGCGCCCACGCTGCCCCGCTCGGGCACCACCGGCACCACGTCCCGGTTCAGCATGTCCAGCGCCAGCCCCAGCGTCTCCGGCCGGATGCCCGAGAAGCCCTTCGCCAGCACGTTGCACCGCAGGAGCAGCAGCGCCCGCGCCTCCGGCAGGGGCAGGGGAGTGCCCACGCCACACGCATGGGACAGGATGAGGTTGCGCTGGAGGTCGCGCAGGTCCTTCTTGTCGATGCGGACCTCGGCCAGCGTGCCGAAGCCGGTGTTGATGCCGTAGGCCGGCGTGTCACCGGCGGCCACCCGGTCCACCAGGGCGCGCGAGGCACGCACGCGGGCGGCCGCCTCGGGGGCCAGCTCCACGGTGGCCTCGTTCCGTGCCACCTGGAGGATTTCCTCCAGCTTCAGGGTGTCACCGTCGATGAGGATGCGAGCGCGAGACATTGGGGCTCCAATGGGGTGCGGAAACTTCAAATTGCAGGCTGCGGGCGCTTTACACCCGGGAGCGCTACTCGTATAGGTCCGTCCGACTGACGCAGGAGGTCGAAGGCCCCGTGGCGCTGATCGTCCAGAAGTATGGCGGTACCTCCGTAGGTGACACCAACCGCATCAAGAACGTGGCCCTGCGCTGCCTGGCCGCCCAGGAGGCGGGCCACGACGTGGTGGTCGTCGTCTCGGCGATGTCGGGCGAGACGAACCGGCTCCTGAAACTGGTGGCGCAGATCACCGACCGGCCCGACGAGCGCGAGCAGGACGTGGTGGTCGCCACCGGCGAGCAGGTGTCCATCGGTCTCGTCGCGATGGCCATCCAGGCCCAGCAGGGCAAAGCCACCAGCTTCCTGGGCCACCAGGTGCGCATCGTCACCGACAGCACCTTCTCCAAGGCCCGCATCAAGAGCATCGACGCGCAGCCCATCCGCGCCGCCCTCGCCAAGGGCCACATCGTCGTCGTGGCCGGCTTCCAGGGCGTGGACGAGGAGGGCAACGTCACCACGCTCGGCCGCGGTGGCTCGGACACCACGGCGGTGGCGGTGGCCGCGGCGCTCCAGGCGGATGCCTGCGAAATCTACACGGACGTGGACGGCGTCTACACCACCGACCCCAACATGGTCCCCGCCGCGCGCAAGCTGGACCGCATCACCTACGAGGAGATGCTCGAGCTGGCCAGCGTGGGCGCCAAGGTGCTGCAGATCCGCTCCGTCGAGTTCGCCATGAAGTACAAGGTGCCGCTCTGGGTGAAGTCGTCCTTCACCGATGACCCCGGCACTCTCGTGTGTGAGGAGGACAAGTCCATGGAGGACGTGCTGGTCCGCGGAGTCGCCTACGACCGCAACGAGGCGAAGATCACCGTCTGCGGCGTGCCCGACGTGCCGGGCATCGCGGCGAAGATCTTCGGTCCACTCGATGAGAAGGCCATCGTGGTGGACCTCATCGTCCAGAACCCGTCCAAGGACGGCCGCACCGACCTCACCTTCACGGTGGGCAAGGCGGACTTCCTGAAGGCCCAGGACGTGGTGAAGGCCGCCATGAAGGAGATTGGCGCCGTCGGCGTCGAGACCGACGACGACATCGCCAAGGTGTCCATCGTCGGCGTCGGCATGCGCAACCACTCCGGCGTGGCGGCGCGCATGTTCAAGGCGCTGTCCTCCGAGGGCATCAACATCCAGATGATCTCCACGTCGGAGATCAAGGTGTCCTGCGTGGTCGCCGCCAAGTACACGGAGCTGGCCGTGCGCGCGCTGCACACCGCGTTCGGGCTGGATCAGCCGATGCCTCCCGCGGGTGCCACCGCCGTCTCGGAGACGGCCGCCCTCAAGGGCGAGAAGGTCTGAGTCCATGGCGGGCCGCACCGCCGCGCTCGCCGCTGTCGCCCTCGGGCTGATGGGGGTGGGCGCCGTGGCCCGGCTGCAGTGGCCCGACTCCGCCCCGGCGCTCGACTGCGCGCCGGAGGCGGTGCGCATCGGTCCGGAGGGCATCGCCACCTGTGGCGAGGGGCTGCCTCCGGCGGGCGCGCAGGCGCTGGCCCTGGGCCGCCGGTTGGACCTCAATACCGCCACGGCCGAGGAGCTTGCTCTCCTGCCGGGCGTGGGGCCTTCCCTGGCCCGGCGCCTCGTCGAGGTCCGGGAGGACTCGGGCGGCTTCACGAGCTGGGACGACGTGGACGCGGTGCCGGGAGTTGGCTCCGCCAAGTTGCAGACCCTCCAGGCGGCCACGGTGTTGGGAGCATCTCCGGACGCCGGGCCCGTGTGGTAAGCACGACGCGTGCAGATCGCCTGTCCCCAGTGCTCGATGCAGTACGTCCTCGACCCTCGACTCCTCCCCCCGGGAGGTGCCTCGGTCCAGTGCACGCGCTGTGGCCATGTGTTCATGGCCTCGCCCAACGGACAGGCACCGCTCCCCGCCGCGAAGCCCGCCGCGTCCGCGCCGGGTGGGGCGACCTCGGGCACCCACTCCACGCATATCTTCGGAGGGGGACGCTCGGCGACGATGTCCACGCAGCTCTTCGGCTCGGGGCCCCATCCCAACCCCGCCGCGGGCGCGTCCACGCCAGCCCCCGTCGCCGATACGACGCAGGTCCCGCCACCGCCCTCGATTCCGCCCGTGAGCACGCCGAGGACGTCCGGCACCGTGCCGGCGCTCGGCTCGACGGTGCCGGGCAACGGGACGCAGACGTTCGGCGCGGTGCCGGCCCAGGGGGCGACTCCGCCGGGCAACGGGACGCAGCCGTTCGGCGCCGTCCCCGCACAGGGCTCGACGGCGGCCGGTAACACGACGCGGACCTTCGGCGCGGTGCCGGCGCAGGGGACGGCTCCGTCGAGCAACGGGACGCAGACGTTCGGCGCCATCCCCGCCGCGGATGCTCCCGCGCCCATCGGCAAGACGCACACCTTCGGCGCCGTGCCCGCCGAGCCGCAGCAAGGTCCGGTGGGGCAGGGGGCGGGCACCGACCGCACGACCGTCTTCGGCGCGGTGGGTGCGCCTTCCGACCAGGGCTCCGGCATCCAGCTTCCTCCCGAGTCCCCGTCCCCCATGGGCTCCGAGACGCAGCTGCCCTTCGGTTCGAACGTCCAGGGCGGCGCCGGCTCCCTGCCCATCTCCGGCTCGCACCCGCGCCGTCCGCCGATGGAGCTCCCTCCCGAGCTGCTCGCGGGCCGCGATTCGTCGGGCGATGTGCGCTTCGACTCCGGAAAGCCCGGTCGGGAGCGCCTGTTCATCCTGCTCGCCGTGGTGGCGGGGCTCGTGCTGACGTCCGTGCTGGCCTACCCGGCGTGGCGCGACCGGAACGCGGACGTGCCCGTGGCGGCGGTCGAGGACCTGGAGCGCGCGGCCGTGCTGCTCCGGCGGGATGACCCGGCGTCGCGTGAGCAGGCCATCCAGCGCCTGCGCGCGCTGAGCGCCGCGCACCCCAGGTACGTCGAGGCCCAGGCCGAGCTCGTCGTCGCCCTGTCGATGCGGCTGTCGGATGTCATGGCGGACGCCGAGCGGCTCCGGACGCGGACGGACCTGCTGAACCGGGTGAGGGCGGACGCCGCGGGCATGCGCGACATCGCGGGGCGGAACCTCCGCGCCGCCGCGGCGAACAAGGAGCTGGCGGACATCGCCAATGAGATGGAGCCGATCCGCGAGGAGTCGAACAAGCTCCGCGGGGAGCTGGACGCCCAGCTCGCCACGCTCGCCAAGGCCCCGGAGGTGGAGCCGGCCCCGGCCCTGGTGGCGCGGGTGAAGGCGCGTGCCCTCCACGCCGGCGTGACGGTGGCCCCCGATGCGCTGATGCTCGCCGAGCGCCTGCGCAGCGTGGAGGGCGCGTCCAAGCTGTGGAGCACCCTGGCCCGCGCCGAGTACGCCCTCAGCTCCGGCTCTCCGCCGGACTCGCTGGCCGAGGTCGCCCGTGAGCTGGAGGCGCTCCGGAAGGCGGATTCCACCCTGCTGCGCGCCTACGTCCTGGGCGCCCGGGTGGCCCTGCGCCTCGATGATCCAGCCACCGCCCGCTCGCTGCTGGACGACACGCTGGCGCTCAACCGCCACCACCAGCTCGCCTCCAAGCTGTTGTCCCAGCTCGACACGGCGGCCGGGCAGCCCTGAAACGACGACCGCCTTCGCGTGCTCCCGGGCTGGAGAAAGTCCAGTCCCGCACGCGCTGATCCGCCCCTCGTCGAGGCGCTCCCCGTCGGACGCCCCTGCCGTGAAGGCAGGGCATGTCTCTTGCTTTGGTCCCGGCGCAGGTCCGAGGACTGGGGACGGAGGCAGGGTCGATGGCGGAGGTCTTCTTCTGGTGTGCCGCGCTGTTGCTCGCGCACACATACTTTCTCTACCCACTGAGCCTGTTCGTGCTGGATGGGGCGGCGCAGGTCGTCCAGAACATCCGGGCGATGCGGGGTGGGGG
>NZ_JABBJJ010000048.1 GCF_012933655.1 Pyxidicoccus fallax | reverse complement strand
GGGCAGGGTGGCGGGCGCGGCGGCGGGGCTGATGTTGCTGACCCACTGCGGCGGAGCGGAGGAGACAGCGGCACGCGAGACGTCTCCGGTGGAGGACACGTCGAAGCAGGAAGCCGGGCTGGACGCGTGCCAGCCGGTGACGCGGTACACGGACATCACGGTGAAGGTCCGGGAGGACACCTACGTGGCGGAGGCGCAGCCGAATGCCACGCATGGAAGTGAGACCCTGCTGCTCGTGGATGGGTCGCCGCGGATGGAGGCGTACCTGCGCTTCGGAATCGAGCCCTACCTCCTCCAGGACGTCACGCTCACGCGGGCGCGGCTGCGGCTGTTCGCCACGGACGGCAGCACCGACGGACCGGCCATCTACCGCACCAGCGGGAGCTGGGACTCGAGCACCCTGACATGGAACACCCGCCCCGCGCGGGTGGGCAGCGCCCTGGGAGACCTGGGCGCCGTCGCCAGCAACAGCACGGTCGAGTACGACCTGACCGCGGCCATCACGGGCGCGGGCACCTACGACTTCGCGCTGGTGCCCACGGGCGGCAACGGCGTGGACTTCTCCTCCCTGGAGCATTTCACCGCCGACCCGCACCTCGTCCTCACCGTGGCCCGGACCGCCTGCGAGCGCCGGGGCACGGGCGGCAACCTCACCTGGGGCTGGGGGCGCGGCGGCGTGGGAGAGCAGTCCCTGCGCGCCATGGCCATGGACCCGCAGGGCGGCTTCGTCGCCGCCGTCTCCCACTTCCACAGCGGCAACTACGGAGGGCAGACCTTCACCTCGCCGTACGGCCTCGGCCTGGTGAAGTACGACTCGACGGGGACGCACCTGTGGTCGCGGGTCTACGTCGAGTCCAACCTCGACAGCCTGATTGAAGTCCGCGACCTGACCCTCACCCCGCTGGGGAACATCCTCATGGTGGGCTCTTACCAGGGCGCACCCGACCTCGGCACGGGTCCCCTGCCCTACATCGACGGCACGTGGGGCCTCTTCATCGCCAAGTTCTCGCCCAACGGCACCCCGGTGTGGACCCACGGCTTCGCGCCCTCTGGAGAGGTGGACTCCATCTTCGCCTCGGCGGCCGCGGTGGCCACCGACGCCAACGGCAGTCTCATCGTCACCGGCGGCTTCATCGGCGGGCTGAACCTGGGCGGTGAGGAGCTCCAATCCGGGGAGACCCTCTCCCAGTCCGGCATGTTCCTCGCGAAGTTCTCCTGGGAAGGCGAGCACCTGTGGTCGCTGGCGGTCCCCGCGGGTACCAGCAACCCCTGGAGTGACAGCACCGAGGGCCGGGACCTGGTGACCAACGCGGAAGGGCGCATCTTCGTCGGTGGGATGGCGGGCAGCGGTCGCCTGGGTGCCACCCACGGTACGACGCCCTTCGTCGCCGCCTACGGCCCCGAGGGCGCGCTGCTCTGGTCCCGTGCGCTCAACGACGCGCAGGGACACGTGCAGTCGCTCGCGCTCCTGCCCAGCGGCAACGTGGCCTTCGGGGGCGTATTCTTGGGCTCCTTCAGCTTCGCGGGCACCACGCTCACCAGCACCCCCCTCCCCTCGGGCGATCCCGGCATGGACGGCCTGCTCGGGGTGCTGTCGTCAGCGGGCGGCGACACCTGGGTGAAGGCGCTGGGCAACTCCAGCCATGACGTCATCAACCGCCTCGCCGCGGACCCGGCCGGCAACCTCTCCTTCCTGCTGTTCACCTACGGCCAGGTGGACCTGGGGGGCGGCGTGCTGGGACATCCGACACAGGGCACCACCGCCCTGGCGCGCTACACCACCTCCGGCGCGCACCGCTGGTCCCGCGTGCTGGACCCGGCGCTCACCACCGTGACGCTGGGGACCTCGCCCGAAGGCGGGACGGTGGTGGGGGGCCTGTACGAGCGCTTCGTCACCGTGGACAACTCGCTGTTCTACGCGCCCGACGCGGAGCAGGAATTGCTGTTCCTGAAGTTCGGCCCGTAGCGCGCGGCACGATGCATCCAGGCCCGGCGTCCGGAGAGGAGCCCCTCGGCTCCGGCCCCGGGGCGCCGGGCCCTTTCGCTTCGAGCGCGAGCGTTCATGGCATGCTGCGGCCCCATGCCCGCCACCACCGTCGCCCAGTACCTCGCCTCGCTTCCCGCGGACCGCCGCCAGGCCCTGGAGGCGGTGCGGAGCGAAATCCTGAAGAACCTCCCGGAGGGATACGAGGAAGGGATTCACTTCGGGATGATTGGCTACTGCATCCCGCTCGCCCGCTTCCCGGACACGTACAACGGTCAGCCGCTGATGCTCGCGGCGCTCGCCTCGCAGAAGCAGTACATGAGCGTGTACCTGATGACCGTCTACGGTGACCCGAAGCTGGCCACCTGGTTCCAGAAGGCCTACGCGGCGGCGGGGAAGAAGCTCGACATGGGCAAGTCGTGCGTGCGCTTCAAGTCGCTGGACGCGCTGCCCGTGGAGCTCATCGGCGAGGCCGTCTCCAAGGTGAGCGTCGACGAATACATTGCCCACTATGAGCGCGTGAAGGGCGCCTCGAGCACCCGGAGCGCCACGAAGAAGGCCGCGCCGCGGAAGGCGGCCCCCGCGACGAAGAAGGCTCCGGCGAGGAAGCGGGCGGCCAGCAAGGCGCCGTCGAGCAAGAAGGCTCCGGCGAGGAAGCCGGCCGCCGGGAAGACCCAGGCGAGGAAGGCTCCGGCGAGGCAGCCGACGGCGCGCAAGACGTTGGGCAGAAAGTAGCCCTCGCAGAGGAAGACCTCGGCCACGGAAGGCCCATGGCACCACCCACACGTCATGGGCTCGGACGAATATCGTCGACTGGCGAGGACCTCCCGCTCCGTTGTAACTGTTGTTTCGCAATGGCAGACAGCGCCCTCCCCCCGCGCTCCGTCCGCCAAGCCCTGAATTCGCGCACGCTTCCTGGAACGGTGCCCGCGTGCCGTGCCTCTCCTGAAACATGAACCACCGACCGAGGCGTTGGTACGGCGTTTGTATCGGGTGAGGCCCGTCACCGGCCGAGGCGCAACAGCTCGGGGCCAGAGCGGCGGCCGGGTGACTACTGCACCATGAATGCAGTAGCAACGGGCGAGGAGCAGCACATGTCGGGGTGGAAGGTGTGGCAGCAGGCGGGCAGGGTGGTGGGCGCGACGGCGGGGCTGATGTTGCTGACCCACTGCGGCGGAGCGGAGGAGACGGCAGCGGGGGGACAGCCCCAGGCGGGGGAAGCGGCGAAGCAGGAAGCCAGTCTGGATTCGTGCCAGCCGGTGACGCGGTACATGGACCTCCAGGTGAACCTCCAGGAGGACGCCCACGTGGAGGCGGCCATGCCGGATGCCTCGCATCCGCTTGACGACCTCCTGGTGGTGGACGGGTCGCCGCAGCAGGAGGCGTACCTGCGCTTCCAAATCGCCCCCCACCTGCTCCAGGACGTCACCGTCACACGCGCGCGGCTGCAGCTGGAGCTCAAGGACGGCAGCTCCAACGGGCCGGCCATCTACCGCACCAGCGGGAGCTGGATCGCGGACACCCTGACGTGGAACACCCGCCCCGCGCGGGTGGGCAGCGCCCTGGGAGACCTGGGCGCCGTCGCCAGCAACAGCATGGTCGAGTACGACATCACCGCGGCCATCACGGGCGCGGGCACCTACGACTTCGCCTTGATTCCCACGAGTGGCGATGGCGTGGACATCTACTCCGCGGACTCCGCCTCCCGCGCGCCGCGAGTCATCGTCACCGTGGCCGGCACCTTCTGCGAGCGCCGGGGCACCGGAGGTGATGTCAGCTGGAGCCAGGCGCGCGGCGGCGAGAACGACCAGCACGTGCGCGCCATGGCCATGGACTCGCAGGGCAACTCCGTCGTCGCCACGAACTTCTTCCACAAGGGCAACTTCGGCGGACCGACCTTCGCCACGCCCTACGGGTTCGCCCTGGTGAAGTACGCCCCGGATGGGACGCACCAGTGGTCGCGGGTCTACGTCCAGCCCGACCCGGACAGCGAGGTCATCGCCAGCGACCTGACCGTCACCCCGCTGGGGAACATCCTCATGGTGGGCACCTACAAGGGTGAGGTCGACTTCGGCGCGGGCCCCCTGCCCGTTGTCAGCAGCTACGACCATGGGTTCTTCGTCGCCAAGTTCTCTCCCACGGGCGCCCCCGTGTGGGCCCACGGCTTCAACGCGTCCGGCGAGGGGAGCCGCATCCGGGAGTACGCGGCCGCGGTGGCCACCGATGCCAACGGCAGCGCCATCATCACCGGCCACTTCACCGGCTGGCTGAACCTGGGCGGCGAGGAGCTCCAGTCCGCGGAGACGCCCACCCAGGACGGCATGTTCCTCGCGAAGTTCTCCTGGGAGGGCGAGCACCAGTGGTCGCTGGTGGTCCCCGCGGGCAACAGCAACCCCTGGAGCGACTCCTCCATGGGCGAGGACGTGGTGACCGACGCGCAAGGGCGCATCATCGTCGGTGGCCAGGTGGGCACCGGTCGGCTGGGCGCCACCCGTGACTCGACGCCGTTCGTCGCCGCCTACAGCCCGGAAGGCGCGCTGCTCTGGTCCCGCGCGCTCAACGGCGCGCGCGGGCAAGTGAGCTCGCTCGCGCTCCTGCCCGGCGGCAACGTGGCCTTCTCCGGCGCCTTCTCGGGCTCCTTCGACTTCGCGGGCACCACGCTCACCAGCACGCCCAACACGAGCTGGTCCCCCGCGGACGGCCTGGTCGGCGTGCTGACGTCGGCGGGCAGCGACCTCTGGGCGAAGGGGCTGGGCACCCCCCATTATGACGCCATCGACCACCTCACCGCGGACCCGGCCGGCAACATCACCTTCATGATGACCGCCTATGGCCGGGTGGACCTGGGGGGCGGCGTGTTGGGTCATCCGATGCAGAGCGCCTACGCGGTGGCGCGCTTCTCCGGCTCCGGCGCGCACCGCTGGTCCCGCCTGCTGGACCCGAACATCACCCTGAGGGTCCTGGCGGCGTCGCCCGACGGGGGCACGGTGGTGGGCGGTGAGTTCATGCACCCCATCACCGTGGACGGTACGCCGTACACCACGCCCGACCTGGAGTCCGAGCTGCTGTTCCTGAAGTTCGCCCCGTAGTCCGTCCCCGCGCCCCACCCAGGGGCCCGGCGTCCGGGCGAGGGCCTCTCCGCCCCCCGCTCCCAGGGCGCCGGGCCCCGGCGTTTCGAGCGTGTGTGAAAGGTTCCGAAGCGGTTGCTCGCCCGTCGGAACCGACCCACGCCGCGCCGGTGGTCTGGTCCTTCCGTTCACGGTAAGCCAGGGGTGTGGGCCCCGGGCCCGCGGGAGGACCGACATCATGACCGAACACAACGCCATCGCCGCTGGCTTCGTCACCCACGAAGTCACCAACCAGCCCCCGCCGCTCGTCTACGACGCCTGGAAGACGGACACCGTGCTCCGCGAGGCGGTGACCCGCGAGGGCGGCGGCTGGGCCGAGGCCGAGCTGGCGAAGTACGGCCCCGTGGTGTCCGGGGAGATGCAGCAGCTGGCGGTGCTGGCCAACGAGAACCGGCCGAAGTTCAAGCCGTTCGACCGCTATGGCCACCGCCGCGACGAGGTGGAGTTCCACCCCGCCTACCACCGGCTGATGGAGCTGGGCGTCTCGCACGGCGTGCCCGGCTTCGCCTGGCGCAACGAGGACAAGCCCGGCGCCCACGTGGCGCGCATGGCGCTCTTCTACCTGCACAACCAGGCGGACCAGGGCACCAGCTGTCCGCTCACCATGACGTACGCGTGCGTGCCCGCGCTGCGCCACCAGCCGGAGCTGGCGCGCGAGTGGGTGCCGCGCGTGACGTCCACCACGTATGACGGCCGCTTCATCCCCGCGTCGCAGAAGGCCGGCGTCACCGTGGGCATGGGCATGACGGAGAAGCAGGGCGGCTCGGACGTGCGCACCAACACCACGAAGGCGCAGCGGCTGGGCAGCGCGCGCGGTCCCGGCCAGCCGTACGGGCTGGTGGGCCACAAGTGGTTCTTCTCCGCGCCCATGAGCGACGCGTTCCTCGTGCTCGCGCAGGCCGAGGGCGGGCTGTCGTGCTTCCTGATGCCGCGCTTCACGCCGGATGGCGCGCTGAACGCCATCCGAATCCAGCGGCTCAAGGACAAGCTGGGCGACTGGAGCAACGCCTCCTCCGAGGTGGAGCTGGAGGGCGCCTTCGCGTGGATGGTGGGCGAGGAGGGCCGCGGCGTGCCCACCATCCTCGAGATGGTCGCCATGACGCGGCAGGACTGCATGATTGGCTCCAGCGGGCAGATGCGGCAGGCGCTGGTGCAGGCCATCCACTTCACGCGCAACCGCACCGCCTTCGGCAAGCGCATCATCGACCAGCCGCTGATGCGCAACGTGCTCGCGGACCTGGCGCTGGAGCTGGAGGCGCACGTGGCGCTCACCGCGCGCGTGTCCCGGGCGGTGGACGCCAGCAAGCGCGACGCGAAGGAGGCCGCCTTCGGCCGCATCGCCACCGCGGTGGGCAAGTACTGGGTATGCAAGCGCACGCCCGTCTTCATCAACGAGGCGCAGGAGTGCCTGGGCGGCGTGGGCTACGTGGAGGAAGCCAACCTCGCCCGCCTGTACCGGCAGGCCCCGCTCAACTCCATCTGGGAGGGCAGCGGCAACATCCAGTGCCTGGACGTGCTGCGCGCCGCCTCGCGCGAGCCGGCCAGCCGCGAGGCCCTCTTCGCGGAGCTGCTCACGGCGCAGGGCGGACACCCGGCGTTCGACGCGGCGACGGCGCGCCTGCACAAGGAACTGGCCAACACGGACGCGCTGGAGACGCGCTCGCGCTTCATCGTCGAGGGGCTGGCCCTTGCGCTCCAGGCGTCCCTCCTCATCCGCGCGGGCAACACCCTGGTGTCGGACGCCTTCTGCGAGTCGCGCCTGGGCGGCGCCCACGGGCAGACGTACGGCACCCTGCCCGCCCACGCTCCCATGCAGGCGCTCATCGAGCGCGCCTTCGCCGAGGGGGTGCAGTGATGTGGAGCCTCGATGAGGTGCTCACGGTGGCCGCTCGGAAGTACGGCGCGAAGGAAGCGCTCGTCACCGCGAACCGCCGGGTGACATTCGCCGAGCTGGACGCGGCCGTCACCCGCTTCGCCCACCACCTGCGGGCCCAGGGCGTGAAGCCGGGCGACAAGGTCGCCGTCTTCGGCCGCAACTCCATCTCCTGGGCGGTGGGCTTCCTGGCGACGCTGCGGCTCGGAGGGGTGACGGTGCCCCTCAACCACAAGCTGGCCCCGCCGGAGCTGGCCTTCATCGTGGGCCACAGCGAGAGCCGCATCGTGCTGGCGGACGCGGACCTCGCCGCCAGTGTGCCCGCCAGCACCCGCGAGACGAGCCGCGTGCTGCTGCTCGGGGGCGACGACACCCTCGACGGGGTGACGCTGTTCGGCGGCGACGCTCCAGCGCCCCTGCCGCGCGTGGCGTCCTCCGGCGACGTGGCGGAGATTCTCTACACGTCGGGTACGACGGGCCTGCCCAAGGGCTGCCTGCACTCGCACGCCAACGTCCTCTTCGCGGGCATGGCCAGCAGCCTGGCCTACGGCCTGGACTCCACCGACCGCGTGCTGCTGGCCATGCCGGTGTGGCACAGCTTCCCGCTCAACAACCTGCTGCTGGGCAGCCTCTACGTGGGCGCCACGGTGGTGATGATGCCGGAGTACCACCCGCTCGAGATGCTGGAGACGATTCAGCGCGAGCGGTGCACGCTGTTCTTCGGCGCGCCGGTGGCCTTCCTCCTGCCGCTGCGGACCGTGCCGGACTTCGAGCGCTACGACCTGACGAGCGTGCGCACGTGGCTGTACGGCGGCGGCCCCATCGACGCGGACACCTCGCGCCTGCTGGCGAAGCGCTACCGCACCGAGCGCTTCTTCCAGATTTTCGGCATGACGGAGACGGGCCCCACGGGCACGCTGCTGCGACCCGAGGAACAGGTGGCCAAGGCGGGCTCCATCGGCCGGTACGGCGTCAGCGGCTGCGACGTGAAGGTGATGCGCGACCCCACCACCGAGGCGAAGCCGGGCGAGGTGGGCGAAATCTGGATGCGGTGTCAGTCGATGATGCTGGGTTACTACCGTGACCCGGAGGCGACGGCCGCGGCGTTCCATGACGGCTGGTACCGCACGGGGGACGTGGCCCGCATCGACGAGGACGGCTACCTGTTCATCGTCGACCGCATCAAGGACATGATCATCACCGGCGGTGAGAACGTGTACTCGAAGGAGGTCGAGGACGCGCTCGCCAGCCACCCGGACCTGGCCGAGTCGGCCGTCATCGGAATCCCCCACAAGGACTGGGGCGAGACGGTGGCCGCCATCCTCGTGCTGAAGAAGGGGGCCACCTTCGACGAGGCCAGCTTCCAGGCGCACTGCGAGTCCCGGCTGGCGCGGTACAAGTCGCCGCGCATCTACCACGTGGTGGAGTCCCTGCCGCGCACGCCCTCCGGCAAGGTCATCAAGGTCGAGCTGCGGAAGAAGTACGCGGCGCGGGCGTAGGCGAGCCGACCCTCGGCGCCGCCGAGCGTGCGGAAGTCCACGGCCCGTTGCTCCACGGGGCAACGGCCGTTGCCGGGGTGGGCGCCCCTGGTGACACTGCCGTCACCATGCGCAAGCCCCTGATGCTGCTCTTCCTGGCCTCGGTTCCCTTCTGGTTGTCGGCGTGCGGTGATGACGACGACGAAGGCACGCCTCCGGGAGGAGGAGGGCCCGACACCGAGCTTCCCGCCGAGACCTGGTCCTGGGTCGACGTCACTGGCTCGGCCTGTGGCAACGGCCAGCCGACCGGCATTGGCGTCAACCCCACGAAGGACAGCGACGACCTCTTCATCTACATGCAGGGCGGCGGCGCCTGCTGGGACGAGCAGACGTGCTTCGTCGCGCGCACCGCGACCAACCTCGCCACGGGCTATCAGGCGACGCAGTTCCAGTCGGAGACCACCCGCGGCGCCCCCTTCTTCTCCCGGACCCAGGCGGAGAACCCCTTCCGGGACATGTCCTATGTCTTCGTCCCGTACTGCACGGGTGACGTGCACGCGGGCACCGCCGTGCAGACGTACGGCTCGCGGCAGGTGCACCACAAGGGCGCGAGCAACGTGGACGCCTGGCTGCCGCGGCTGGTGTCGACCTTCCCGAACGTGAAGCGCGTGTTCCTGGGCGGCAGCAGCGCGGGCGCCTTCGGGGCGCAGCTCCACTACGAGCGCGTCGCCGCCGCGTTCCCCCAGGCCGAGGTGCACGTGCTGGCGGACTCGGGGCAGATGATCAACCCCAATGGCAACCTCGTCACCACGTGGTTCAACAACTGGGGCGTGTCGGTTCCGGCCGCGTGCACCGGCTGCGAGACGGACTTCACGCGCTACCCCGCGTACCTGGCGGACACCTATCCGGAATCGCGCTTCGCCCTCCTCGCCTGGGACCAGGACGTGGTGCTCCGGACCTTCTTCGCCTACCCCGCGGCCACCTACGAGACGCTGACGCGGCAGCTGCTCACGACGGCCTACGACGGGAACGCCAACGCCCGGTACTACGTGAAGAATGGGGCGAACCACACGTTCCTGGGCACGTTCAACGACATCACCAGCACCACCGGCGTGGCGCTGGATGACTGGCTCTCTGGCTGGGTGGACGGCAACCCGACCTGGAACAACGTGCTGGAACCGTAGCGGAGGCATTTTCGTCCTCCCGGGGGTGCGCTTAAGTGGGGGTCCGCGTCGCCACACACCGCGGGCCCCGCGCCCGCCAGGAGGAATGGAATGTTCGGGAAGCTCGCCGCCGATGCGCTCGGCCTCAGTGACATCGGCTCCGTCATCGCGCCGTCGGACTACGACAAGGTGGACTCCGACGACTACGTGATGCACGAGGACCAGGAGAAGATCTTCTTCCTCATCAAGTCCAAGTCCGACGAGTACTGCTTCACCAACAAGGCGCTCATCCACCTGGACGGCACCAGCGCCGCCAGCAAGAAGCGCATGCTGCGCCGCTACAACTACAGCTCCCACCCCATCTCGGGGGTGATGCTGGAGACGGCCGGCAACATGGACATGGACGTCGAAATCAAGTTCCGCCTGGGCTCGAAGGACTTCTCCATCGACGTGCACAAGAAGCAGCTGGAGCAGGTGAAGGACCTCTACAAGGCGCTGTTCCGCATCTCGGAGATGATGATCGAGAACGAGATCGCGCTCGGCCACGCCAAGGCCAGCCTGGAGGTGGCGTCGTCCACGCTCGGCCGCGGCCAGGCGGGTGGCACGCCCACGGTGGAGGCCTTCAAGGAGCTGAACCAGGCCGCCTTCGCCTGGCTCGCCGGGGCCCAGCAGAAGTACCACGTGAAGGACTTCGGCGCCGTGTTCGAGCGGTACATCAAGAACTGAGCCGTCTGGCGGGGGAGCTGTCGCTTCGGCTCCCCCGCGGCGCGCACCGCTCGTTACGTCCCCCTCCCGACAACGAAGGATTCCAGCCGCGCGCGCAGCTGCACTGGCATTTCCCGCCCCATCCTGTTCAACTGTCCAAGCAGATTTTGGAGGAACACATTTGTGTCGTCTGAGAAGGCCTCAGGCGTCTCAACGAACAGGGGCCATATCGTATCAACAGCCTCCTGCATCGACTCCAATGCCTCCGTGGACTGCCCCAACGCCTGTTGCACGACCCCCAGACTGTTCAAGGAACCTGCCAGTTCCGACAAGAACATCCTGGGCTGTGCTTGCGCCAGCTCACGCCAGAGAGCCACTGATTTCTCGTGAGTCTTCAACGCCTCCCCGAGTTGCCCCATTGCCTCTTGAACCATCCCCAGGTTGTGCAGTGCTTTTGCCCGACCAGAAAGAAACTTATCCGGATATTCATCCGCCAATTCGCGATAGAGACTTTCGGCCTCCTTCAAATCCCTCAATGACTCGGGCAAGCTCTCGGATTTCCGCCAAGCAGAGCCAAGGTTCAGCAGACTCATTGCAAGCGTAGGGAGGAAAGCCCGGGGATGCACTTTTGCCAGCATCCTGAAGAGCCTCACCGCCTCCTCCATCGCGGCTACCGCTTCTTCCAGCCGACCCACGCGCTCAAGTCGGTTTCCCAGGTTGCTCAAGCAGCCCGCCAACTGCTCAGAGACAGCTTCCGGTTGGGTTTCCGCTAGCTTCCGGAAACCATCAACAGCCCACTGAGCCGAAACCAACGCTTCCTGATTCAGCCCGAACTCGGACTGCCGGACTCCTAAGTTGTTCCATGCCGACGCCAGGGAATGCAGAAATGCGTCCGGCCGCATCTCCGCCAATTGACGGAGTATGGAGACCGCCTCTTGTGTCGAGAGCAAGGCATCTCTCAAGAGCCTCATCTGCCCCTGAACGCTCCCCAAATTCAGCAAGACCGAAGCCAGTTGAGGTAGGAATCTATCAGGATGAGTCCTTGCCAACTCGCGCGCAAGCTCCACGGACGCCTGTAGTGCCTGCAACGCTTCCGCGTGCTGGCCGACTGCCTCCTGGGTCATGCCCAGCACGTCCAGACTCGCAGCCAACTCAGATTGAAACTTCCCTGGATACATTGCTGACAGCGAGCGATACGCGACGACCGCTTCTTGGAGTGTTCGTAGCGCTTCGGTCTGTCGTCCGACCTCCGACAACATCAAACCGAGATGAAGCAGTCCATTCGCCGAGACCACCAACTCTTCGGGGCCCGGGTACTTGCTCGCCAGCCGCTGATGGATAGCCACGGCTTCCATGCTAGACGCAAGTGCCAGTTCCCTCAGTCCTGACTCTCGCTGCCGTGCGCTCAAGATATCAAGGCTTCGTGCCAGGAAGACTTCAAGTTCCAGCCGCTTGAGTTCATCCTTCTGGCGCCTCAACTGCCTCCGGTAGATGAAGACTGCCTCCCGACTTGCTGCCATGGCAGCGTCCAGACGACCCAACGTAGCCTGGAACCGACTCAGCCTATCGAGCATAACAGCCCGTCGCATTGCGTCCTGTGAGTGCTTGGCGCCGGGAAGCGCTCGCAGGAGGGTTTCGGTCACCCACTCACCGGCCTCCAGCAATGAAACGGTCAACTCGGGAGTTCCCGCCATCTCTAGCCGCATCGCAACCTCAATGGAGCCCTCACGCTTCAAGACGTCGGCGAGGCATAGTCCGAGACTCGCGTGAGCTGTCCGCTGGCCCAGTGCCTTCGCTGCTTCCAAGGCCGCCACCCCACGACCATTCAGGTCCCGCTCTAGCAGCCGCGTCATCCAGCGGCTGGTTTCCTCGGGGCACTCCAGCGATAGACGACCCAGCAACTCGAATCCCGCCCGAAGCCCTCGTACTCCAGCATTCTGGAAGACACGTTCCAACCACGCTTCGGCATCAATGCCCTCATGAAGCAGGGCACGCAAGACCATGGCGTCGCCCAGGAGATCTGGCTCAAGCCCTCCCAGATAGGCAAGTGAGCCCTCTCTCCACCCCCCTGGATACAGGTCGTGCAACCCGAGCACCAGCGCCTCGTCCCTGATGCCACAGGCACGTGACACCAGTGCCTCGGCTTCGGAACGACTGATGGCGCCACCCAGAAGAGTCAGCGCCGCAACCGCCCTGCGGGTCCGCTCCTTGAGCAGGCGCCTCTCTGCTTGGAACTGGGCCCCGGACTGAACGTTTTGCGCGAGCCAGAAGCGCTCCTCGTGATCGAGGACGTGCCCCATCAAGCTCTCGGCCGTGAACGCCAACCCCTCCACGGTAGCGAGCGCAGCCATATGGATATAGAGGATTCTTTCAAACCTGGGGTCCTTCAAGTCGGGAGGCGACGACCTCAAAGTTGCGCATCCGCGCACCTCCGCAAACCTTCCCACGGCCTGCCGGAACATTTCCTCCCGTTCGGGAATGGACGTGCTACGCGCGGTCACCTCCAGAGGTGGATGCTCGCTCAGCAGTTCCTGAATGAGTGCATCTCCCGCCTGGAGTTCGAGGAGCCAGTCTCCCGCTGTCCGAGCCAGCAGTACAACTCGAAAGGCTGCTCCGCGCCTCGATTCACGCTGGCGTGCGACGAGCTGGAGAAGCGCCTCCAACTGCATACGACTCTCAGCGTAATCGATAACGATGAGCGTAGGATGCTCCGACAGCATCAGAGCCTCGAACCGCGCAGCGTCTGCGGACCGCATCAAGAAGCCTGCGAGCCAGCCTTCCGCCCGCAGCCGCTCGCACCATTCGATGAGCAGGCGCGTTTTCCCGGCTCCTCCTGCTCCGTGGAACACCCGTGCGCTTACCGGCTCCTCGTCGTCACACCAAGCTCGCAGCTCGCGCAACAACTCCGCTCGCACTGGCTCATAGAAAGGAACGTACCGGTAACGAGCACTCAAGAGGGCCGCAGGCCCCGGCCTGGAAGGTGGTCTGGCACTGCCTGCTTCGAGGATATCGCTGAAATCCTCCGCTTGACCTGCCTCGCCTGTCCGCTGGCCGGTGGCAGCGTTCGCCGAAGGCAGGTGTGCACATAGGAATGCGAGCAGGCACTCTGCGGATGCCCGGGCGGCAAACGCTTTGAATCTATCGTCCTTCTCCTCATCACCGAAATCCATGACTCCCTTCATGACGAGCAAGAAAGGAGTCTGGAGTTCGTACGCAACCACTCCGATGGCCCACCCTTCCATCTCCGCCCCAAGCACCGTCCGCACCGCCTCGGACAAGCGAGGAAAGAGACTCCGGTCCTGGGTTACTCTATTCACCGAAGCGATGGCGCCCACATGCACGTGGAAGGGCCTGGGCTCTGGAACGCCCTCCGGATGCAGGAGCCTCTCACGCTCGATGTGACGCCGACCCGTTTCCGTGAGCTTCAGTGTCCCGTCCTCGAGCCATCCCAATTTCCAGAGCCGCTTCAGCACCTCCTTGTAGTCGGCGCATTTGAGTTTACGCTCTGGATGGGAGACTGGGTTTTCATACAGCACGAGACGTTCGAGCAGCCAGTCCCGCTGTGCTTCATAGGGTCTCGGGCGTTCACCCAGCCAGCCGCCGTCTTTGGGTGGGGTGAACGTGGAGGCCTTGCGCCTCCACTCGGCATTGAGGTGATGGACCGAGGCTTCTCTCAGCACACGCTCTTGGCGCTGCCCCGAGTCATCACTCCCCGCTATCAACTTGCCCGCGTCGTGCGCCCATAAGGTGTCCGCAATGATTACGTCACCAAGCTCCACCTTGCCGCGATAGCCAGCGCACACTCCACACATGGCCAAGCACCTGGGAGCGTACTGCTTCACCATCAGGCTCGCACTGACAGTAGCCGATACGCCACCCAGCTCCAGCGCCCGAACCACCGCCACGCGCAGGGTGCCCCCATCCGCAGCTTGGAACGAACGAACAACCACTCCCGGCTCCAGTTCCTCCCATCGAGAGCCAGGTTGAGCCTTGGAGTCGACCTTCAACACTGCGTCGTACTCGTCCCGTATCGCCGTGACGATGAGGACATCGACGCGACTGGCCGAGGCTCGGTTGGCGCCCGACCTACCCATGTTCCCTCCAGCGCGCACTCGCCCAGTGCCAGTTCCGGACCTCATACCCACCTTGTAGCTATGACTCCCGGCAGCGCCAACTGAAGCCGCCTGGAAGCGTGCTCGCCCCCACAGGCCCCTCGCCACATGTTCGCGGTGGGGACACGACTCACACTCCAACTTCCCGGGAATATCCTGCCTGCTAGCATGTCTGGAGGTCCGCCGGGGAGCAGCAGACTCCCCGGGTTCCCGAGCCCCCACATGTCCACCTCTCGCAGGCAGTTGTTGCAGTACTCGCTGGCCGCGGCGTCGATGCTGGCCGTTGGAGTCGACGCGCAGGCCCAGTCGAAGTCCGGCGCGAAGTCCCCGGTGAAGAAGGCAAAGACGCCGAAGAAGATTCTCATCCTCGGCGGCACCGGCTTCCTCGGCCCGGCCATCGTGGCCGCCGCCCAGGCGCGCGGCCACACGCTGACGCTCTTCAACCGCGGCAAGACGCGCCCGGAGCTGTTCCCCAACGTGGAGAAGCTCCAGGGCGACCGGGACCCCAAGAAGGACGAGGGGTTGAAGGCGCTCGAGGGCCGCAAGTGGGACGCGGTCATCGACACCTCGGGCTACTACCCGCGCATGGTGAAGGCCTCCGCGGAGCTGCTGGCGCCCAACGTGGGCCAGTACGTCTTCATCTCCAGTATCTCGGCGTACGCCAAGAACGACATCGTGGGGCAGGACGAGTCCGGCGCCACCGCCACGCTGGCCGACCCCAACGTGGAGGAGATGGGGAAGAACTTCGAGAACTACGGCGGACTCAAGCGGGCCTGCGAGGAAGCCGCCGAGAAGGCCTTCCCGGGCCGCACCGCCAACGTCCGCCCGGGTTACATCGTCGGCCCGGAGGACCGCTCGGACCGCTTCACCTGGTTCCCGGTGCGCTACGAGCGCGGCGGCGAGATGCTCGCCCCGGGCAGCCCGGCGGACCCGCTGCAGATCATCGACGTGCGCGACCTGGCCGAGTGGCTGGTCCACGTGGTGGAGAACAACATCACCGGCGTCTACAACGCGCTGGGCCCCGAGAAGCCCTGGTCCATGGGTGAGCTGTTCGCCGCGTGCAAGAAGATTACGGGCAAGGACACGAAGCTGACGTGGGTGCCGTCGGAGTTCCTCGTGAAGCAGGGCGAGGACGGCGACGGGGAGATTCCCATCTGGGCGCCGCCCCTCGGCAAGTACACGGGCATGCACCGCTACAGCAACGCCAAGGCCGTGAAGGCGGGGCTCAAGTTCCGCTCGCCCGCCACCACCACGGCGGACACGCTGGCGTGGTTCAAGAGCCTGCCCCAGGAGCGCCGCGACAAGATGCGTGCCGGGCTGAAGCCGGAGCGCGAGCAGGAGCTGCTCAAGCTGTGGGCCGAGGCCCAGAAGGGCCAGGGCGCTGCCGCCCCGGCCGCGGGCAACAAGACGCCGTAGCCGCCGGACTGGACGCCTTCACTGCCGTGAGAAGTCGATGAAGGCGTCCCGCTTCCAGTAGTAGTTGAACGCTTGCACGAGTTCGGAGGGGGTGACTTCGGGCCGCTGCATCCGGGCATTCATGACGATGCCCTGTGCCTGGTCCACGGACAGCGTCCTCCGCAGGCCGTGGGCCACGGCGAGCGGAGGCGGCTCGTCCGAGTAGACGTCGTACGCCAGCACCATGGCGCGAGTCTTCGTTTCGAAAGGAGCGTTCCCCTCCACGTAGAGCGCGTGCCCGAACCACGGATACGTCTCGATGCGGGAGAGGATGTTCCCGAGCCACTCGAAGTTCGACATGCGGCTCACTCTACATGCCGCCGTCCAGCCGCACCCACCGGCGCGCCGCGTGAGACTTCCGCACGGCGTCCAGCACCCGCTGGTTGCGCCACCCTTCCTCCAGCGTGACCGTGCCCTCCACCGTAGCGTGCCCCCTGGTCGTGAGTCCCTTCTCCAGTTCGAGCTAGAAGAACAGCCTCTCTTAAGGATCTGCCCGGGCTGTCCTCATCGGGAGAGTGATATACCTGCCCGCCTACAGCCCCGGCTTCAATCCCCCGAGTTGTGGTGGACGCACCTGAAGCGACAGCTCCGCGAGCGCACCCTTCTCGCTACCGCGGAACCGTCCCGAGCGGTGCGGTAGCTGAGTACGGATACACCTCTCAGTCAGCTCGTCTTCTGGTTCCTCTATACCCTATCCTGGCTTCAACTCAACTGCTCTCCGAAACAACGCAGAGCAGGGTAGACACAGACACCCCGGCAGCCGCGCTGTACTGGGTCTGCACTACCCTGGCATCTGCTCGTGCAATACCCCTACAGGGGTATACAAGCCCACTGCTTGAAACTTGTGCACCCCCTGATGCCCGCCTACCCTACCTGCCTCGTAGGGATGCTCAGCCGCAGACCTAAGCGCCAATTGGAGGGGGACAGTGCGTCTCGCTGAAATAGAAATCCGAAACTTCAAGGGACTTGGGAACATAACTATAACAATCCCTGCTCTCGACCCGTCTCGCCCGGGCTCAGCGAACTTTGTCTCCATCATCGGTCGCAACAACGTAGGCAAATCATCAATTCTGCAAGCCATCTGCCTTGCAAGTCCGCACGTTCCCCCTACTGCTCCGAATGAAGATCACTTCCCACATCGAAGCCTCAGCAGAGGCCCTATTGAAGTAACGCTGACCTTCGACAACCTTACGGAAACCGATCAGCAGGAACACGCAATCCGCGCCCATATTCACGAGGGACGGTATCGCGTTCGCAAGCGATGGCACCTAGACGAAGATGAAAACAAGATCGTCAGAGCCATCGAAGCATACGCCCCAACCGAGACTTTGGATCTTCCCAAGGACATCACCTGGGCGCAACTCCTGCAGCATAGCGCCGCCACAATTGCACTGGCCGAAGAGTACAAGCGTAGGCACGACAAACCGCCCAGGAACAAGCTGTCGCCCAAAGTCATTGACGCACTCAAGGACATCGCCCGAGAGATAAACTCCCCGCTTCGTCAACCCAATCTTGAGTGGAGCACCAATCCCGGCGGCATTTCGCCCAACGTAGACAAAGTATTCCCACGCGTCATTTTTCTTCCGGCGCAGACGGAAACAAAATCCGCGATCAGTTCGGGCATCAAGGATTCTGCGTTGTATCAAATCGCAGACGCGATGTTTACCGACGAGCTATCGAAACACAAAGCGGTGCGCACCTTCAAGGCGGCCGCCGACTCGCTCACCCATTTGTTCTCTGACTTGGGGAAACACCGGATCGTGGGCAACTTGGAAAGCGAGATCTCCAGTCGCCTAGGACGGTTCATCGATCTCACCGCAGAACTGGACCTAAGAGCGCCTGATGTAACTGCCGATCTAGCCAAGATGACGTCTATTTGGGTGAAAGATGGGGTACTGAGAACCTCGCCAGAACACCAAGGCCATGGCGCTCAGCGTGCCCTGGTTCTTTCCCTGCTTCATTTACTGGCGGAGAAGAAACGACATAGCCAGGACGCATCTCAAGCAATTCTCCTCCTCGTAGAGGAACCAGAGGCATATCTCCACCCCCAGATGTGCCGTAAAATGCGCGACGTACTTGTTGACATCGCAAGGAATAGCGTAGCCCAAGTCATCTGCACAACGCATTCGCCAGTATTCTTGGATCTAGCGGACAGGCATGATGGCATCGTTCTCCTTCGGAAGGCGGAAGGAGAAGCCCAGGCACTACAGCGCAAGGAAGATCTCTTCGGCGGCGCATCGGAACAAAGGGAGCGGCTCCGTATGCTCCTCAACTTCGATCCCACTGTGAATGAGGTTTTCTTTACGGGAGGCCAGGCAGTATGCCTCTTCGAGGGGGATACAGAACTGGTGGCGCTTGATGCGATAGCTGAGCGGCTGGAGACCTTAAGCCGCCTCGATCGGCAAAAGTACCTGACCGCACGCCGAGACGTCACCACAGTCAACTGCCGAGGCAAATGGACCATTAGAGCATTCCAGCGTGTCCTGAATAACTTCAACATTGGCTATCGGGTTGTACACGACCGTGACCGCGAAACCGCAGCCGAAGGCGCAAACTCGAAAATCCTTGAGCTTGCGAGCGATCCGAGTCGGGTCCATATTCACTGCGAAAATATTGAAGAGGCATTCTTTGGCGCTCCTTTGAAAAGCGACAGAGACAAGCCCTGGCAGATCAGAAAGAACATCCAAGCGATGAGCGAAGCCGATCTCACCTCGCCATCAAGTGCCCTTCGTAAGTTCTTCGAGTTTGTTCTTGGGTGTAAACTTGAATCATTGGCGCCGAACATACAAGCTCAAGCTATTGACTCACCTATTGAGCAGGACACCACATCGTCGACATTGTTCTCGCAACGCGCTCGGCGGAATCATCGTGAACGCATCGCTACAGTTTCAGCATCGAGCCTGAAGTTCCACCAAAGCGAACAGCTTTCTGTGCTTCTGCCTACCTCCAGACAGGGGCTGCGGGTACCACAACTCGAACGCCAAGCCATACGGGTCGTCCATACAGTCCTCGGAGACCTACTAGCGGTACGCATCGCAGATGAATCCATGAGGGATACGCTTGCTCCAGCAGACGTTGTCCTCTTAAAGCCCATGGACTTCCTGCTGCCATGCTATAGGCCTGACGCAAGCATCATGTCTTTGGCCTCATTCAAGCAAAGCGTCGACAATGAAGACATCGTTCTCGCCGCCGTCAATGAAGACATTGCAGACGGGCATTACGACCTCCGCCGCGTGACTTTGAGAGACCATGGGAAGCACGGAAGCGAGCGCTGGAGCCTCAGACTCCATGCAGACAATCCCGAAACTCGTTGGGGCGATCGTGGCACGATGCTCATTTATAAGGAAGATGCGGTTCGTTTCTTAGGAAAGGTTGTTGGCAGGTTGCCTGAGGAGGATGGGGATGCGCTCCGTAGACGACCGGCCGAAGCGCTTATTGCAGCAGCACTGCGATTGCCAGAGAAGCCGTTCGTCGTGGAACCTCCAAATCCCTTGCAGCAGATCGATGCGACAAACGTGATTCCCAAGACTTAAGACGCTTCTTCTGCACGGCAAGCAGCCGCTTCCTCCTGCTGATTTATGCCAGCAGGAGGATGGTCGCACTGGAGGCTAGCCTGGATCGATCACGAGTAGAGGGGACGCCGCGTAGCGACCGACCGATAACAGGAGAGTTCTCAAGGCTTTCCACCCATCGGCAGGAGCTACGCGGTGAAAACAGCGTGTCCCCCAAAGCAGCTTGAGTTCGGCGGCGTCGGACGGCGGAAGTTGGTAGCCACGTTCGATGCGGACCACATCTCCTCGGACGGGGGGCTGGTGCTGCTGCACCGGACCGACCGGCGGTTCGGGCTGATGCGCAAGATCGCGGCCTGTTTCCGCGACCTTCGCGCCCCGGACCTCATCCACCACTCCGTGGAGGAGAAAGAAGAATTGTTCCCTACACAGGGGCTTCCGACAACAGCCATGATCAGCTTGGAGTCGGCAGTAGTAATCACATCTTTCATACGCTCCCGTCCAGCCGCACCCAGCGGCGCGCCGCGTGGGACTTCCGCGCGGCGTCCAGCACCCGCTGGTTGCGCCACCCATCCTCCAGCGTGGCCGCGCCCTCCACCGTGGTGCGGCCCGCGCGCAGCGCCTCCGTGAACGCTCGGGCGTAGCGCAGGAAGCCGCGGGCCCACTCGTTGTCCGGCAGGCCCTGCGGCAGCGGCTCCTCCGCCGGCAATTCCACGCGCTCCCACGTGCGGCCGCCCACCGTGGAGCGCCACAGCTCCCGCCCCTCCACGCGCAGCCCGCCGCGCTCGCACGACACCTCGATGCCGTGAACGGGCTTGCCCGGCGCCACCGATGACAGGTCGATGGACGCCGTCGTCTTGCCGAAGCGCAACAGCAGCCGCGCCTCGTCGTCGCTCGTCACCGGTCGCACCTGCCCGGTGAGCGGGTCCGGCCGCGAGGTGGTGTGCGTCGACATCTCGCCCAGCACCTCGTCCGGCTCCCCCGCCAGCAGAAAGCGCAGCGCGTCCACCGCGTGCGAGCCCAGCGCGCCCAGCAGTCCCCCACCCTGCCCCGCGTCCGACCACCAGTCCCACGGCCGGTCCGGGGGCGCGCGGTTGTCGTTCCGGTAGTACACGTGCGCATGCCGCACCGGGCCCAGCTCCCCCGAGTGCAGCAGCTGCCGCATCCGCTCGCGCTCCGGTAGGAAGCGCAGCTCGTGGTCCAGCAGCGCCAGCACGCCCCGCTGCCGCGCCGCGCGCCACATCACCTCCGCCTCCGCCGCGTCCAGCGCCGTGGGCTTCTCGCACAGCACCGCCTTGCCCATCTCCAGCGCCGCCAGCGTCATGTCGCGGTGCAGCGCGGGCGGCGTGGCGATGCACACCAGGTCCACGTCCGGCCGCATCACCACCTCGCGCCAGTCCCTCGCCACGTGCGGCACCCCGAGCTGACGCGCCGCGTCCTCCGCCCGCTCCCGCCGTGCGCTGGCGATGGAGACGACCTCCACCCCCGGGAGCGCCCGGAACGCCGGGACCTGCGTGGTGCGCGCGAAACCCGCGCCGATGACGCCAATTCGAATGAGACGTGCGGCGGTCATGACCCCTCCTTTGGGAGCAGACGCACCCGCAAGCCTGCGGTCCTAACGAACCCGTTGCCAGCGGCACCAGTTTCCAAGTATCCGAGAATTGGCAGCTTTCACCGGCTCACAGGCCTTCCTGATGACTTCCAGAAAACTCCGCTGGTCCGCGGTCGCAGGCGTCCTGCTGCTCGCGGCGGCCGTGGCGCTCGTGTGGCCCCGCGGCGACACCTCTCCCACCTCTGGCGACAGCACCCCGCCCGAGTCCGCTTCCTCCACCCTGGCCACCGCGGGAGGCCCGGGCGCGGGCTCCGGCGCGGCCCCCTCCCCCGAGGAGCCGCAGCCCGCGGTGGAGCAGATTCCGATGCCGGGGTGCTGGGACGGGCTCCAGGAGTTCGACCGGAGTGTGTCCATGGACACGTTCCGCGCGGCGCTGCTGGCGGCCATCTCCAACAAGGACCGCTACCTCGCCGCGTACCTCCAGGAGCGCCTCACGGAACTGGTGGGCAATGACGCGGGCCGCGCGCTCCAGGTGCTCGAGTGGTCCAAGGGCACGAGCCACCCCGAGCTGGGCATCTACATGGAGGCGCTGAAGGCCGCGCCCGCCGTGCACGACCCGAAGGTGTCCGGCCAGCTCATGAAGATGGGCGAGGACAAGGGCGCGACGCTGCAGGCCCGCTCCGCCGCGCTGGACGCGCTGGAGACGCAGAAGCACCTGGGCGCGGGAGACCTCAAGCGGCTGAAGAACGTGGCGCTCGACGAGACGGTGGACTCCGTCGCCTGGGTGGCCACGCGCACCATGGGCCGGGTGATGAAGGAGGACTACGAGCGCACCGGCAACTACAAGCCCTACTGGAAGGAGCTGCTCGACATCAGCGGCAAGTCGGACGACATGGCCGTGCGCCTGCTGGCGCTGGAGATGCCGTCGTACTCCAACCCGCTCATCGAGGACGACTCCTTCGCTGAGCTCAAGCGCATCCTCTCCAGCGACCGCGAGCGGGACGTGCGCGAGATGGCCGCCTTCCGCCTGGGCGTCACCAGCTCCCCGGACAAGGCGCTCGCCATCTACAAGGAGGCCTTCGACAAGGAGCACGACGTCTGCGTGCGCTGGGCCATCTTCCGCTTCGCCGTGCGCGTGGCCGGCGCGGACGCGCTGCCGCTGCTGGCGGAGTTCGCCGCGAAAGATTCGCGCTTCACGCAGGACTACACCGAGTTCAGGGACCTCTACGCGTCGGGCACGGTGGACTTCGCCCGCATCTGGCTGGGCAAGGCGGAGCACCACTCGTGCCTCGTCGAGGAAGGAGCGCCGCACTGATGCACCCCACGACGATGAAGACCTTGAAGCGCGCGGCGCTCGCGTCCGCCCTGCTGTCGCTGTTCCCCGCTTCCGCCCTGGCGACGGGGCCCCAGACGACGCCGCTGAAGCCGGCCACCTGCACGGTGGAGTCCATGCTGGACGACGTGCGCGCCGCGCTGAAGGGCGGCTCGCCGGCGCTGCAGCGGTACGTGAAGTGGCGGCTGCGGGAGGCGGCGCTCGCCATGCCGGCGGAGGGGCTCCAGGCGGCCCTGGCCCGCGAGACGGACCCCGCCGTGCTGGAGGCGCTGGGCGGCGCGCTGGCCACCAAGGCGAGCAACGCCGAGTCCCCCGCGCTGGTGCAGCCGCTGCTGGCACGGGCAAGCGGTGACTCGGACCCGGCCATCCGCGCGGCGGCGGTGCGCGGACTGCGCGGCGTGCCCTCCGTGGAGTTCATGGAGAAGAACGGCGGCGTGGTGACGTACGAGCAGCTCGTGCGGGACGCCTCCCCCGAGGTGCGCGCGGCGGTGGCGGACAACCTCGTCTCGGAGAGCGCGGACGTCTACAGCGGACATGACCGCCGCGTGTCGGAAGCGGCGGTGGCCACGGCGGCCGCGGCGGAGGACCCGGCGGTGGCGGCGAAGCTGCTGGGCGAGGTCTCCATGGAGGCCGTGGGCCCCGCCGCGGTGGAGCAGGTGACGAACCAGCTCCGCGCCGAGGACCCGAAGCTGCGCGCGGCGGCGGCCACGGCGCTGGGCGGCGTGCCCGGCGCGGCCTCCCAGGGCGCGCGCGGCTCGCTGGTGGACCTCTTCAAGAACGACAAGGACCCGGCGGTGCGCAAGGCGGCGCTGCAAGGCATTGCCCGGCTGGGCATGTCCGGCGCGAAGCCCGTGCTGGAGTCGCTGCGCGGCGTGGACCGCGCGATGGACCCGGAAATCGATGCGTGGCTGTCCGCCCTGAGCCTCAACCTCCAGGAGTGGGAGCTGCTGCTGCGCGAGAAGCAGCGGCTCCGGAGGTGACCCCTGCCTCACCGCAGTACGCAGTGCCGCAGCGTAACCCCCAACGAAAGAAGCCCCTCATGAAGACGATGAAGTTGACGATGGCCGCAGTGGCCCTCGTGGCGGCCGGCTGGGCCACCACCGTGGCCGCGGCGACGGCCGTGGGCCCCATCTGTGACACCGCCGCGCGCGTGGGCTCCACCACGTACTACTCGTGCTCGGGCAGCAGCCACAACGCGCTCGACATGAGCAACGGCACGTGCAGCGTGTGGAACCACCGCGGGATGATCAACGTCAGCCGCTACTACGGCTACTACGGCGGGTGTGCGAACAACTGCAGCGGCGGCACCACCTGCAACGGTGGCGCGGGCAACTACTACGTGGTGACGGGCGGCAGCGGCTGGGACTTCCGCCAGCTCCACCTGAACTCCAACGTGTCGTCCGGCTCCAAGACGTGCGACCGCTGCGCGCTGGGCCTCGTGGGCTCCACGGGTAACTCCACCGGCGCTCACGTGCACGCGGACAACCGCCAGTACGGCACCCGCAAGACGGCCTGGTACACCAGCGTCGGCACCACCTGCGGCTCCAGCGCGTACTGCAACAACCGCGTCGGCACCCCGACGCTGTAATCCGCCCTGCTCCCCATGCCCCGCTCCGGCCTTCGTGTGCCGGAGCGGGGTTGTTTGTTTTCAGGGGTGAATCACGGAAGCGCCGGGGTCCATTCGTCGACCTCGACCTCCAGAGGGGACTCCGTCGCGACGGCCCCCAGGGCTCTCCTGAGCGTTCTAGCGTCGCTGCCCCCCAGGAAGAACCCCATGACACGGGCTGGGTCTGCCCTTGGCGTGCTCTTGCAAATCAGTACCGCATCTGCCCGCTCATAGAGCCCGCAGAAGGAGCCGGTAGGAATCGGGGTCCGGAATCCAAGACGCCTCAGGACGGGGTCGAGGCTCGGGAGGATATCGGGCGTTTCGCCAGCAAAGCTGCCTTCGCACTGCTGCGGCAGCTTGTCGACCTTGAACGTCCAGAGCGCCCTGAATGCCAACAACTCACGGAAGGTCTCGAATCCGCCATGGACCTCGCCTTCCGGAGTAAATGCATCGAAGACGCTGGCATCTTCTCGAACCGGAGCATCGAGGTCGTAGAAGGTATGAGGCATCATGTCCCTGGACTCACGTCCAATGAGCAGGAACCGAGGATGTGACGCCACCTTCCGCTCGGCGTAACAGGCAATCACCCCCTGCGCGGAGAAGTCGATGTACGGATGCGTCAGGGCCCCCATGCTCCGTCCCATGCGAGACAAGAACCAGCGGTAGAACCCTGGCAACGGTCTCCCCGCAATCCGCTCCACCTGCGCGATCTCCTCGGGCGTCGCGCCGCGCCATTGCGCCTCGAGCCCCGGGATGGCTCGTAGGAGCAACTCCTCGAACTCGGATTCTAGCCCTCGTGCTGACATTTTTCCTTCTTGTCTCCAGGACACAACATCAGAGGGAGAAGAAGCTCACACGCCCCACAGGGAGGAACGGTTTCTCCATGGTGAAATTGCCGTTCCTCAACCTCCCCCGTCTTCGCGTTCCGGAACTTGATCTTCTCCCTGGTTGGATTGCCAGAAGTGCCTCCAAACCAGCGTTCCGTCAGGGAGCCGGGATAGGCATCATGCTCCAATGCGGGCAGAAGGGCCTTGGGACCAGCACAGCTTCCTGGTGGGTAGCTCGTGGGAGAACTCTTGGCCTCTTTGAACCTCAAGAAGCGACGTTCTGCCTGGTCCCAGATCTTCTCCAGGCGTTTCTCATCCTTATGGAAACGCCTCTTGAGAAAGTCGCGAACGGCTTCGCGTGTGGCCTTGCTATCTCGTCCCGCCCGAGGCTTATCGACGAACACATCCGCTTCTTTTGGTGCTCGCCAGCCCGCACCGAGTTCCTTGACACTATCGTAGAGCGCTCTACAGGTCACACTCGATTGGTCAGCATATTTCCACGTCTTGCATTGACATTGAACAACACCAAGCATTGTCGATGAGACGTCTTCGTCGGAGCTACCACGCACCTTGCTCTCAAATTTTCTCGCGAGATCTTGCGCGCAGTTCCTGGTTTCTTGAGACTCTTCCAGGGCACCATGCTGTTTCTGGCAGAGAGGACAGTTATCTTTGCCATCCACCGCCGAAACAAAACCGCTTGCTTGAATCACTCCCAGCATCGTCGCCGCGTTAGCGGGGCTCCCGCTCGGCCCGCAGTTGTTGAGCATGGGGTCGCCAAGCAACTGGACGTTCTTCCCGTCGAACTTCACGTCCATCGAACCAGGGCCCACGAAGCGGGTCGGCCCTTCGACGTTCGCTGACACCAGGCCGCCACCCGTTCCTTTACTCGCCACATCTCCCATGGAGCCGAAGGTGGCTCCACGGACGGCGACCTTCTTCCCCGCGATGGTGACGGTCTTGGAGTAGTTCTTCGGGTCCTGTCCGCTCTTCCCGATGTTGGGAAGCGGAGTCGGTACGAAGGGCGCGGGCGGCCCTGGCATCTTGCAGACGTTGGGCAGGGTCGCGGCGGCAACCCCGCTGCTCCCCTCTGTCACCGGCGTCTTCGGCGCATTCACCGTGACTTTCGTCATGCTTTTGCCCCCTTGCCCCCTGTGCTTGTCCCCACAGGGTGCATCACACCTTCCATTCTACCATCCAAGCCCCGCTCACGCGTCCGGCGGCTGTCCCTCCGTGGAGATTCGGCGCAGCAGCTCGGCCGTGGGCCGGTCCGCGGGGAAGAAGGACTCGATGGCCAGCTCGGACAGCATGACGTCCACCGGCGTGCCGAACACCGTCGTCGTGCTGAACAGCGACAGCAGCCCGTAGCGCGTGTTCAGGCGCAGGGGAACGACGGCCCCCAGGGGCTCGCTCTTCGCGGAGCTCTTCGCGTGCGCGCCACCTCCGGGCGCGGGCAGAGCGCTCAATTCCTCATGCAGCGCGGCGAGCTTCGTGTCGGCGGTGATGTCCACCTGCCGGTGCAGCCGCCCCAGCACGTGGTGGCGCCACTGCGCCAGGTCGGCGATGTGCGGCGCGAGCCCCTTCGGGTGCAGGCTGACGCGCAGCACATTGACGGGCGGTTCGAGCAGCTCGGGCGAGACGCCCTCCAGCAGCAGCCCCACCGCCTTGTTCGCGGCCACCAGCGTCCAGTAGCGGTCCACGGCCAGCGCTGGATACGGCTCATGCCCGGTGAGCACCATGTCCACCGCCTCGCGCGCGGCCTGGAGCGCGGGCGCGTCCAGGCTCCCCTCTGGATAGACGGGCGCGAAGCCCCCCGCCACCAGCAGCGCGTTGCGCTCGCGCAGGGAATGTCGAGCTCCTCCGCGAGGTGCAGCAGCATCTCCCGGCTTGGCTTGGAGCGGCCGGTCTCCATGAAGCTGACGTGGCGGGCGGACACCTCCGCGCGCAGCGCCAGCTCCAGCTGGCTGAGACTCCGTCGCTGGCGCCAGTCGCGCAGCATCTCTCCCACGGGGCGGCTTTGCGTCATCATCATGCCCGGAACATAGAAACGCGGCGTAGTGCGTCCAATTACCTCGCACGTAATTGAGGGCGGAACGCGGTCCGCGCATCTTGGTCCCATCAAGACGACGGCGGGAATCGCCGCCGCTCCTGACCACCCGATGGAGACCCGACCATGACCGCGATTGCTTCCTCGAAGACCCTGCTGGGCCGCACCCTGCTGCTGGATGGCGTCATCAGTGGAGCCACCGGCGCGCTGATGTTCCTGGCCGCCGCGCCCCTGTCGAACCTGCTGGGAATGGGCGAGAGCCTGCTGCGCATCGCCGGCTTCAGCCTGCTGCCCTTCGCCGCGCTGCTGCTGTTCCTCGCCGCGCGGCCGAGCGTCCCCCGTGCGCTCGTGTGGGGCATCGTCGGCGCCAACGTGCTGTGGACCGCCGACAGCCTCCTGCTGCTGACCACCGACTGGGTGGCGCCCACCACGCTGGGCTACGCCTTCACCCTCTTCCAGGCGGTGGCTGTCGCGGGCTTCGCCGCGCTCCAGTACGTGGGGCTGCGCGGCGCGCGCACGCTGGTGCACGCCTGAGATGACCTACCCGACCCATGAAGGCGCTGTCACCGCCCGGCTCGGCCACGAAAAACGGTTCCCGAGACACACCGCTCGGGAACGACCTCCCTGCTGCTTCAGCCCGCCAGCAGCGCCGCGCCGATGAGGCCGCTGTCGTCGCCCAGCTCGGCCTCGGTGATGAGCAGTCCCTCGCGGGCGGTCTGCGACGCCCACGCCTGGACGCCCTCCACCACGCGGCGCCGCAGGCCGGGACAGTGGGTCAGCACGCCGCCGCCCAGGATGAGCCGCGCGGGGTTGAGCACCGTCACCTGGTTGGCCACCGCCATCGCCAGGAACAGCGCCGCCCGCTCGTAGACCTCGCGCGCCGCGGCGTCGCCCGCCTCGACCGCCTGCTCCAGCGTCACCGGGGTGATGCGCGCCGGGTCTCCCCCGCTCAGCTTCGTCACCGCCGGGGACTTCCCACCCTCCAGCAGCTCGCGCGTCTGCGCGATGAGGTTGTGGCCGCCCGTGTAGGCCTCCAGGCAGCCCTGCTCACCGCAGCCGCAGCGCCGGCCATTGGGCACCACCTTGATGTGGCCCAGCTCACCCGCCACGCCGCCCGCGCCGTCCACCAGCCGCCCGTTGGCGATGATGGCGCTGCCCACGCCCGAGCCCACGAACACCACCAGCACGTCCTGGGCCCCGCGCCCCGCCCCCGCATGGAACTCGCCCCAGGCCGCGGCGGACAGGTCGTTCACGATGCGCACCGGCTGCCCCAGGCGCGCCTTCAACATCTCGCCCAGCGGCACGTTGCGCCAGCCCAGGTTGGGGGCGACCGACAACACGCCCGAGTCCTTGTGAATCTGCGCGGCGGCACCGACGCCGCACCCGCCCACCAGCACTCCGGCGGACTTCACGGCCTCGGACGCAGCCTGGGCAATGGTCTCCACCACGCCCGCGGGGTTGCGCTCGGCCAGCGCCACCTTGGCGGAGGCCAGCATCTTCCCCGCCGCGTCCACCACGGCGGCGCGGGCAAAGGTTCCTCCCAGGTCGATTCCCAGCGTCGGCATCGGAATTCCTTTCTCAGCCCTTCAGCCTGGAGACCAACGTCCCTACCAGCGCCTCGACTTCCTTCTGGCGCGCCTCGTCCCGCAGCCTGCCCTCCGGCGTGAAGGCCTCCGCGGCCTTCTGCACATGCACCTGGGTGGGGAGAACGTGCGCCCCCACCGAGGACATCACCTGCCGCAGGTGCGGCTGCATGCGCGCCGTGCCGAACACGCCCGGCGAGGCGCCCATCATCGCCACCCACTTCTCCTGGAACAGCCGGCCCGGCGGACGCGACACCCAGTCGATGGCGTTCTTCAGCCCACCCGGAATGGACGAGTTGTACTCGGGGCTCGCGATGATGAGCCCCCGCGCCTTCCCCAGCCGCTCGCGCAGCTCCGCCACCGCGGGCGGCAACCCCTGCGCCTCCACGTCTCCGTCGTAGAGGGGCAGGTTCAGCGTCTTCAGGTCCACCACGTCCACGTCCGCTCCGAGCGAGCGGGCGTGGGCCACGGCGGCCTCCAGTAGCATGCGGTTGAAGCCCCCGGTCCGGAGGCTCCCACTCACGGCGAGGATGTGCGGGCCGGCCATGGCTCAGCCACCGACTTCCTTCTGCACCTTCGCCACCGTGCCCTCGATGAGCGCCTGGATTTCCTTCAGCCGCTCCGGGGTGTTGGCCTCGAAGCGCAGCACGAGAATCGGCTGCGTGTTGGAGGCGCGGATGAGGCCCCAGCCGTCGGGGAACGTCACGCGCACGCCGTCCACGTCGATGATGTCGTGCCCCGCCGCGCGCAGCGTCTCCGTGGCGCGCTTGACCATCTCGAACTTCTTCTCCTCCTTCGTGTCGAAGCGCAGCTCGGGGCTGGCGTACGTCTTGGGCACGTCGGACAGGAGCTGCGACAGCGGCTTGGGCTCGTTGGTGAGGATTTCGAGCAGGCGCGCCGTGGAGTAGATGGCGTCGTCGAAGCCGAAGTAGCGGTTCTTGAAGAAGATGTGGCCGCTCATCTCGCCGGCCAGCTCCGCGTGCTCCTCCTTCATCTTCGACTTGATGAGCGAGTGGCCCGCCTTCCACATGACGGGCTTGCCGCCGTGCTTCTTGATGTCGTCGTACAGCGTGTAGCTGCACTTCACCTCGCCGACGATGGCCGCGCCCGGGCTCTCCTTCAGCACGTAGCGGCTGAAGAGCACCATGATCTGGTCGCCCCAGAGGATGTTGCCCTGGTCGTCGATGACGCCGATGCGGTCGGTGTCGCCGTCATAGGCGATGCCCACCTCGGCCTTCTCGCGCTTCACCGCCTCGATGAGGTCCTCGAGGTTCTCCACCACCGTGGGGTCCGGGTGGTGGTTGGGGAAGGTGGCGTCCATCTCGCAGAACAGGGGCACCACGTCGAAGCCCATGGCCTTGAACAGGGGCACCGCCACCGCGCCGCCCGTGCCGTTGCCGGCGTCGATGACGATGCGCATGCCCTTGCGGCCCATCTTCACCGTCTGCTGGATGAAGTGGTTGTACGAGGTGATGATGTCGTAGGGCTCCACGCGGCCCTTCTTCGAGCCCACCTCGAAGTCCTTCGCCTCGATGAGCTTGCGCAGGGCCTGGATTTCGTGGCTGTGGAAGGTCGTCTTCCCGGCGCCAATCTTGAAGCCGTTGTACTCGGGCGGGTTGTGGCTGCCGGTAATCATGGCGAGCCCGTCCACCGGGAGCGTGTTGGCCGCGAAGTAGGTCAGCGGCGTGGGCACCACCCCCACGTCCAGCACGTTGAGGCCGGTGGAGGTGAGGCCCGCGCAGAGCGCGTCACGGAAGCGGGTGGAGGACTCACGGCAGTCCCGGCCCACCACGATGGAGCGGCCGCCCTGACGCCGGATGATGGTGCCCAGGCCCTTGCCCAGCAGCTCCACCACGTCGACGGTCAGGTCCTTGTCGACCAGACCGCGGATGTCGTACTCGCGAAAGATATGCGTGTTCATGAAGGTGTCCCCGCCCCCCGGGATACCGGTGGGCATGACAGAGGGCGGCGGACTCTACACGAGCACGGGGCTTCGCGGCAGACGACTCACGGGCCGGGCTGACTGCTGAACGACTCGGCGCCCCGGGGCTGCCGGCCGTACGCCTCCCCTGGGGCCAGCGGGGCGTACCAGAGCAGGTCCAGCGCCATCATCCCCGCCTCGTCGAACAGGCCCACCTCCGAGCGGTTCGGGTCCAGCGTCAGGGGGAAGGTGGCGTGCTCCCCCGGCGCCAGCGTCCGGGCCGGAAGTTGGGGGGCAAAGGGTACCCGGGTGTCATTGGACAGGCGCAGGCCGCCCAGCTTCACGGGCTCCGTCCCCCGGTTGTAGAGCTGGACCCAGAAGGCGCCGGACGCGTCCTTGCCCACCCGGTCGATGACCAGGGGGCCCTGGCCATGCTTCTCCAGCTCGTCCAGGTGCGCGAGCAGCCAGGCGCGGCGCTCGCGCACGAAGCGGCGCAGGTACTTCGCGCTCTCGGCGGCGTGGCCGGTGCTGACGTACGGGTCCAGCGCCTTGCCGTCCTTGCCGGGCAGGATGAAGGGGGCCAGCAGCGCGTGCATCTTGTCGATGCGGGCGCCCAGCTCCTCCTCGGTGAGGCGCGTCTCCAGCAGCTTGCGCATGCGGGAGATGTAGCGCTTGCGCAGGTTCGGGTCGTCCATGATGCGCGTGTCGAGCGTGCTCCAGGTGGGCCGCATGTCGGCGTAGCCCAGGTCATCCCGCCGGTGGACGTACAGCTCGTAGACCTTGGGGGAGTACCCGGTGAAGCCCGGGTGCGGGTAGTCCTTCTTCACGCCCTGGTTGGTGTGGAGCACCTTGCGGTTGTAGAGGCTGAGCGCGTTGTTGAGGTCCCACGGGACGAACGTCCAGCGCGCCGTCTCGCGGCTGTAGATGAGGAAGCTGCGGGCGTCCTGGTGTGTGTGATTGACGATGAAGGAGTCCAGCACCATCCAGGTGATGTAGTCGTCCAGCTCGAAGTTCTTCTGGACGTAGGCCTCGAAGCGGTCCGGCGGCGTGCGGTTGAGGCCGTCCAGCAGCTTCCACAGCCCGGTCCACGGCTGGTCCTCGTTGGTCCGCTTCTCCCAGGTCTCCATGTACGACTGCTTGGGCAGCGGCCGCAGCTCGCAGTCGTGCATGGCGCAGCGGTAGATGTCGCCGTCCTCGTCGATGCCGTGCGAGCGCAGGAAGTCCTTGGTGATGGACTCCAGCTCCGTATAGACGCCCTGGTACTCGTTGTTGACGTACAGGTTCACGTAGCGGGCGCGGGGCACGTCCAGGCCCAGGCTGGCCGCCGTGTCGTACCAGAGCTTCTCCGTGAGGTAGCCGCCGTCCTTGTACGCGGCGAGCAGCTCGATGCGCTTCACGCCCTCGAAGCGGTCCTCCTTGTCGAAGCGCACCTGCCAGGGCTTCTTCACCTCTTCGCGCGTGGAGCGGCCGCGGTAGCGCACGTCCACGGTGTACGTCTTGCCGCCCGCGGTGAACTGGGCCGGTACCTCGTAGTCGCGGTCCTCGAGGTTGTCGTTCAGCGCCTGGAGGTTCTCGGCGGAGACGGTGAGCCGGTACTCGGGGATGGAGGTCTGCAGCACGGGCCATTGCGGCGGCGGCTTCGTGGGGCCTCCATCCGGCGTGCCAGAGTCGGGTGTCCCCGAGTCGGGTGTCCCAGAGTCCGGCGTGCCCGAGTCGGGCGTCCCCGCGTCGTCGGGCGTCCCGGAGTCCGGTGTCCCCGCGTCGTCGGGCGTCCCCGCGTCGGGGAGCGGCGTGGGCCGGTCATCCAGGCCAGGGTCGTCCGACGGAATGTCCGGAGGTGGAGGAATCGAGGACGCGTCACCACACGCGCCCAGCAGCAACATCAATCCAGCAAGCAGGGCAAATCGTTTCATGTCACCCGGCGCCTACAGCAAGCGACACGCCAGGGGATTTGGCCCGCCTCTTGCCAGGAGAGGCGAAGCGCGGGGACCCGGGGAGGGAAAGGCTTTGCCCGCCCCGGGTGGCGAGCCTCTCAGGGCATGGCCCCGGAGGACAGGGTGGAGGCCGCCGGGGCCACACCGTGCGCCTTCTGACGGAGGTCGTCATAGTGGCGCAGCCAGGACACGTTGAGCGGGTCCAGCGAGAGCGCCTCGGCGTAGCGGGACAGCGCGTCACGCAGGGCGCGCTGCACCTCCAGCGCGTGGCCCTGCGTGAAGAGGGTGCGCGCGCGGGCCTCGGCGGCGGGACGCGCGGCCAGGAAGGCGCGGCGCATCGGCTCCACGGCCTCGTCGGAGAGGCCCGCCCGCACGCAGCAAGACAGCCCGGCGAGGTTGCCGCGGATGGCGTCGAAACCGGCGCGGTTCAGCGGCTCGCCCAGGGTGCGCCGGGCGGCCTCCACCCGCTGGCGCAGTGACTCCAGCGCGCGGCGCTGCTCGGCGGGCAGCGTGCGCTGGCGGAAGGCCTCCAACCGGCGCAGCGCGGCGATGGCGCGGCGGCGCACCTCGTCGAAGTCCACGTCGGGCCGCGCGCCCAGGAGGGCGTACGGGTCGCTCGCCACGGCGGCGGCGCGAGACAGCAGGCGGGCAAGCTCCCCGTCCGGCCGGGGCTCCGCGCCGCGCGGCCGCTCTCCCGCGAGCGCCTGGGCCAGCAGCTGGCGCAGCGGCTCCCCGGGCTCGGCGTACTGGACGAAGACGCCCGCGTCCACGTTCCACAGGCGCGCCTCGTCCTGGGTGACGAGGCGGACGACGTCGCACTCGCACGTCACCGTCCGCCCGGCGAAGGACAGCTCCGCCGGCAGGCGCGCCGCGAGCGGGGGCAGCACGCCGTTCCACGCGGCGAAGAAGCCGTCCGTCGTCACGTCACCGGCCTTCACGGCCACCAGCTCCTGGGAGACGGGCAGGCCCACGCGCACGGCCAGGCCCGGAGGCGCGGGGACGCACGGCGCGGAGACCTCCACCACCGGCGCGGGAGGCAGGCCCAGGGAGGCCTCCCTCAGCGCGAGGTGCAGCGGCGTGGCGCCGTCCTCCGGGACGACGCCTCCGAAGATGCTGACGTTCACCCCCGGCACCAGGGGAATGGGCCGCGCCATCATGCTCGGCGTCAGGGGAATGGGGTGCGGGAGGATGTCCCAGGGCACCCCCGTGACGGGAGCGGCGTCCACGGGCCTGGCCACGGGCGCATCTCGCACCAGGTCGTCCACCACGATTTCGATGTCCTCCAGCTCCTGCTCCTCCACGGGAGCGGGGCGCGGCGCGGGACGCGCGGCAGCGCCGAGGCAGCCCGCGAGCGCCTCGCGGAAGGCGCGGGCATCCGGGAAGCGCTCCTCGGGGCGCTGGGCCAGGGCGCGCAACAGCACGGCCGAGAGCGCTCCGGGCACGCTGGGGTTGAGCGCGTGCGGCTCCGGCGGCGCCAGCTCGCCCACGCGGCCGAAGCCGAAGGGCAGCCGCCCGGTGACGAGCAGGTAGCCCACCACGCCCAGCGCATACAGGTCCGCGCGGCCGTCCACGGCCTCACCCGCCCACTGCTCGGGCGCGATGAAGGCGGGCGAGCCCACCACCATGCCGCAGGCGCGCTCCTCCTCGGAGAGGCTGGCGCTGAGGACGGCGCTGGCGCCGAAGTCGAGCACCTTCACCCGCCGCTCGCCGCGCGCGTCGCGGGTGAGGACGAGGTTGTCCGCGGAGAGGTCGCAGTGCACCAGCCCGCGCGCGTGCGCGGCCTCCACCGCCTCCAGCGCCTGGACGAGCAGCTCCACCGCCTCCACCGGCGCCAGCGGCATGGGCAGCCGCGAGAAGGGCTCCCCGTTGGCGTACTCCATGAGGAGGCACGGCAGGCCGCCGGGGCCGGGGCGCGCGTCGAGCGCGCGGGCCACATGCCGGTGCGTCAGCTCGCGCAGGGCGCGGGCCTCCCGGTAGAAGCGCGTGCGCATCTCCGGCCGCGCGGCCAGGTGCGGGTGCAGCACCTTCACGGCGAAGCGGTGCCCGGTGGGCGGATGCTCGGCGAGGTACACCGTGCCCAGCGCCCCCGCGCCCAGCCGGCGCTTGAGCACGAGCGGCCCGTGCCGCTGACCCTCCAGCGAGACGGCCGGGCAGGCGCTCCCAGCCGCGTGTTCCACCGCGCAGTGCTTGCATGCCATCGACGCCACCACCTCTTGCGCCCCGGGGTTGGGGCGGGCGGCGTTGGCACTGCAACCTCCGTGCAGTGGCGCTTCGTCCGGGAGTGGACAGGGCAACCTCCCGGGAGAGCGAGTGCGCAGGGGAGCGGGTCAACACGCACCCGTAATTCTTCCAGAGGGAGCCAAGGAGGGCCTCGGAAGATTCGACTGTCACCCCCGCCCGCGGGCTCCGGTGCCGAGGGGGAAATCCTTCCATGCCCGTCCGTCACCTCGGCCGCCGCGGCTGTAGCACGCACAAGCACAGCGGCTGGCTTCATGCCCTGTTCCTCGCGCTCGGAGTGCCGCGGGCTTCGGCCCTCGGCGCGTCGGAACGAAAGTTCCTCACAGGCGCTCGGCCGTCGGACTGCTGGGTTGCTGCTTTCACGCTGCTCGGGCGGAGCGGGCTTCCCAGATTCAGGGGGGCCCAGGGCCTGGGCTGCGCGTGGAGGTTCCGCACATGTCGAGTCAGCCAGTGATGCCAGCGGCCTTCCTCGGGCACGGCAGTCCCATGAACACGCTCGAGCACAACCGCTACACCGAGGCGTGGCGCGCCTTCGGTGCATCCGCCCCCCGCCCGCGGGCCATCCTCATGGTGTCGGCGCACTGGTACATCAACGCGACGGCGGTCACCGCGATGCCGAGGCCCAAGACGATTCACGACTTCTACGGCTTTCCCCAGCCGCTCTTCGACGTGCAGTACCCCGCGCCCGGTCTGCCCGAGCTCGCCGAGGAGGTCGCGGACGTGGTGAAGCCCACCTATGTGGGCGCGGACGTGGACAGCTGGGGCCTGGACCACGGCACGTGGTCGGTCCTGGTGCACGCCTTCCCGGCCGCGGACGTGCCCGTGGTGCAACTGTCCATCAACGCGCTCAAGCCACCCGAGTACCACCTGGAGCTGGGAGCAAAGCTGGCCCCGCTGCGCGAGCGCGGCGTGCTCGTGATGGGCAGCGGCAACGTCGTGCACAACCTGCGGGCCATCGACTGGGGCTCGCCCCAGGGCGCCTTCGACTGGGCGCGGCGCTTCGACGAGCAGGCCCGCGCGTTGATGAGGGAGAAGCCCGCGGACGTGCCGTCCCTCGTCGGACACCCGGACTTCCCGCGCGCGGTGCCCACTCCGGACCACTTCGTTCCGCTGCTCTACATCGCCGGGCTCGCGTCAGCCGCCGGCACGTCAGCGAACGTGCTGGTCGATGGATACGCGTACGGCTCACTGTCCATGACGTGCTACACGCTCGGCGCGCGCTGCCCTCCCGTGGGGCAAGGGCGCGAGGAGTCGGCCCCCCTGACCGGCGCGGCACCGCCCGACAGCGCCAACGTGTGAGCGCGCACGTGGAGGCGTCCGTGGCGCGTGACGCCTGCTTCGGCCGGACAAGCCCCGGAAGCGCTCGTCGAGCAGGCCGCGGGTTCCCGGGGCCCGCTCGACGTGGCCCGCTCGGAGTTACAGGAACTTCGTCATCTTGCGAGCCTTGAGCGCCTCGACGACCTTGCGCACGTCCTGGCTCTTGTCCTTCGGCACCACGAGGACGGCGTCGCCGGAGTCCACCACCACCATGTCGGTGAGGCCCACGACGGACAGCGGGCGCTTGTCGGCGAGCACCACGCAGTTCTTGCAGTCCACCACCACCGCCGAGTCACCGGACACGACGTTGCCGTTGGCGTCGGCGGGGCGCACCTCGGGAATGGCGGCGAACGAGCCCACGTCCGACCAGCCGAAGTCACCCGGCAGCACCGCGATGTTGGACGCCTTCTCCATGACGCCGTAGTCGATGGAGATGGACGGCAGCTTCGGGAAGACCTTCTTCAGCACGGCCCCGAAGGTGCGCTTGCCCGCGGCCTTGCGCATCGCCTCCAGGCCCTTCTTCATCTCCGGCATGTGCTGCTCGAAGGCGGCCAGGATGACGTCCGCGCGGAACAGGAAGATGCCGCCGTTCCACAGGTAGTCACCCGAGGACACGTACGTGCGCGCCGTCTCCAGGTCCGGCTTCTCCTTGAAGGCCTGCACCTTGCGGCCGCCGCCCTCCAGGGGCTCACCCACCTGGATGTAGCCGTAGCCCGTCTCCGGGTGCGCGGGCTTGATGCCGAGCGTGACGAGGTGGCCCGCCTCGGCGAGCTTCGCGGCCTCGGCCAGCGTGGCCTTGAAGCCGGGCACGTTGGCCACGTGGTGGTCCGAGGGCAGCACCACCATGACGCCCTTCGAGTCGCGCGCGGCGACCTGCACGGCGGCCAGGGCGATGGCGGGCGCGGTGTTGCGCGCCACGGGCTCCACCAGGAGGTTGGCCTTGGGCAGTCCCTTCACCAGCTTCGCCGCCGTCTTCGCATGCAGCGGGCCGCAGACGATGAAGGTGTCCTTCACCGAGGCGAGCCCCTTGAGGCGGCCGGCGGTGTCGGTGATGAGCGGCTGCTTGGAGGCCAGCGGCAGGAACTGCTTGGGCCGGGCCTGTCGGGACAGCGGCCAGAAGCGGGTGCCGGAGCCACCGGCCATGATGACGGGGTAGAGGGCCATGCGGATGTCGAACTCCTGAGGGCGCACGGTCCACGCCGGCGCCAATGGCGGCGCACCATACCGTTTCGCCTTTTCCGGGAAAGGGGGCGCTTGCCCCGGGGACCCGGGTCCTCCCGGCTCCAGGCCGCCCGCCTGCCCCCCGCCCGGGGGGCCCGCGAAGACGGGTGAGAGTTTTGACCCGCCCCCAAAAAGCCAGTCTCATGCCGCGCTGTTGGACTTCCTCAAGGCCAGATCCACCGGGCTGACGCTCGTCCTCACCGTCGCGCTGGCGTTGGGGCTGTCGCTTGCCCCGGTTCCCGAAGCGCTGAGCCCCATTCCGAGCCTGCGACGCGCCGGCCCGGTCGGGCCCAAGCTGACGGCGCTCGTGCTGCCGGCGTCGCTGACGGGAAAGCGCCCCGCGCGCCCGCCCTCGGACACGATGGTCGCGGACGCCCCCGGTGCGCCCGCCCTTCCTCCAGAAGAGGAGGACGAGGCGCCCGACGCCGGAGCGGCCCTCGCGGACGCCCCCGCCCTTCCCGCCGTGCCCACGAAGCCCGGCATCGGCCTGGAGGAGCTGAGCGCCCCCACCCTGGCCCGCGCGCTGGAGCTGGAGTCCCTGCGCGAGCGCATGGGCGCCCAGCACGTGGACATCGAGCTCAACTGCCGGAAGGCCGGCGCGGACGGAGCGTGCCTGGAGGACGGGCTCGCCCCCTTCACCCGCGCCCTGGCCGAGCTGCGCGCGGACACCCGCCGGACGCCCGTGCGGGTGGTGCACCTGGGCGACTCGCTCATCGCCTCCGACTACATCACCGACACCGTGCGCGACCGCCTCCAGGAGCGCTTCGGCGCGGGCGGCAAGGGCTTCCTCTTCATCACCCGCCCGGCCAGCGCCGGCCGCTGGACGCGCTCCGGGCGCGGCTCGGACGGCTGGGTGATTGAACGGCTGGTGGACACGAAGTGGCCCCGCGACAGGGTGGGCTGGACGGGCGTGGCCTTCAGCTCCAGCGGCGGCTCGCAGAGCACGCGCTATGACGTGGAGGGCTCGCGGGTGGCGGAGCTGTTCTTCCTCGCCCAGCCCGCCAGCGGCTCCGTGGCGCTGTCCGTGGACGGCAAGACGCTGCAGCGCGTGCAGACGCGCGGCTTCTCCAAGACGAAGTCCGAGGCCGCCTTCGCCCGGGTGAATCTGCCCGAGGGCGCGAAGACGCTGTCCCTCACCACGTCCGGCAAGGTGGAGTTGCACGGCGTGTCGCTGGAGACGGGCGCGCCCGGCGTCGTCTACGACACGGTGGGCCTCCTGGGCGGCATGGCCGAGGTGTACCTGCGCGCCCAGCCCGCCGCCTTCCGCGCGCAGCTGCGCCAGCGCAAGCCGTCCATGGTGGTGCTGATGGTGGGCGGCAACGAGGCCTTCTTCTACTCGAGAGACCGCACCACCCTGGACGAGGTGCGCCAGCAGATGAAGGACCTGGTGGCCCGCGTGCGCGCCAACGTGCCGGACGCCGCGTGCCTCGTCATGTCCCCCATCGACGCGGGCGTGCGCACCATGAGCGGCGAGGCCATTCCGCGTCGCGGCTCCAAGGAAGTGGGCGACATCTTCCGCGAGGAGGCCCGCGCCGGTGGCTGCGCCTTCTGGGACGCCTACACCGCCATGGGCGGCGAGGGCTCCGCGCTGCGCTGGCTCGACGAGGGGCTGATGCTGGAGGACCTCGTCCACCCGCGCGCCAAGGGCTCGGACCTGCTGGGCCACCTCCTCGACCTGGCGCTGCAGCGCGCCTTCGCGAAGTCCCACGCGCCGCTCGTCCCCGTCAGCGACACGCCGGGCCTGCAGGGCGCGGACGCGGCGCTGGTGAAGACCTTCTCGCGGATGAGCCGCCGCGAGGCCGGCGAGGCCCTGCGCCTGGGCATCTCCCAGCTCGGCGCGTCGCACACGGCCTCGCACTACTTCACAGACGCGGTACGCGAGGTGCTGGCTAAGCGCTTCGGCGACGCGGGCCGGGGCTTCATCGCCGCCGGCAAGCCGTCCCAGCGCCTGGACGCCGCGCGCGTGGCCCGCGAGCTGGAGGGTGACTGGACGGTGGAGGACGCGCTGGAGGCGCCCGCTGGCGGCCTCTGGGGGCTCACCGGCGTGCGCGCCGTGGGCGCCCCGGGCGCGAAGCTGCGCATCCAGTTCTGCAAGGGCTGCCCGGACGCGAAGACGCCGTCGGGCCGGTTGGACCTGTACACGCTGGACATGCCGGGCGCGGCCGCTCCGGACATCACCGTGGACGGCGAGCCCATGCCGCCGGACGCGCCGCTGCCCGAGCCGCTCGCCGCGCCCACCGTGCGCGTGCGCTCCTTCCCCGTCTCCGGCCCCGCGCACACCGTGCAGGTGGCCGCGCCGGCCAACGGCGGCGTCACCGTGCTGGGGGCCTCGCTGGAGCACGACACGCCCGGCGTCGTCCTGGACGCGCTGGGCCTGCCCGGCGCCACCGCCTTCAACCTGCGGGACATGGACGCGGCGGCGGTGGACACGCAGCTCACCTCGCGGCGCCCGGACCTGCTCGTCTTCTGGTACGGCACCAACGAGGCCAACAAGGCGGACCTGGACGCGGCCGAATTGCGCCGCGACTACACCGCGCTCATCGGCCGGCTGCGCAAGGCCACCAACGCCGAGTGCCTCCTCGTGGGCCCCACGGACCGGCTGGCCCAGGACGCCAACGGCCGGTGGAGCGAGGCCCCCGCGCTGGCGCCAGTGCTGAACACCCTGCCCCAGGTGGCGAAGGACGCGGGCTGCGCGTACTGGTCCGCGCGCGCGGCCATGGGCGGTGAGCGCTCCATGCTGCGCTGGCAGCGCACGCAGCCGGCGCTGGGTCACCCGGACGGCGTGCACCTGACGCCGGAGGGCTACGCGCGGCTGGCGGGCGCGTTCGTGCGCGACTTCCTCGCCGCCTACGAGGCCCACAAGAAGGGCCAGCCCACCGCGCGCGTGGAGGACAACTGACGTGCTGTCCCACAGCCTCCAGTACCTGGTCTTCGTCATCGCGGTGTTCGCCCTCTACTGGGCGGTGCACCGCCAGTATTGGGCCCGCATGGCCGTACTGCTGGTGGCGAGCACGTACTTCTACGCCGTCTTCACGCCCTTCCCCCTGCTCATCTTCCTGGTGGGCGTCACGGTGGACCACCTGCTGGTGAAGGGCATGGCGCGCGTGCGGTCGCAGGGCGCGCGCAAGGCGCTCGTCACGCTGTCCGTCGTCTCCAACCTGGGCCTGCTGGCGGGCTTCAAGTACCTGGAGCTGTTGCGGCAGACGGCGGTGTCGCTGCTGGCGCCGCTGGGCGTCGAGGTGCGCACGGAGCCCTTCAGCCTGCTGTTGCCGGTGGGCCTGTCCTTCTACGTCTTCCAGGCCATCAGCTACACGGTGGACGTGTACCGGGGGAAGGCGAGCGCGGAGCACTCCTTCTTCGAGCACCTGCTGTACATGCTCTTCTTCCCGCGCGTGGTGAGCGGCCCCATCGTCCGAGCGTCGGAGCTGATGGCGCACTTCCGCGAGGTGCCGTCGCTGACGGCCGAGCAGGGCGGCCACGCGCTGTTCCGCATCGCGGTGGGCCTGGTGAAGAAGCTGGTCATCGCGGACGTGCTGGGCAGCGGCATCGTCGACCCGGTGTTCGGCGCGCCGGAGAAGTACGCCTCCGCCGAGTGCATCGTCGCCGCGGTGGCCTACACCTTCGAGCTCTACTACGACTTCTCGGGGTACTCGGACATCGCCATTGGCGTGGCGGCGCTGTTCGGCTTCAAGTTCCCGGAGAACTTCAACCGGCCGTACCTGGCGAAGAACATCGGCGAGTTCTGGAACCGCTGGCACATGAGCCTGTCCACGTGGCTGCGGGACTACCTGTACCGGCCGCTGGGTGGCAACCGCGTGTCCAAGCCGCGCGTGCTCTTCAACCTGATGACGGTGATGGTGCTGGGCGGCCTGTGGCACGGCGCGGACTGGCGCTTCGCCGTCTGGGGCGCGGTGCACGGCGTGGCGCTCGGCATCTCCCGCTGCTGGGAGTGGTGGGTGGGCAAGCCCGAGTCGCCGGGCATCCCCCGCGTGGCGGTGGGCATGCTGGCCACGTTCACCATCGTCGTGCTCACCCGCGTCGTCTTCCGCGCGGCGGACATGACCCACGCGGGCGAGTTCTACGCGCGGATGATGGCGGGCGTGCCCGGCATCGCCAACGTCAGCCCGCTGGTGTGGGGCATGCTGGCGGCGGCCGTGTTCTTCCACGCCGTGCCCATGAAGCTCTACACCGTGTCGTCGGAGCTCTTCGTGCGGATGCCCGTGCCGGTGCGCGCCGTGGCCCTGGTGCTGCTCGGCCTGGGCATCCGCCACCTGTCCGCCGTGGAGACGCGCCCGTACGTGTACCTGCAGTTCTAGACAGCGCGGACGGCATCGGCCGTAGACATTTTCAGCATCACAGCAAATCAGGTGATTCCAGACAACCCCGGGTATCGTGCGCCCGGGCCATCGACCTTCGCGGAGGACTTCGCGAGCCGGTGTGCCCCATCCCGTACGACTCCGAGGAATCACCATGCGCAGACCCCTGCTGTTCCCGCTGTGTCTCTCACTCGCCCTGGGCTGTGCTCCCGAGCCCGCGTCCCCCGACGCGCCGGTCGAGGGCGCTCCGGCCGAGGCGGCGAGCACGGCGCCACTGCTGGCCCCCCTGCCGAAGCTGCGTGTCAGCAGCAACTCGCGCTTCCTGGTGCGCGAGGACGGCACCGGCTTCTTCTACCTCGCGGACACCGCGTGGGAGCTGTTCCACCGCCTCAACCGCACCGAGGTGCAGACGTATCTGCAGAACCGCGCGGACCGCGGCTACACCGCCGTGCAGGCGGTGGCCGTGGCCGAATTGGACGGCGTGAATACGCCCAATGCGCATGGGGACCGGCCGTTCCTCAACGGCAACCCGGCGACTCCCGCCACGACAGCGGGCGCGGACCCGGCGGACGCCACGCAGTACGACTACTGGGACCACGTCGACTACGTCGTCGGTGAGGCCGAGGCGCGCGGCATCTACGTGGCCATGCTGCCCACGTGGGGCAGCCACGTGGTGGGCGGCACCATCAACACGTCCAACGCGGAGGCGTATGGCCGGTTCCTCGGCAGCCGCTACGCGAGCCGCTCCATCATCTGGGTGCTCGGCGGAGACCGTCCCGCGAATGGCTACGAGGCCGTGTGGCGGGCCATGGCCCGGGGCATCGCCATCGGCGTGTCCGGCACCGAGGACTACAGCCAGGTGCTGATGACGTACCACCCGCCGGGCGGCGCGAAGTCCTCCACGTGGTTCCACAGCGACGCGTGGCTGGACTTCAACATGCAGCAGAACGGGCACTGCACGAACACGGACGTGTGGAACCGCATCGCCGCGGACTACGCGCTGACGCCCACCAAACCGACGCTGGACGCCGAGCCGCTCTACGAGCAGCACCCCATCTGCTTCAACGCGGGCGCCAACGGCTACTCCAACGACTACGAGATTCGGAAGTTCGCGTACTGGGACGTGTTCGCTGGCGCCTTCGGCCACACGTACGGGCACCACTCGGTATGGCAGATGTACGCGCCGGGCCGCTCGCCGGTAAATGGGCCGCAGAACTACTGGTACGAGGCCATCAACCAGCCGGGCGCCGCGCAGATGCGGCACCTGCGGCGGCTCATCGAGTCGCGGCCCTTCCTCGTGCGGATTCCGGACCAGGGCGTGCTCGCCTCGGCGGCGGGCTCGGGGACCAGCCGCGTGCAAGCCACGCGCGGCTCGGATGGGAGCTACGCCTTCGTCTACAGCGCGGCCGGACAGCCCTTCACGGTGAACATGGACCGCATCGCCGGGGGCACGGTGCGCGCCTCCTGGTACGACCCGCGCGTCGCCACGTCGCAGGTGATTGGCACCTACCCGAACACGGGGACCCGCCAGTTCGTGCCACCCTCCAGCGGCGCGGGAAATGACTGGGTGCTGGTGCTGGACGACGCGTCGCGGAACTTCCCGCTGCCGGGCGACGTGCTCCAGCCGGGCTCGCTGTACCGGGCCATCAACCTGAACGGCTCGGCCACGGTCATCGACGGGCAGAGCTGGGAGGGGAGCAACGCGCCGAACTACACGTACACGGGGACGGCGTTCGCCAATCAAGCGGTGACGCTCAACCCGGCCACGGACGCGAACCGGTCGGCGATGATTCGCTCCTCCATCTGGAGCACGTCGGCGGCGGTGCGGCTGCAGTCGGTGCCGTCGGGCACGTACACGGTGTACCTGTACACGTGGGAGGACAATGACGCGGAGACCTTCAGCATCTCGCTGGAGGGCTCGGTGGTGCAGGCGAACTACAACAGCGGCTCCGCGGGCACGTGGCGGCGGCTGGGGCCGTGGACGGTGAACGTCACGGACGGCACGCTGGACCTGACGACCTCGGGTGGCGCGGCCAACCTGTCCGGCATCGAGGTGCACCGCGCGAACAGCCAGCCGAGCGGCTTCGTGCGCGGCATCAACTTCAACGGCGGCGCGGTGACCATCGAGGGCAACGCGTGGCTGTCGTACTCAGCGGCGCTGTCGAGCGGGCTGACGGTGAACGCGCCCAACCTGACGACCACCACCGTGACGCCGAACCCCGCGACGGACGCGGCCACGAACGCGATGCTGAACACGGCCATCTGGAAGCAGGCCGCGGACCTGCAGGTGGGTCAGCCGGTCTCCAACGGCAGCTATCAGGTGTACCTGTGGGTGATGGAGAACTACCAGTCCAACGCGCGCTCGTTCCGCGTGCGGCTGGAGGGTGTGGAGGTGGCCAGCGGCGTGGGCAACCTCGCGCTCGGCGCGTGGAGGAAGTACGGCCCGTACACCACGTCGGTGAGTGACGGGTTCCTCAACCTGGACCTCGTCGCCACCACGGGTGACACGCACCTGATGGGCATGGCGGTGTTCCGGTAGCCGCCCCGCGTGAAGTGGGCCCGCCGGGAGCGTGTGGCTCCTGGCGGGCCTGGCCGTGTTTCCTCGAAAGGATTTCGCGATGCTGATGACACTGCTCCTGGTGGTGCTGGCCGCGTCTCCCTGCTCACCGTCCGAGACGACGGCGGTGTGCCAATGCAAGCAGGGCGTCGCCTCGGCGTGCGAGGCGCTCCGGCAGACCGACCCGAAGCTGGCGGCGAAGCTGGAGCAGGAGGCGGCGCAACGCGCGCAGCAGGCCTCGAAGCCCGTGGTGCTGACCGGGCAGCAACACCACGTCATCTCCAAGCGCATCGCCGACGTCTTGAGCAAACACGACACCCTCAAGGGTCTGTATCAGGCACGCGACCCACGCTTCGTCACCCAGGCCGTCGACAAGGCAGCGCATAATGGGTACCAGCACTGGCACCGGCAGGTCGACGAAGAGGTTGTCACCTGGCTCTGGAACAATCGAACGGCGACACCCGCGCAGTTCGAAGCCTTCTTGCGCTCCATCTACTCGCGCCCTGAGATGCTGGCGAGGTTTCCCAATGGGTTCTGAGCCCCACTCTCCCTCACGATTCTTCGTCCTCCGTAGCGAGAGAAACACCCGCTACGACACCGAGTTCTTCATCATCGATGAGACAGAACCAGGTCCCGCGCCTCGGTGTCCACGATGTGGCGGCGTCGTGGGGATGTTGACGTGGCGCCCGCCGCACCGCGTGAAGCTGCAGTTCCACGGGGAGGAGCCCGGTGACTTCGTGCAGTTCCTCGGCGTGGGTCCGTACCTCATCGTCTCGGAACGCTTCGCGGACGCATTCCGAGCAGAGGGACTCACGGGCCTGCACGGATTTGAACCTGTAGAGGTCGCCAAGATCCGGCGTCAGCGGCGCCGTTCCAAGACTGACTACGCGCTACCGCATTACTTCTTCGTCACCGTGTCCTTCGGCTCGGCGCTGGTGGACGAGGCTCGGAGCCAGATTCTGCGGCCGGGCCCCTTCACCTGCGACTATTGTCGCGCCATCGGCACAGACGGCTTCAATGGCTTCGTCCTGGAGCCAGGAAGCTGGAACGGAGACGACGTCTTCGAGCCTCGGGGCCTCGGAGTGCACGTCGTCTCGGAGCGCTTCGCGCACTTCGTCTCCAAGCACCAGCTGACCAACATCGTGCTCACGCCCACGGAGCGCTACGTCTGGGACCCGCTCCGGCGCTTCTCCCAGCCCGTCTCCGGTTAGCCCTTCAGTTGCTCAACCCCAGCGTCGCCGCCATGCCCGGCACCTGCGTCACGTGGTTGAGGAAGTCCCGGAGGATGCGCGCCGTGGCGCCCCAGATGACGTGGGTGCCGTACGTATAGAAGTACAGCTCGCGCTCGGCCCCGAAGACCTCCCGCTTCTCCACGCGGAGGATGGACGGGTCCAGCAGGTTCGCCAGCGGCACCTCGAGGATGAACGCCACCTCGTCCGCGCTCGGGTTGTACTGGCCGTCACCGGGGATGACACCCACGAAGGGGCTGACGCGGTACTGCGAGATGGTGGGCACCTCGTCCAGCATCCCGAGCACCCGCACCCGCCGCCGGTCGACTCCCAGCTCCTCCTCCGTCTCGCGCAGCGCGGTGTGCAGCGGCGTCGGGTCCTCCGCGTCGCGCCCGCCCCCGGGGAAGCTGTACTGGTCCGCGTGCGTACGCAGCGTGGGCGGCCTGCGCGTGAAGAGCACGTGCGGCACCCCGTCCCGCTCGAACACGGGCACCAGCACCGCGGCCTCCCGCAGCACCAACCCCGGCAGGTTCACCGGGCGCGCCGGCCGCGACGACAACCGCGACTCCAGCGATTGGAACAACGCCTCCACGCTCACGACTCACGTCCCTCTCTAGTCCGTTACCTGCTTCTCGACCTGCTGCTTGCCCGGCTCGGGCGGCACGTCGACGTTCTCCAGGCCCGAGCGCGGGCTGAGCTTCCCCATCTGGAGCAGCACCAGCAGCAGCACGCCCAGCGCCACGCGGTACACCACGAACACCAGCATGGTGCGCGAGCGCAGGTAGCTCAACAGCCAGGCAATGGCCGCCATGCCCGAGCCGAACGCCACCAGCGTGCCCACCCACAGCGAGAGGGCGGACGGGCGCTCGGTGGCCTCCAGCAGGTGCTTGAGCTCGAAGACGCCCGCCAGCGTGGTGGCGGGGATGGACAGCAGGAAGGAGTAGCGCGCCGCGTCCTCGCGCTTGAGGCCCAGCGCCAGCCCGCCCGTCATCGTCGTGCCCGAGCGGGACGAGCCCGGAATCAGCGCCACCGCCTGGAACAGGCCGATGAGGATGCCGTCCTTCCACGTCATGTCCGCCAGCGTCCGCCGGTGCGAGGCGGTCCGCTCCACCACGAAGAGGATGAGCGCCAGGATGATGAGGCTGCCGGCGATGACGTACAGGGAGCGGAACTCGTTCTCGATGAGCTTCTTGAAGGCCAGCCCGCACACCCCGATGGGCAGCGTGCCCACCAGGACGAACCACGCCAGCCGCGACTCCAGCGTGCCGAAGGGCTCGCGCCGCGCCAGCCCCCGGAAGAAGGCCGCCGTCAGCGCGACGATGTCCTTGCGGAAGTAGATGAGCACCGCGGCCACCGTGCCCAACTGGATGACCGCCGAGTACGCCGCTCCCGGGTCCTTCCAGCCGAACAGCTCCGGCGCGATGCGCAGGTGCGCGGTGGAACTGATGGGGAGGAACTCGGTGAGACCCTGGACCAGACCCAGGACGATGGCTTCGAGGAGGCTCATAAGCGCGGGCCCCGGATGTATGCCCGGACACCCCCGCCAGCAAGGGCGTTCGTCCGCGTGTGTGTGCGCCCACACGCACCGCCCCCGGGTCCGGGTAGGCTGGACACCGCGCCATGCCCCCTGCCCCACCGTGCCCCTGCTGCTCCGGCCTCCGCTACCGCGAGTGCTGTGCCCCCTTCCACCGCGGCGAGGCGGAGCCTCCCGACGCCGAGCGCCTCATGCGCAGCCGCTACAGCGCCTTCGCCCAGCGTGACGTGGCCTACCTGTGGAAGACGCTGCACCCGGACCACCCGGACCGCGCGCGTCCCCGCGACGAATACCTGCGTGACTTGCGCGCCTACGCCCAGGGGCACCAGTTCCCCAAGCTGGTGGTGATGGACCGGCGGCCCCCGGACGCCAGCGGACTGGCGCAGGTGCTCTTCTTCGCCAAGGTGTTCGAGAAGGGGAAGGACCGCTCCTTCGTGGAGCGCTCCGACTTCCGCCACGACGGCACCGGCTGGCGCTACCTGTCCGGCGTGGCGCGCCTGCCGAAGGAGCTGCCCGTCCCGCCGGAGTCCCTCACGCTCGCCACGTTCCCGGAGTAGCGCGGGGAAGGTGACGCGGTAGCCGCCCGCCTCGGAAGGAGGAAGGCGGCCACCGGTGCATCACGACCTGGCGCTCAGGCCACGTCGCCGGAAGACCGCGGGCAGATGCCGCCCGTGTCATCCGGGTCCGGCGGAGGCTTGTCGCCAATCTCCGTCGAGTCCGGCTCCTCCCCGGGGCCCGTGGGCCACGGGATGGAGTCGAAGAAGCCGGCGGAGTGCCCGGCCACCGCGAGCATCCATGGCAGCCGCTGCGGCTGGATGTCGCCCGGGTCATTGGGGCCATTCGGCGGGTCGTCTCCAATCTCCCCCGAGTCCGGCTCATCCCCCGGCCCCGTGGGGAACAGAATGGGCCCGGAGGACTCCACGAGCCGGACCGGGCCCGCCACGTGTGCCGGCACTTGCGGCTGGATGTCACCCGGGTCACGAGGACCATTCGGCGGCGGGTCGCCAATCTCCGTCGAGTCCGGGTCCTCCCCGGGCCCATGCGGCACCACGATGGGCCCCACGGGCCCGGTGGCCCCCATCGCCGCACCCGAGCCCAGCACCATCACCACGAACATCCACAACCGATGCTTCATCTCATCCCCCTCAATGCGAAACGGGCCGGCCCATCCCGTCTCGGAATGCACCCTATCGAGGGGCTCTGACACCGCACGTGCCGCCCGCACGCATCACGGGCGGCACACCGCCATAAGCCGCTACCGGGGAACCGGGGCCCCGGGCACGGGCTGCGTGCCGGAGCCGGTCACCGGGTCGCTCACCCCATCCACCGCGATGGCCGTGGTCCAGGCCAGGCGGGTCAAGGTCTCGATGGGCTTCGGCCCCGCGTTGCCCGGATCCTTCGGATCCGGCGGCGGGTCATCGCCAATCTCGTTTGCATCGATGCAGGGGTCGAGCGTCTCGTCATCCGCCCCCGAGCTCGTTTCCCCGGAAGTGGCTCCGGCGGCCGCGGCGACACCGCCGCTCGCGCGCCGGGCCCCCGGCACCTTCACGGGAGCGGTGTAGAGGACGACCGGCACACCCGCCTTGTAGGCGTTCGCGAGGAACGACTCTCGCGCGGCCCGCGTTCCAGACACGAGGTAGGTGAACGACCGGGTCCGTACATTGACGCCAGCCGCATGGAACGCCCCGGTCTCCTGACAGAGGAACCCGACGACATGCGTCGCTCCCGGCGGAGGAGATGCCCCCGGCGGCAGCTCCTTGACTGGCGGAGCCGCGGGCACCGGCCCCGGCTCGGGGCAGGTATCCGGCGTGGGCCTGGGTTCCCCGAAGATGCGGCAACCCGACAGCGAAGCCGCCAACAACACACACCACACGAGTCTCTTCATCGTCGACTTCCCCCTCACACTCAGGATGGGAACACCCCATCCTCAATCAAATACAAGCACCGAGCGCACCCAACTCTCGGGGTCTCGCCCGAGCCATTCCATGCGCACGCCACGAAGGGCAACCGCCGCGGGCGCGCCATGCCGGATACGCTCTCGAACGGCATTGAAGAACGCTCCGGCCTCCGCATCCGGCACGTCCACCGTGGCGGCAATCACCGCGCGAGCTCCCGCCTTGATGAATGCGTCCGGCAGGCTGAATCGCTCATACGTCCACGGTGCTCCATGCGCGGCTCGACAGGCCGCCAGGATGACCAGCGGCTGCCCTCGGAGCCGAAGCTCCTGGACCTCTCCTGCTGTCAACGCATAGCGGCCGCCATCTTCCTGGGAAAGCACCAGCAACGACGCCTCGGAGAGGTTCGGGTTCACCAACCCATGCGCATGGACCTCGACCTCCGTGGCGTCGGTCATCTCCTCCATCACCCGAGAAGGCGTGGCCGCCTGCCCGGAGAGGACCGTGGTTCCCGGATCCAACGAACCGTCCCACGTATTCAGCGACGGCAGGCCCAGGCCGCGAGGCGCCACGACATCCGCCACCACCAGGCGCCTCGAAGGACCCGAGACCGGGGCTCCAGGAGGTGGCCGCGGCACGTAGTAGGCCCAGGCCATATCGACGGGCAACAGGCCCGCCCGGCCATGCAGCGGCGGGCGCGCCACGACGGCAACCTGCTGGCACGCACGCAGTGACGCCACCAGTGGCTCGGGAATGAGTCCTCGGAGATCTTCCCTCAATGGCGCGGTGCGGCTCGCGTCGTGGTGACTGAGCATTCCGCCATCTGGACCGAGACTGATGGCCAGCGTTCGCTCGTCATCCACCGTCACCGCGAGCAGGCACTGCCTGGGAAGGGAGCCCCCCAGCTCCTCACCGAAGAGCGCCAGCGCCTTCTCGTACTCACCTGCCCTCCCGGCGGAGAACACGAGCGAGGTGTAGCTGTATGCCTGGGCCTTGCGTGCGTGCACGTCGTATGCGGGAAGTTGCCGCGCCTCGGTGATGGCACGCCGGAGCAGCGCCTCGCCCCGCGCCCGGTCGCGCTGCACATGGAAACGCCCTTCGATGTGCGTGACGAGTGCACGCTCTCCCGGAGAGAGACTTCCCCGCTTTCGCAGAACCTCCATCCCCTCCTGCAGCTTGCGGTCCTGCTCCACGTCGGGATGCGTCCGCGAGAGGTCCACCAGCGTCTTGGCGGCGGACAGCAACAGCGGAGCATCGCACGACAGCGCGTCAGCCATGCTTGCCCGCGCTTCCACCCAGGAGAACTCCTGCAGCCGGGCCAGGGCATCATTCGCCCGGACGAAATGGCGGATGTTGCAGTCGTCCGGGGTCCGCGCGAGACGCTCTTCCAGGTAGGCCCGTGCCAGCGCGGCCTTCCCCAGAAATCGGGCGTTCTGCCCGAGTTGCAGCAACTGCACTCCCTCGGTCCATCGACTGTCATCGCGATATTCCGTGAGCGCCGCCTGCGCATGCCGGTTGGACTCGGGCAGGCGATGGAGCTGCCGGTAGAGGTTGGCCAGCGCCTCCTCGATGGGGATGCAGCGGTAGCCGATGGGCTGCGCTTCGCAGCGGTCCGCCGCGGCGAGCAGGAACTGCTCGGCCCGCAGGAACTCGCCGCGCCGGATGGCCGCGAGTGCCTTCTCATGGTCCGCCAACAGCAGGAACCAGGGGTCCCCCACCTCGGTGGCCAGTCTCTCGAACGTGTCCAGGTGCGCGTCGACCTTCTTCTCATGGACGAGAGCGCCCATGAACAGGTCGCGCTCGCCCGCCCGCAACGAATCCTCCAGGAACCGTGGCAGCCCCCCCTCGACCTGATGCGTGCGATACAGCTCCAGGTAGCGGGCAGCCAGTGGCCCTCGGCGGCGGAAGTCCCGCGATTGCGCCCAGCGGATGGCCTCCCGCAGGGCCGAATCGCCGTAGCGTGTATCCAGCGCCTCGGCCAGCGGCATCAGCGCCTGGAGCCGCTCCACCGAATCCGCCGCGCGGATGGCTTCATACAAGTACGCGCGGAAGACACCGGGCTTCGACTGGAGCATGTCTGGAGGAACGGTGTTCGTGCCGGTCACCAGCGCCTTGGCGGCGTCCATCGTCTCCTTCCACCGGTCCACCAACCGCGCACGCAGCACCTGCGCACGCGACCGCGCCTCCCCCGCCCAGCCGTGCTCCCCCAGCTCGGCCACGGCCTCGAAGGACCGCGCCGCCAGGGCCCACAGCTCCAGCTCGCCCAGCACCAGCCCGCGGTTCCACAGCGCCTGCGCGTGCTTCGGCTGCGCGCTCAGCACCCCCTCCAGCAGTTCGAGCGCCTCCGCGTAGTCCTTCCGGTCCAGGGCCAGCAGCGCCCTGTCGCTGGCCACGTCCGGCGATTCCGCCGCCTTCGTGAGATACGGCGCGGCCATCTCCGTGTTGCCGCGCACCAGGTACGCCGCCGCCAGCCCGTGCACATCCCCCTCCGCCTCCATCCGCGCCAACTCCGCCAGCGGAGCCGGAGGAGGCCGCGCCCCCGCGTCTCCCGAGCGCATGGGCCCATAGGGACGGTGGACGTCCGCTCCGGGGTAGCTCACCCGGGCCTCGATGGTGCGCGTGGGCGCGTGGGCCAGGAACAGGGCCGGGGACACCGGCTTCGCCCCCGCGCTCCGCCACTTCGGAAGGCCCACCGCCGCCGCGACAGCGCCCGCCACGACCGCCAGGCCCATGAGCGCGGCCCAGCGCAGACGTGGACTCCAGACATGAGGATTGTGCTCCACCGCCGAGCTCCCTACCTGTGTGCCGTGGCAATCCACGCCCACCCAACGACGGCGCCCGAAAATCTTCCCCGCCCGACGCTATGTCGCGTCCGGTGACACCGCGACATCCACTTGCCCGGCGCAACGGGTTTCATCTTCGCTGTACGGCGGAAACGCGCCGGAGCCCGCCACCGTGAGTCCACGAGGCCGCAGCCCCACGCTTCCGTGTCCGGGACACCACGCCGCCTCACTTCACGTGCCTCGCCAGAGCTGGCCCAGGCCTTGCTCCAGCCCCACCCTCCACGGCGGAACCGCGGTCCACCGCCCACACCGTCCCAGGAGTCCCTGAATGCTCTCGTCCCACCGCACGCGCGCCGCGCTCTTCGCGCTCACCACACTCGTCTCCACCGCCAGCGCCGCGGCGAAGCCACCCGCCCCGAAGC
>NZ_JABBJJ010000489.1 GCF_012933655.1 Pyxidicoccus fallax | reverse complement strand
AGTCCACGAGGGAGACCGCGCCACAGAGCGTGGACGTCACCCATGCGTCCGAGCGCGGCCCGTCTCCCACCGCGTTCCGGGCTTGGATGGTGAATGTGTAGCGCGTCGCGCTCGCCAGCCCTTCGAGTGTGGCCGTCGTCGCGTTCCCCGCCACGCTCACCTGAACGTCGCCTGGCTGCGCGGTGATGACGTTGGCGGTCAGCGGGCTGCCTCCGTCGTACCCGGGAGGCCTCCAGGTGAGGGTGGCCCGCGTGGCCTCGACGGAGACGGTGAGGATTTTCACGGCGTCAGGGAGGTCCGGCGTGGTGATGGGCTGCGAGGGCACGGACATCGGCCCCTCGCCCACCGGGTTGGAGGCCTGCACGGTGAAGGTATACATCGTGCCGTTGGCGAGGCCGGGCACGGTGGCCCGGGTGGCCTTGCCCGGCACCGTCACCGCGATGTCGCCGGGGCTCGCCCGCACCGTGTACGCGTGGACGGGGGCGCCACGCTTCGGCTCCGGCGCCGTCCACGCGACGTGCGCCTCGCGCACGCCCGCCTCGGCGGTGACATCGATGGGGAGGCCAGGAGGCTGCACGGCCTCCTCTTCGGAGGAGCCGCAGCCGGAGAAGAGACACGCGAGTGCTGCAAGCAGGACACAGAGGGGGACCCGGGTTACCGGAGGCATGGGGGTGTTCTTGTCAAAGAGAGAGAGGACGGCACCTCGGGGCCGGCGCGGAATGCCCCGGCCGCGGTGCGGGGGCGGCGCAATGCAGCCCACATGCCCGCTTTGGCGCGACTCCCAGGCCACACCCAGGTGGGCGAAGCCATGCCTCCGTCCACGTGGCCCGTGCAGCGCGGTGCACACGCATGCGCACCGCGTACTGCACAGTCCTCGCTCCCGTCAGCTCAGCACGCTGTCATCGACGTGGCAGCTTCGCGCCCAGTTCTGCGGCACGTAGCGCGCGGTGGCCCCTCGTCGCCCGGGTCCACCAGCCCCGGAATCACGTCGAGGATGGCCTTGGTGGCGCCGCTCGTCACCCACCACGCGTCCCAGCATCTCGGGCTATTTCCAGCTTGTTGTTCCGGGCGCCTCGCTGACGCAGACGTACGACTCCACGACCGACGCGACGAACCCGGGATGCGTCAGGTGCGACCCGGCGCCTGGTCAGCCGCGGCTGGTGCTTTGGCTCTAGAGGCCAACTGCTCGCTCGCCGGACACGTCGGCAATGGATCGGGTTCGACACCATGACTGCGCAGGTAGGTCACGCCCCATTCGCGCAGCGTGAGCAGTACCGGCGCCAATGAGCGACCAAACGGCGTGAGTTCGTACTCGACCTTCGGCGGCACCTGCGGATAGACGCGGCGCACGACGACGCCGTCGCTCTCCAGCTCGCGCAGCTGCAGCGTGAGCATGCGTTGTGTGGCCTTCGGGATGCGCCGCGTGATTTCCATGAAGCGCAGCGTGCCGCCCATCAGGTGGAACAGGATCAGCGGCTTCCACAGCCCGCCGACCACCGAGAGCGTGGCTTCCACGGGGCAACCGCTTTTGGGGTCATGCCGCTTGGACCGCATACGTACACCCTTGTCAGTAGCGTGGTTTCCACAGGGCAACCGCTTTGGGGGGGTTACGCGATTGGCCTGCATACGTACATTCTTGACAGTACCTATCATTATTGTACCTTCTTGCGACTTTGTAAGTACCCGCGAGATTGTGGGCTTCCACCGGAGGCCCCATGCGCGCACTGCTGACAGAGAAGACCGAGGCCGGGCTGTCGACGACCCTCACCGACCTCGATCCCGCCGAGCTCGGCGAAGGCGACGTCACCGTCCGGGTCGAATGGTCGACGGTGAACTACAAGGACGCGCTCGCGCTCTCAGGGCGCGGCCAGATCATCAAGACGCTACCGCTGGTAGGCGGTATCGACCTCGCGGGCACCGTCGAGTCGTCGGATGACGCCCGGTTCGCGCCGGGTGACCGCGTGCTCGTCAACGGCTGGGACCTGGGCCAGACGCACCACGGCGGCTACGCCGAGAAGGCGCGCGTGCCGGCCAACTGGCTCGTACCCGTGCCCGACGCCTTCAGCACGCGCGATGCCATGGCGATCGGGACGGCCGGCTACAGCGCAATGCTGTGCGTGCTCGCGCTCGAGCATTCAGGCCTGACACCCGAGCACGGCGATGTCCTCGTCACCGGTGCGAACGGCGGCGTCGGCTCCATCGCGATCGCACTGCTGTCGAAGCTCGGCTACCGGGTCGTCGCCTCCACCGGCCGCGTATCGGAGGCGGAGCACCTTCGCGTGCTGGGCGCGGCGGACGTCATCGACCGCAATCACCTTGCGCGGCCCGGTCCGCCTCTGGGGCCGGAGCGCTGGGCCGGCGCGGTGGACGCCGTCGGCAGCCACACGCTCGCCAACGTTCTGGCGCAGACGCGCTATCGCGGCGTCGTGGCCGCCTGCGGACTCGCGCAGGGCATGGACCTGCCGACGTCGATGGCGCCCTTCATCCTCCGTGGCATCACCCTGGCTGGTATCGATTCCGTGAGAGCGCCCCGCGAGCTGCGGCTGACGGCATGGGCACGCCTTGCGACGGATCTCGAGCTGCCCAGGCTGGCCGCCGCCACGCGGGAAATCGAGCTCGCCGACGTCTCCGACACCGTCGCGCACCTGCTGCGCGGTGAGGTCAGGGGGCGCCTGGTGGTTCGGATTCCCTGAACGGTCGAGTGGAACGCCGTCGGCGCAGGCCGTCCCTCGATGCGCCGGCGATCGAACCGAATCGAGGGACGCGTCACATCCGAAACACCCAAGCATGGGAGACAACACATGACACAACGACAAGCCACGCCCTCACGCTTCGATATCGAAGCGCACGGCTCCACGCTGGTGGTGCGCATCGACGGCGGTCCGCTGCAGCTCTTCGGCGTCGACGTGGCGCTGCAACTCGAAGCGCTCGTGGAGCGCGTGGACAAGGATCCCGATGTGCGTGCGGTGGTCTTCGCCAGCACGCATCCGCAGCGGTTCATGAGCCATGCGGACGTGAAATGGTTGCAGCAGGGCGGCGCCGACTACGTCGCGCGCCAGAAGACGGGTGCGCCGCCGCCGGTGCCCTCGGAGGGCTACGTTGGGCTCGACCGCCTGCATGCGATCTTCCTTCGCATGAACAGCATCGGCGTGGTGTTCGTCGCCGCACTCGAGGGCCAGGCGCTGGGGCTCGGCGCGGAGTTCGCATGGGCCTGCGACCTGCGGGTGATGGCTGACACGGACGCCTTCATCGGTCAGCCGGAGGTGCTGCTGGGGATCATGCCGGGCGGCGGCGGCAGCCAGCGACTGACTCGGCTGGTCGGGTCACATCGCTCGCTCGTCGCGATCCTCGACGGCAAGCCATTCACGCCCGCGCAGGCACTGGAGCTCGGTGCGGTAGATGCGGTGGTGCCGAAGGCCGACGTCGTAGCGAGGGCCATCGAGCTCGCCCATCATCTGGGCAAGCGCGACAAGGCGGCCGTGGGCGCCATCAAGCGTTCGGTCTACTTCGGTGGCTCGCTACCGCTGCCAGACGGCATCAAGCTCGAAGCCAAGGAATTCCTGACGCTCAACGTCTCCGAGAATGGTCAGACGTTGATGCTCGCCTACCAGCGGAGGACAGCCGAACTTGGGGAGCTTCCGCTCTACGCTCCTGGTGGCTATGACGCCGCGCTACGGGCAGGGCAGGTCGGCTAGCTGGCGTTCCGCGTCGCCCGCCTTGGTTGATCGACTCATGACAACGCCAGCTCGCTAGCAAGTCCAGCGGGGCATGCTTCTGCGCCCCAAAGGAGAAGGCACGTCACTGGGCTTGGCCCGGGCCAAGCTCACCCTCGAAGTTGGCCCAAGCCATCGAGGCGAAGCTCGCGGCTGAGCGCGAGCGGCAGGAGCGCCAGGCCGCGGAGCCTGCTCGCAGGAAAGCGGCGCAAGACTCGTATCCGGAATAAGGCCCCGTCTTCAGTTTCAGCGGAACGGAAGTGCCTTGAAGGACTTGCCGTTGGTGGTGAAGGCCAGGTGGTGTGGGAACACCGTCCAGAGCCTGCCACCGGCGACCTTGAGGTGCGGGGAACCCGGCGCCGGTGTGGGGACCTTGAGCGGCGTGCCCTGGTCGTCGTCCAGGCGGAGGACGCGGTCGTCCTGGCTGACGAACAGGTGGTCCTTGAAGAAGGCCAGCGATTGCACGGGCCCCTTGGGGAGGGCGAGCTTCCGCGCCTTGCCCCTGGCGGGGAGGTGGAACGCCTGCGCGTCGGTATGGAAGTAGATGCTTCCTTCGGGCCCCGCGCACGCGCCCGTCACGGTGAAGCGGGGGGCGTGCCGCGCGACGAGGGCCTTGTCCTCGAGCGCGAACAGACCGCCGTTGCCATAAGCGTAGAGCGTGCCCGCGTGGGACAACAGCCCGCGGAGCCCGTCCTGCTCCTCGCCCACCTGCTCGAAGCTCAGGTCCTTGCCCTCGGGGGTGAGCCGCCCCAGCCCATTCGCCGAGCACAGACCGAAGAGGGTGCCTTCGTGGATGACACCATCCACCAGGTCGAGCGCGCCGGCCCCCGTGACCTCCCGGAGCTTCCAGCTCTTGCCCCTGCCTTCGAACGCGAGCACGGAGACACCAAAGCCCGTGAGGCCCCAGGGCGCGCCCAGGTCCCGGAGGGTGGAGGCCACGTAGCCGTAGGGAAGCGCCTTGGGCAGCTTGGTGCGCGTCCAGCCCTTGCCGTCGTAGGTGAGCAAGCGGTTGAAGTCCACGTCGTAGGTGGGCTTGAAGTGCTCGAACTCGTCCTCGTCCACCGTCACCTGGTCCAGCCAGACCTGGTCGGTCCAGGGCTGGTTCCACTTCACCCGGTTATCGAAGTCCCAGAGGTCGTCCCCGGCGACATAGCCGGAGTCGGAGTCCGGGTGCGGCGTCGCCGCCAGCACCACCACGGTGCCCTGCGCGGTGACGTGGACATCCGCCAGCACCTGCGCGACGGAAGCCACGTCCGGGACCTTGCCCGCCTTCGCGGCGGACTTCTTCCCGGAAGGCGCGGTGGACCGGGTGCCCGACAGGGCCTTTCCCTTGGGGGACGGGGCCTGCTGCTTGTCGGCTCGCGAGTCGAGCGCGGCGATGTCTGTCGAACGGGGCTTGGGCATGGTGCCCATCATTCACTCATCTCGGGCGGGTCTTCAACCCACCGCCACGTGAGCAAGGGCCACGTCGACACGCGGCTCGTGGTACGCGCGTCCAGGCCAGACAGGCGGGGCCAACTTCGAGAAGCACGCGCCGAAAACCTGAAAACCGATCTGAACCGTTAGAGCACGCTCGTGGCATCGGCGATGCCTGGCTCGCAGCTCGACCAGCTCGGGAGGAGGGTGGGGAGCTTCGACTCAGGACTCGAGCCACCCACCGAACGCTTCGACGAGCTGCTTCACCCTCGCGGTGAGCGTGTGGAGTGCTGCCAGTTCGGACCCGAACGTGCGGGTGGACACCCTGAGGGACACCGACGTCCCGACCGACGGTGGCGTGTACTGGAAGAGCCCTCCCTCCGCCCCCTGGCCGACGGCGTAGACGCCACCGTGATGCATGGCGGGCTGCGCGATGATGTCAGGGGCCTCGGGCACCTCGACCTGCTCGAGCCCGGCCACCGTCGCGCGGAGGAGCACACCCCTCATCCGTCCGGAGACGGAGGCCGTGCCTGCAATCCATGCTCCCCCCGCGGGGTCCGCACACAGGCCGTACAGGCGCGGCGCGCCGAGTGCCGGAAGGTCATACTCCCTCCACTGTGAGCCATCGGTGACGAAGACGCGTTCGTCGCTCGCGAGCCACAGCTCCCCGCTGCGCGCGATGTCGGCCCAGCAGAAGGAGTCGCGTCCCGGCCCGCTCCCTGGGGGCCGCAGGGCCTCGAAGCGGCTGCCGTCCCACGCGAGCACCTGCGCACCGCCATTCGCGACGTACAGCGTGTCGCGAAACGAGAGGAGGTTGAGCCGGTTGGGACTCCCGTCAGCGTGTGGGACGGCAGGCGTCGGAACACGCTCGGCCCGTCCGCCCGCGCTGCGCCACAGCTCGCCCTGGTTCACGAGCAGCCACAGCGCGTCCTGGAAGGGGCACACGTCGTGGACCATGGCATGCCGATTCGGGAGCCCGGTCTCGACCGGACTCCATTCACTCCCGCGGCGTTGGAACACGAAGCCCGGCGCGCCACAGACCCACAGCTCCGAAGAGACGGAGCGAATCCGTGAGACCTGCTCGTCGTGGAACTCCCGCCCGAAGCCCTCGCAGCGGCCTTCCCACTCCTCGTGGGACATCAGCCGCACGTAGCTCGGCGACCCACCCCACGCGGGCGCATGGACCAGCCACGGACCCTGGCTTCCAAGCAGGAACCCGCCGGCCTCCAGGTCCGCCCCCAGCGCCGTGACGTAGGCGCACATCTGACGCTCGTCCTCCGAGTCCTCGTCCAGGGGAATCTCCTGCTCGAACAGGCTCAGCGGGCGATAGGAGGACGCCTCCCTCCTCTCCACGTGGAACTCGAAGCGGAGCTCGGCCTGCACGTGTGCGAGCGGACCTGACTCGAACTCCAGCCAGACGCGCGGATGACCGGACGCGCCTTGGACGCTCACCCTTCGCAAGCCGTCGGGTGCGCAGGCGCGAGACACCGCGGCCTCCAAAGCGGTGCCCTCAATCGATGAACGCGGAATCCACCAACGGGGTGCGTAGGACATACGCCTCTCGACTATAGGCGAAACGGGGGCCCTGTTTTCGCGCCTGCTCCCACGTGTCCACGCTCCCGAAACCGGAGTGAATCAGGCTCGGCCGCACGCTCTGCCACCCGCCCATCAGGCCCGAGCCCGTCGCCGCCCTTCCTTCCGGCGGCCCTGGCAGGTATTCCCCCCTGTGTGAAGGAAGCCGAGAGAGCCCTGCCCCCGCCTGACGAAACGCCACTGCCCACCGCGCTGTCCCTGGACGAGGTGCGCCGCTGCATCCGACTCCTGGAGGCCATGGGCCAGAACCGCCTCCTGCTGGCGGAGCTCCCAGCGCAGGAGAAGATTGCCCTGCTCTCCGCCGCGGGCCGCGTGGTGCACCCGGACCGTGACACGAAGTCGCGGCTCGCGAAGTCGCTGAGGCGGGAGCGGAAGCAGGCCGTGCAGAAGCATGACCGCACCCTCCGCGCGACGACCGAGATTCGCACGCTGCGCCGTGAAGCGGTCTTCACCGTGCCGTGCCTTCCCCCGCCGCCCCCGTCGGAGG
>NZ_JABBJJ010000488.1 GCF_012933655.1 Pyxidicoccus fallax | reverse complement strand
CCCCGGAGGCGCCGCCTGCCCCCACGAGCCCGCTCCCCGGGAGGGCGGCCGGCCGTTGAAGAACGGGAATGGACGCACCGTGCGACTTGCTTCCAGCCGCCGGCCCGCGTAGCGATGACTTCCCGTGAAGCTCTCCCTCGCCACGCGCATCTTCCTCGGCTACGCGGTGGTGCTCGTCACCTTCGGACTGGTGTCCCTGTTCAGCGTGACGGAGCTGCACCGCAACCGGCTGGAAATCCGGCTCGTCAGCCAGGGCTACCTCCAGCTCTCCCAGGACGCCGCCGAGCTGGAGACCTTCCACACCACCCAGGAGAAGGACACCGAGCGGCTCCTGGACGAGGGCAACGTGGAGGCCCGTCGTGCCTTCATCCGGCTGGCGCGCCTGTACTTCCCGCCCCTGATGTCGCAGCGGCTCACCGTCGCCCAGGGCAAGGCGCGCGAGGTGCTGGCCTTCGCGCCCCCCAGCGAGGCCCCCTTCATCCTCGATCTGGAGAACCGCTTCGGGGAGATTCACTCGCGCTACCGTGACTACGGCCGTGTCGCGGAGCGGGTCTTCACCACGCTGTCCTCCCCCACCCCGGACCGCGAACAGGTGGCCAAGGCCAGCGCCGAGCTGCGCCAGCTGGAGACGTCCATCGGCCGCGAGATTCGCGTGCTCCGCGTGGCCCTGGCCAACCGCATCCGCGAGCGCGTGGACGACGCCGAGGAGCGCGAGCGCACCACCGGCGTCTTCATCATCGGCTTCTCCCTGGCCGCCATCGCCCTGGGCCTCGGCGCCACCGCCTGGTCCGCGCGCACGCTGCGCCCCATGCGCACCCTCATCGAGGGCGTGTCCCGCATCGGCAAGGGCGACTACAGCGCCCAGCTCGGCGTGCGCGGCGATGACGAGGTCGCCGTGCTCGCCCGCGAGTTCGACCAGATGGCCCGCTCGCTCCAGGCCCGCGAGGCGCAAATCAAGGCCCAGGCCGAGGCCCTCATGCGCGCCGAGCAGCTCGCCGCCGTGGGCCGCATCTCCGCGCAAATCGTCCACGAGGTGCGCAACCCCCTGTCCTCCATCGGCCTCAACGTGGAGCTGCTCCAGGACGGGCTGGAGCGCGCGTCGTTCCCCTCCGACGACGACGCGGGCGAGGTGAAGGAACTCCTGTCCGCCGTCACCCGCGAGGTGGACCGGCTGGCCGACGTCACCGAGCACTACCTGCGCATGGCCCGCCCGCCCCGGCCGGACCTGGACCCGCGCGACGTCACCGCCGTGCTGGACGGCGTGCTGGACTTCAGCCGCGAGGAGCTGGAGCGCGCCGGCGTGGAGGTGGTCCGCGACTTCGACAAGCACACGCCCCCCGTGCTCGCGGACGAGGGCCAGCTGCGCCAGGTGTTCCTCAACCTGCTGCGCAACAGCCGCGAGGCCATGCCCGGCGGCGGCCGGCTCACCGTGGCCACCCGCCCCCTGGAGCGTGACGTGGAGGTCACCATCGCGGACACGGGTCAGGGCATGTCGGAGGAGACCCGACGCCACCTCTTCGAGCCCTTCTACACCACCAAGGAGGGAGGCACGGGGCTGGGGCTCGCGGTGAGCCAGCAGATCCTCCAGGCCCACGGGGGCTCGCTCTCCTGCCAGAGTATTCCCGGCCAGGGGACCTCCTTCGTGTTAAGGCTTCCTCGCGCATGAGCTTCAATTCGTACCGGGACGTGCTGCCCTCCGGGCTGCGCGTCGTCACCGTCGAGACGCCCCACCTGCACACCGCCCTGCTCGCCATCTACGTGCGGACGGGCAGTCGCCACGAGACCGTCTCCAACAACGGCGTCAGCCACTTCCTGGAGCACCTCTTCTTCCGCGGCAGCGAAGGCTGGCCGGACACGGTGAAGATGAATGCCGCCGTGGAGGAGGTGGGTGGCAACCTCAACGGCGTCACCACCCGGGACCACGGCTACTACTACACGCCGCTGCACCCCGCGTACCTGCGCGTGGGCATGGACATCCTCGGCGACATGCTCACCCGCCCCCGCCTCACCGACATGGAGGTGGAGCGGCAGATCATCCTCGAGGAGATGCTGGACGAGGTGGACGAGAAGGGCCGCGACATCGACCTGGACAACCTGTCCAAGCGGCTGCTCTTCCCCAACCACCCGCTGGCCCTCAAAATCGCGGGCACGCGCGAGTCCGTCTCCGCCCTCACCCACGCCCAGGTGCTGGAGCACTTCGCCAAGCACTACGTGGCGGGCAACCTCGTCGTCACCGCCGCCGGCCGCGTCAACCGCCAGGAGGTCCTGGAGATGGCCGAGCGCGCCTTCGCCCGCCTGCCGTCCGGCCCCGGAAACCTCGAGGTGCCGCCCACGTACAGCGCCCCCGCCCCCCGGCTGCACTTCGTGGCCCACGACGAGTCGCAGACGGAGTTCCGCCTCAACTTCCGCACCGTGCCGGACCGGCACGAGGACCAGCCCGCGCTGCAAATCATCCGGCGCCTCTTGGATGACGGACTGTCGTCGCGGCTGCCCTTCGAAGTGGTGGAGAAGCGCGGACTGGCCTACTCCGTCCACGCGTCGCTGGACACGTACCACGACGCGGGCCTCTTCGAGATTGAAGCGGCGAGCGCGCCGGAGAAGGCCTCGCAGGTGGTGGCCGAGGCGTTCCGCGTGCTCGGCACGCTCTGCGACACCGAGGTGGGCGAGGAGGAGCTGTCCCGGGCCAAGCGGCGCCACCGCATGCTGCTGGAGTTCGCCCAGGACTCGCCGGGCGAGCTGGCCGGCTGGTTCGGCGTCAACGAGCTGTTCAACGCGCCCGAGTCCTTCAGCCACCGCGCGGACCTGGTGGACGCGCAGTCCGCCGCGCGCGTGCGCGAGGTGGCCCGGCGCTACTTCCACCGGGAGAACCTCACGGTGGTGGCGGTGGGCCAGCGCAAGGGCCTGAAGGCGCTGGAGCGCGTGGTGGCGGAGGCCCCCGGGCTTCCCGCCCCCGAGGCGCCCCCGCTGGCCGCCGTCAGCGGCCTCCGCGGATGATGATGGGGCCGGAGCGCTTCTTGGGCTTCGGCAAGAGCGCGGTGAGGGCCTTCTTCGTGCGGAGGTACTCCGCGTTGTCCGGCTCGCGCTTCAGGGCCTCGTCGATGAGCTTCAGCCCCTGGGACACCTTGGTCTGCAGCGTCGCGTAGAGGCCCGCCAGCGCCGCCTTCTCCTCCAGGGAGGCCTCGCCCAGGGTGAGCAGCCGCTCCAGGGAGGCCTGTGCCTCCGCCTTGCGCTCGGCCTTCAGGTGCAGGCGCCACATCCGCGAGTGGGCCGCGGCGAAGCGCGGCTCCGCGGTGAGGGCGAAGCGGTAGCTCTCCTCGGCGCCGCGGCGGTCGCCCTGCTCCTCCTGCACGCGCCCGCGCACGTACTGCGCGCGCGGCAGGCTCGGCCGGAGCTGGAGCGCCTTGTCGACGAGGGTCTGCGCGTCCGGGACGCGGCCCTGCGCCAGCACCGTCTCCGCCAGCCAGGCCAGGGCCTCGGCGTTGCGCGGCTCGGCCTCCACCAACTTCCTCAGCGCCGCCTCGGCGTCCGCGGGGCGGGAGAGGGCCAGCAGCACCCGCGCGCGCAGCGTCACCACGTCCGTGCGCGCCGCTTCCGGCCCCTGCACCGCGCCCAGGTCCGCTTCCGCCATCTCCGGGAAGCCGCTGTTGAGGAAGTACCTCGCGCGCAAGAGCCGCGCGGACGTCAGCCCCGCGTCCTGCGCCAGCAGCCGGTCCATCAGGTTGGCCGCCAGCAGCTCGTCCCCCTTGAGGAGGAGGATCTCCGCCTCCACCGCCTTGGCCTCCGGGTCGTCCGGGTTCTCCCGGAGGATGGCCTCCAGCGTCTTGAAGGCGGCGTCAATCTGCCCCTCGCGGGCCTGGATGCGGGCCAGCTTGAGCACGTCCGCGTCCGGGAGGCTGCCCGTGTCGCGCAGGCGGATGAGGGTGCTGAGCGCGTCCTGGGTGTGGCCGTCCTGGAGGTACAGATCGGCGAGCTGCCGCTGGAGGGCCGGGTCGTCGCCCACGAGGGACTTCGCCTGCTTCAGCGCCAGGATGGCCGCGCCGTCATTGCCGGCGAGCCGCTGGGCCTCGGCCATGAGCAGCAGGGGCTCGGCGCTCTCCGGGGCGGCCGTCATCGCCTTGCGCAGCGCGGCGATGGCGGGAGCGGATTCGCCCTTGGAGATGTAGGCACGGCCCTCGGCCAGGGCGGCCTGGGCCTGCTGGGCACGGTTCTGGACAGCCGCGGCCTCGGGCTCCTTGCAAGCGAGCGGGAGGAGGAGCGCCAGGGTCCAGGGACGGGTCGAAAATCGCCAGGGCATCGCTGAGCGGGAGGGTACCGGATGTTATCCTCCCCCGTCGATGGACCCATTCGTTCGGCGCCTCGTGGAGAGGCTCCATGACCCCAGCAAGCCGCTGTCGCGCAACCGGCACTTCCACACGTTCGACACCCCCGAGGGTCGGATGGCGCTGAAGGTGTTCCGGCGGCTGCGCAGCCTCCAGAAGGACATCCTCGCCTGCCAGGCGGAGGGCCGCCGTGCGCGCATCTCCCGGCAGCTCAACGCGGAGGGCGGCTACCGCATCGAGCTCATCATGGAGCGGATGTCCGGCCGCCGCGTGTCCATGCTCCAGGCAGCCGAGTTCGAGCTGCTCGCCGCCCTGCCCGGTGTCCGTGACGCGCTCGAAGTGCTGGACGTGGCGGCGTAGGACCTACACCTCGGCGCCGTACGGCGGCGCCGGCTCGTACTGGATGTAGCGCTGGACCTGACGCGCGAAGGCCGGGTCCCAGAGCTGTCCCACCAACCACAGCGCCATGTCGATGCCGGCGGACACACCCGCCGCGGTGACGACGTTTCCGTCCCGCACGTAGCGGATGTCGTCCAGCACGGTGACGTTGCCCCGCTCTCGCAGCTCATGGATGGCGCTCCAGTGCGTCGTCACCCGGCGCCCCGTGCACAGCCCGGCGGCTTGCAGCAGGAAGGCGCCGGTGCAGACGCTGGTGACCCACTTCGCCTCGGCGCCCTTCGCCCGGAGCCACGCGAGCATCCGCTCATCGTGCATCTCGCGCTTGCGGCCCTCGCCTCCGGGGGCGAGGAGGACGTCCAGGCGCGGGGCGTCCGTGAGGGCGCCGTCGGGGAGCACGCGCAGGCCCTTGGCGCTGCGGATGGGCTTTCCGTCATGGGCGAAGGTCTTCACGTCGATGGACAGCTCCGGGCGGAGGTACGCGGCGGCGGCGAAGACCTCCCACGGGCCGGCGTAGTCGAGTTCCTCTGCTCCGTCGAACAGCACGATTCCAATGCGCGTCATTCGGGGTGCCTCCTGGGTTGCGCGGCGCGGAAGCGCTCGCGGTACGTCGTGGGACTGGTGCGCAGCACGCGGTTGAAGGCGCGGCGCATGGACTCGGAGGTGCCGAAGCCGAGGCGCGCGGCGATGGCGTCCACGCCGTCGGAGGTCTCCTCCAGGGCGCGGCGGGCGGCCTCCACGCGCACCTGCTCCGCGAAGCGCGCGGGAGGAAGGCCCACCTCGGCGGTGAAGGCGCGGCGGAAGTGGCGCTCGCTCATGGCCACGCGGCGGGCCAGCGCGGGGATGCGCAGGTCGTCTCCGGGGTGGTCCACCATCCAGGCCTGCAAGTCGCGCAGGGGCTCGCGCTCGGCGGTCTGCGCGGAGAGCTGCGCGCTGAACTGGGACTGGCCTCCGGGACGGCGGAGGAAGAGGACCAGCTCGCGCGCCACCGCCATGGCTATGTCGCGGCCGCAGTCCTCCTCGACGAGCGCGAGCGCCAGGTCCATGCCGGCGGTGACTCCCGCGGACGTGTAGACGTGGCCGTCGCGGAGGTAGATGGGGTCCTGCTCCACGCGGACGGCGGGGTGGAGCTTCGCGAGCCGGTCGCACTCGCTCCAGTGGGTGACGGCGCGGCGGCCATCCAGGAGCCCGGCGGCGGCGAGGACGAAGGCCCCGGTGCAGACGGACGCGAGCCTGCGTACGCGGGGCGCTTGATTGCGAACCCAGGTGAGGACGCGCGCATCCTCCGCGACCTGGTGCACGCCCCGGCCGCCCGCGATGAGCAGCGTGTCGAAGGTGGCGCCGCGGCCCGCGCGCGGGAGCACGCCGTCCGCGACGAGGCGCAGGCCCGACGACGAGCGCAGCACGGGGCCGTGCGCGCTGAGGAGCTCCAGCACGTAGCGCTCACCGGTGGCGCCGCGTTCCTCCCGGAGCCAGCGGGACGCGCGGCCGAAGACCTCCAGCGGGCCGGTGATGTCGAGAATCTGCGCGTCGTCGAAGGCGAGGAGCGCGATCCGGAGCGGGGGCTCGCGGGAGTCCGGTCTCGCTCGCGGTGGACGCTGGTGGGCTCGCTTCATGAGGGGCACTGTGCGCCCCTCCCCCGGTTGGCCGCAAGGACACGCAGCCCACACTTCCGGCCATTCAGAACACCCAGGGACCGAGCCCGGTGGGCGCTCCGCCGCACGCCTCGCGCAGGCGGGCCAGCGCGTCCTCGTAGGAGAGCGTCGTGGCGTCCTCACGGAGGGACGGAGAGGCCCAGGTCCGCCACGAGCGCAGCACCGCGACGTGACGGCCGTCCTCCTCCTGCGCCTCGGAGAAGTGGACCAGCAGTCGCTCCACGAGCGTCTGACGGGCCTTGGTCCACGGCCCCTCCTTGTCGAGCCGCACCTCGCCATTCCGCTCCACGGCGGTCAGCAGCTCGCGGGCCTCGGGAGACAATCCCGCCAGCGAGGCGCGGCGACGCGACGGCTCCATGGCCACGCGGTACACGGAAGGCCACAGCGTGGGGTCCACGAAGGCGACCTTGCCCTCCACCAGCCGTACCGCGAGCACCTCCGGCGAGGCGCGCAGCATCCGTCCCAGTCGATAGGCGAGCCGCCCCTTCGCGTGCTCTCGCCAGCTCCCGGAGGGACGTCCACCCAGGACCTTCTCCACGAGCGAGGCGGGCCCGTGCGTGGGCACCTCGGTGATGACATGGTGCGTGTGGACCAGTTCCACCGCGTCATTCAGTGTGCGAATCAAGCATCCTCCTCGTGCTGGTCCGATAGATGCGTCCGACCTGCTGGAAGATGCGCATGTGGGCGCGGGCGACGGCACGGGCGCTTCTCCGCATGGCCGGTGGGGAGACGCGAGGCCTTTCGATTATCGGCTCTCCGGAGCACCGCATCCCTTCCCCCGGTCCCCATGACTGGAACGAAGGGCACGCCGCTGGATGACCTACCAGGTCCTCACCAGGCACGAGCCCCACCCTCCCTGGCATGTCAGCCCCCTCCGGTAG
>NZ_JABBJJ010000487.1 GCF_012933655.1 Pyxidicoccus fallax | reverse complement strand
CCGTGCCCACCTTCGCCACCCCGCCCGCGCCCCCGGCGACGGCCGCGGATGGCGACGGCAAGGCCGGCAAGAAGGGGGGCAAGGCCGCCAAGGAGGCCGCCGTCCAGGAGCGCATCGCCCCGCGCAAGCGCTCCGCGGACGAGGCTGGCTCCGAGGACGGCCAGGGCCAGCCCTTCGAGACTTCCGAGGATGTGGGTCTGCCGCGCAGGGAGCTGCCGCGCCCCCGGGGCCGCTTCACCCGCGTGGAGGCGCCTCGCGCGTCCTTCATGGAGCTGACGCGCCTGGCCAGCAAGCCCACGCTGGAGGCCGGCCTGGAGGCCTCCGAGCACCGCTTCGCGCTGCTGCGCAACCTGTCGCAGCGCTTCAACGGCCCGCGCGGGGAGCTGACGCTGGTCGACCTGGAGGGCGTGCTCCGAGACCATGGCCTGCTGGACGCGCTGAAGGACAAGGAGCGCAAGCAGGTGCTGGCGGCGTACTCGGATCAGCGCGGGGCCGCCGGCCGCGTGGCCTGGTCCCTGGGGCTGAGCCCCCCGGAGCTGCAGCGGCTCGTGTCGGTGCTGGGCCTGGGTGAAGAGGTGGAGGCGCTGCGCGAGCGCTTCCGCCGCGAGGCCCTGGCCACCCCGCACCTGACGCACCGGTTGGATCTGCTCGGCCGCGAGAAGTACCTGGCGGACCTGGGCATCCAGCGGAAGTTCGCGGACTCGCTCCGCAAGGAGCTGGAGCGCCTGGTGGCCGACGAGGTTCCGGGTGCCACCGACCTGCACGCCCTGGCGGACGCCGTGGGCCGCAAGCACGGGGCTCCCGCCGAGCTCGTCTTCCGCGCCCTCGAGCGCCTGGGACTGGCGACCGGACTGCGCAAGCAGCTGCTCGCCAACGCCCCCCATTCAACACCCTGACGAGGCACAGACACCCATGCCCATCTACGAGTACTCCTGCCAGAGCTGTGGAAAGACCATCGACGTGCTGCAGAAGATCTCCGACCCGACCCCGGCCGCGTGCACCGCGTGTGGCGCCCAGGGCTCGCTGTCGAAGGTCGTCAGCCGCTCCAGCTTCGTCCTGAAGGGCGGGGGCTGGTACTCCGACCTGTACAGCTCCACCAAGAAGGACGGAGGCTCCGGCGACTCCTCGTCGAGCAGCAGCTCTTCCAGCAGCTCTTCGTCCTCCTCTTCGTCGAGCAGCTCCAGCGCATCGACGAGCACCCCGGCTCCCGCCGCCGCGGCCGGCGACAAGTCGTAGCGTCCGGGCGGGGAAGGCCGAAAATTCGCTCCGGGCACGGGACGGACGCACACTCGCGTCCCGTGCCCTTCCCTCCTTCCAAGCGTCCTCCCCGTCACTGCGCGCTGTGCGGTCACCCGGAGCTGACGGATGCGCGCGGGCTCGGCCGTTTCCTGCTCATCGCCGACCCGCATGGCCGTGGTCCCATCTGCCCGCCCCAGCGCGGGTGTCGTGGCGGCACCCGGCGCGAGGCGCATGAGGCACCGTCGGCGCTGACGCAGGCCGCCCGCTGAGCTAAGCAGGCACCCTCCCGCGCCTGTGCCGCGGAGGTGCCATGCCACGCCCCACCACCCGACTCTCCCTCCTCTCCGTCGTCCTGCTCGCCGCGCTCGCCGCGGGCTGCCGCAACTACACCAAGATGCCCCCGGAGGCCCGCGCCTCGCTGGGGAGCACCCTCACCGGCCCGGAGGCGGAGCAGTATCTGCGCGTCTCCGTCCACGTCACCCCCTTCTTCGGGGACGCCACCAAGCGCCTGCTGACGCCCTACGCGCCCGAGGACGTGCGCCTGCTGGACGACACGAAGGGCAACCCCATCAACCCCGGCGCCGTGGAGCGCATCCTCCCGGCCGGCACGAAGCTGCGCATCACCAAGGTGGAGTTCCCCACCTCGTGGGTCGTCACGGAGCGCGTCCTCTACACCCCGCGCACCTGGCCCTGGGTGTACCTCGCCGAGGCCGACGCCCCCGCCGGCGGCCCGCCGCTGATGCTGGTGCTGCCGCCCAACCTGGAGCGCCCGGAGGACTTCCGCACCGAGCTGGACAAGTACCTCTCGCCCCGGGACTTGAAGGCGCAATTGGACGCGCTGGCCCCCGCGGTGCGCGACGCCGTGCGCGAGAAGCGCCTCGTCGCCAACATGCCCCTGGACGCGGTGCGCATGGCCTGGGGCCCCCCGGAGCGCATCGTCCGCTCGCTGGAGGGCACCGCCAAGAACGAGGAGTGGGTGTACCCCACGGGCCGCCGCAAGGCGTTCCTCTCCGACGGCCGGCTCGTCCGCGCCGAGGAGGCCGGAAAGCCCGTGCTGCCGTGAGGTGACTTCGCTCGGGGCCGGGGACTAGCGGCGGCGCCGCTTGCCGCCACCCCGGCCACCCCCGCCGCCCGACTTGCGCGCGGCCTGGGCCTCGCCGGGCCGGGTGAGGCGCGGCAGTTCGCCGGCCATCACCGGCCAGAACTCGCCCTTCAAGAGCTCCGCCACCAGCTCCGCCTGGGTCTTCACGTCGCGCTTGAAGAAGGTGGCGCCCCGGCCCACCTCGTCCAGCGAGCCGCGCGCGTCGCTGCCGCCCACGCAGGGCAGCTTCAGCGCCTCGGCGGCCTCCACGGCCAGGTCATTGGCCGTCTGCTTCACCCGGGCGTTGTAGCCCTCCACCGCGCTCAGCACGGTGTTGAGGGAACGGATGTAGTCCATGGCCGGGTTCTGCGAGTCCCGGTCATACGGCCGCGCCGCGATGATGGCCGCCCCCAGGGACTTCACCTTGGGCAGGCACTCGGCGGCGCTCCACGGCTTCTCGCGGTTGCTGCCCCACAGCTGCACCGGCTCGGGGGCCAGCTCCGGCTTCGGGAAGAAGCACAGGTACTGGCCGCGGTCCGTCAGCAGTTCCAGCCCGACGAAGACCTTCAGCTTGGACTTCGCCCCCAGGTCGAACAGCTCATCGCAGCCGTCCTGGGTGTTCGTCTCGGTGAAGGCCACCCCGTCCAGGCCGAACAGTGCGGCCCGCTCCAGGACGGCGCGAGGATCCAACTCGCACCCCTTGGACAGGTAGGAATGGGCGTGCAGGTCGATGAGCATGGGCGCCGCTCCCTAACAGGCCACCCCGGGGCCTGTCGAGCGCGCGGTACCCGCTCCCGGCCTCAGGCGAAGGCGTAGGACTGGAAGGTCCCCTGCTTGGCCTGCGTGTTCTTCTCCTCGTAGGTGCGGATGAGGTACCCCATCAGCATCAGCGAGGACGTGTTCTCCAGCACCCGCGACGGGTCCTTGGAGATGAGATTCGCGCTGTAGTTCAGGAAGAACTGGGCCAGCTCCTCGCCCGCCTCCTTGACGATCAGCGCGTTGAGCGCGGTCGGCTCCATCGTCCGAATCGTGTTGATGAAGTCTACCGCGAGGTCCTTCTTCGTCTTCATGTCCACGGGCCTTCCCCCTTCCCCACCGCCGCCTTCACTCGTGGGCCCCTGCCCCGAATGCCCCGAACACCAGGTGCGACTTCGCCAATCTAGGCACGCGCCCCGCCCTGCAAACCCCCGCACCGTCTCGATCAACGTCGAGGGGGCGGGGAAGCCGGGTTTTTGACACCTCTGGAAATCACGTGCGATAACCCCCTATTGTCCTTTGTCAGTACCGCACAAGGAGTGGCAGGCGATGTTCACGGGCGTGAAGGTCTTCTCCGCCACCAAGGCGAAGGAGCGCGAGGAGCTGGGTGAGAACGTCACCCGTTGGCTGAAGAGCAACTCGGACCTGGAGATTGTCGACCGGGTCGTGTGTCAGTCGTCCGACAACGAGTTCCACTGCTACACCCTCGTGCTCTTCTACAAGCACGGGAAGAGCCAGCAGCAGCCGTAGCAGTGCCTACCGGAGGAAGGGGCGGCCCCCCCTCCCCCACCATGACGCCCGACCGCACCGGGTGCGGCTACGGGATGTGTCGCTGCGCCGGCACGTAGACGGAGATGCTCCGCGGCGGCAGCTCCAGCACCACGCTCGTCCCGTTGATCTGGACGGTGCGCTCGCTGAGGACGTCCTTGTAGCTGGGATTGAGGCGGCCCAGGCCGCCCACCACGTCGATTTCCAGCGGAGGCCGCTGCAGGGGGCTCCGGTTGATGACGACGATGGCGCCGTGCCCGTCCGGCAGCGTCCGCTGGAAGATGTAGAGGTCGTTCTCCACGCGCAGCGTGTGGCGGTCGCCCGTCTGGAGCGCCGGATGCTCCCTGCGCGCCTGCCCCAGCTTCTGGACCAGCTCCAGCACCTCCCGCTCCAGCGGCTCCACCCTGTCGCCGAAGCGCATCGGCCGGCGGTTGTCCGGGTCTCCCGCGCCCGGCAGGCCAATCTCGTCGCCGTAGTAGATGAGCGGCACGCCCGGCTGGGTGAGCACGAAGGCGAAGCCGTACTTGAGCTTCTCGAAGGCGGCCGGGTCCGTCACCGTGGGCGGCGGGCGGTTGGGGCTGAACGGGTCTCCCCCCTCGCCCTCGAGCTGCTTCGCCGCCTGGGACATGAAGCGCGCCACGTCGTGGTTGCCGAGGAACGGCGAGTTGATGGTGCCCGGCGCGTAGAAGACCTCGTTGGCGCGCACGGCCTCGTCCACCCGCTGGAGGCTCTGCCCGTCCGCGAAGGACTCGCGCACCGGCCAGTACAGGGGGAAGTCGAACTGCCCGTCCAGCTCGCGCGGGCTGATGTAGCGGGCAATCTGCGAGCGGCCGTCCGCGCCGACGAAGGTCTCCCCGACGAGGTAGAACTCGGTGCCCGTCATGGCGGTGATGTCGCGCAGCTTCGCGCGCAGCGTGCGGCCGGCCACCTGCTCCATGTGCTTCACGGCGTCCAGGCGGAAGCCGTCGAAGTCCGCCGCTTCCAGCCACCACAGGCTGTCGGCGATGAACGTGTCCACCATGTCCGCCGAGCGCCAGTTGAAGTCCGGCAGGTAGTTGGTGAACTTGCAGACGAGGCGCTTCTCCTCCCAGTCACACCACTCGCTGCCGCACACGCAGCTGGCGGAGGTGTTGAACCAGCCGTCGTCCTGGTGCTGGACCCAGTAGGGGTGCTCCTGGTGCACGTGGTTGAGCACCAGGTCCGCGATGACACGGATGCCGCGCTTGTGCGCGGCGGCGGTGAGCGCGCGCAGCTCCTCCAGCGAGCCGAAGCGCCACTGGGTGGTGCGCGGCTGGCTGGGCCAGTAGCCGTGGTAGCCCGCGTAGTACTTGCCCCCGGTGCCGATGAAGCGCCCCTCGGGGTTCTGGTCCACCGGGGAGACCCACAGCGTGCGCACGCCGAGCGCGTCGAAGTAGCCCTCTTCGATCTTCTGGGTGATGCCCGCGAAGTCACCGCCGTTGTAGTTGGCGATGGGGTCCACGTCCGCCACCGGGGCGTCGTTGTCCCCGCGGCCGTTGTGGAAGCGGTCGGTGAAGGCGAAGTACATCATCCCCGACTCCCAGCGGAACTTCTGGGGCTCCACCCAGAACGGCAGGTAGATGGGCTCGGAGGCGCGGCCCGCGCTGTCCTTCGCCGTCACCTTCACGTGGTGCTTGCCCTGGGCCAGCCCGGTCTCCGACAGGACGAAGCGGCCCGTGGCCGGGTCATACGCGTCCGGACGCGCCTCGCCGTCCAGCGTCAGCACCATGTCCTCGCGGGACGGGCCCGCCTCGTCCGTGCCGTCGACGTACGCCACCTCGACGTTCAGCGCGCCCTCCGGCGTCGCCTCGAAGCGCCGCAGCTCCAGCACCGGCTGGCGGCAGTCCGGCACCTGCAGCCGCGAGTACTCGTCCGCGCGCACCCAGCGCGAGTACGGGTTCTCCGGGTCCAGCATCTCCTTGTCGCCCACCACGAAGCGGTAGCCGTAGTCGCGCGGCTCCAGCCCCTCCAGCCGCGCGGTGAACACGCCGTCGCCGCGGTCCTCCATCTTCAGCCGGCTGGAGGAGAAGCCGTTCCACTCGCCGACGACGGAGACGCCGCTCGGGACGGACTGCTGCGGCGCGTAGGTCAGCTTCACCTCGCAGGTCCGGACGGGAATGGATTCTTCGGACTCACCGCAGGCGGAAGCGACGAGCAGCACCGGCAGCGCCAGGGCGCGGGAAAAGCGGAAGGGCGTCATGCGAGCACCTTTCTACGGGAGCCCCGCGCGCTTTTCCAAGCCCCTGGGAGGAAACGACCTGACTCGATGCGTCGCGGACTGTGAGCGCTACTTTCCCTCGTACTCCTGGAGGAGCCGGATGACCATGCTGGCCTGGGGGTGGTCCGCCGGGGCGACCTCCAGGAAGCGCTGGTAGTACTTCGCGCCGTCCTCGAAGCGGTCGAGCCGGGCCGAGGCGGAGCCCGCCAGCAGGAGGCAGTTGGCGTGCTCGGGCGCCAGCTTCAGGCAGTCGCGGGCGCGTGCCAGCGCGTGCGCGTACTGTTTCGCGCGGAACAGTGCTTGCCCCCGGGCGTAGGCATTCGCCGCCGTGCCCTCCTGCGTCGCCTCCTCGCCGGGTGCGGCCTCCTGGGCCGGGACGACCGCGGCGGTCGGGGCCACCTTCGACGCCTGGCCCCGAGTCGCGAGGGAGGCCTTCGCCGTGGCCGTGCGGCTGGCCGCGGCGGGCCGGTCCGCCGTGTGGGAGCGGGAACGCTCCACGCGCACGCGCACCGCGCCCTCGTTGTCGGAGGCGTCATCGTCCACGAAGCCGCAGTGCAGCCCGCGCATGCCGTTGAGCCGGACCTCGGCGTCCGGCGTCAGCAGGAAGCGCCCGGCGCGGGCCGGCGACAGCCCGGACGGGTCGTCCTCCGTCACCTGCTGCACGCAGGCCACCGCCAGCGACGGGCCGCGCGCTCGCCCCAGGAGGAAGGCGCCCTCGCCCACCGGCTCCACCGTCAGCCGGTAGGTCTCCTCCGGCTCGAGCCCGGTGAGGAGGAAGGCCCGCTCCACGCCCGCCGTCATCCACTCCGGGTGGACGGTGAGGCGCCGGGTGTGGCCCGTCTTCCCATTCGTCAGGGTGACGTACCGCTCGGGCAGGTTGTCCACCGAGGTGGGGGCGCCCACGGTGAAGAGCATCAGCCCCGAGGCCCCGCGGAGGGACTCCTGCTTGCGGGACACGATTCCCACCGCGGCGTCCGCGGCCACGCCCCCGCCGGTGAGGCGGTAGAAGAGCGTGGGCATCGGCTGGTTGCGCTCCTGCGCGCCGAGCGGGGTGGTCTCCGCGATGCGCCACTCCACGTCGGGCTCGAGCGTCCCCAGGGTGGCGAGCCCGGAGGAGATACGGAACAGGTGCCGCCGGGCGTCCAGCTGGAACGTGTCCACGGGCCAGGTGGCGGTGTCGGGAGCGGCGGGCTCGGCGCCGGACGGCTTCCTCGGGGCGGCCGGGACGGCGCTCGTTCGCATCGGTGGGGTGATGGGCTGGGGCTCGGG
>NZ_JABBJJ010000486.1 GCF_012933655.1 Pyxidicoccus fallax | reverse complement strand
GCGGTGGTGGGGATGAGGGTCTCGAAGCGGTAGCCGCCGGGGAAGGGCTCGAAGCGCGCGGTGTCACCGGGTTGCAGGGTGTGGCGCGAGACGAGTGCGTCCTGGAGTTGCTGGCGTCGCTCGGTCTGTTGTTTCCACCAGGCCTCGCAGGCCGCGGCCTTCTTCGGTGGCATCCGGGGACAGTCCTCCAGCGTGGGGACGAGGCGTTCCTGGAACTGGTTGACGTAGGCCAGCGGCGGCAGCTGGGGTGGAGGCAGGGTGAGCCAGAGCTCGACGTGGTCTCCGCTCACGCCCCGGGAGAGCTGGACCTGGTCGTCGCGAACCTCGCCGGCGATGGCGAGGCCCTCGGGGCCGATGGCCAGCCAGAGCGTGGCGGAGGTCTTCCGCTGGGGGCCCAGGGTGAGTGACGGTGGCTGCGTCCACTCATCGAGCTTCCCATCGACCTGGAAGTTCGCGGGGAGCCCCTCGTGGAGCGGGAGGGCGGAGTCACTGGGGCTCGCGGCGGAGAGCAGCAGGAGCGTGAGGGCTGGCAGCGACATGGGGCGGGGCTCCAGGGGCGTGGCGCGTTGGCCCGAGCCTACACCCCCGAAGCCGCTCACCTCTCCCACGCGAGAAAGCCCTGGAGCTCACTCCCACGGGTTGGAGAAGCGCGGGTCCTGGATGAACTCCGTGTCCGTGAGGCTCTCCAGGAACGCGACGAGGTCCGCGCGCTCATCGGGGCTCAGCGTGAAGGGCCGCACCAGCGGGTCCTTGTTCGGGTTCGCGCGCCCGTCACCGGAGAACGGCCCCTCCGTCACGTTCCGCCCGCCGGCCATGTAGTGGTCGATGACCCCTTCCAGCGTGGCGATGCTGCCGTCGTGCATGTACGGCGCCGTCAGCGCCACGTTGCGCAGCGGCGGCACGCGGAAGCGGCCCCAGTCCCCCTCCTTCCGCGTGAACTCGAACAGGCCCGGGTTGTCCGGTGGGTACGTCCCATTCCCATTCATGTTGTACAGGCCCGTGTTGAAGAACTGCAACTCCTCGGGCGTGGAGTCCCTCACCCGGAACGAGTTCGTCAGGTGCGGCCCGCTGTGACAGTGGTAGCACTCCGCCCGCTCGCCGAAGAACAGCTCCATGCCCCGCTTCGCCGCGGGCGACAGCGCCGAGGTCTCCCCCCGCAGGTACCGGTCATAGGGCGCCTCTCCCGACAGCAGCGTCCGCTGGAAGGAGGCCAGCGCCTTGACGAGGGTGTCCCGCCCCACCGGCTCGGCCTCCTCGGGGAACGCGGCCCGGAACAACTCCTGGTAGCGAGCGTCGTCCCGCAGCCGCTGGAGCACCTCCTCGAACCTCGGGGTCAACCCCAGCTCCGTGGGGTGCTCGTTGAACAGCGGCACCAGCGCCTGCTTCTCCAGCGTCTCCAGCACCGGGTTGGCCCACGTGTACGTGGACAGGTACGCCACGTTCGCCAGCCCCGGCGCATTCCGCGGAACCCGGTCCCCCGTGGCCCCCACCGGCGTCACCCGGCCATCCGAGAAGGCCCGCTGCTGCTCGTGACAGCTCGCGCAGGACTGGGTGCCGTTGCCCGACAGCCGGATGTCGTAGAAGAGGTGGCGCCCCAGCTCCACCTTGGCCTCGGACATGGGGTTGTCCCCGGGGACGACGGGCTCGGGGAAGCCGGCCGGCAGCTTCCACGCATACGCGGACGCGGCTGGGGGTGTCGGGTCCTTCCCACCACAGCCCACCGCCAGCAGCGCGCCCAGCACGGCGCTCACCTTCCATGCGTGGAACATCCGATTCACTCCTTCACTCGAGGTCGACGGGGTTGTTGCCCGCATGGCAGGAATTGCACGCCCCCGACATGGTGGGGAACGACATGAAGTTGAAGGCCGTGCTCGTCCGGCGCGTCAGCCGGGGGAAGAGCGACTGCTCCGGGAACGGCATCGTCTCGGTGGTGTAGAAGTTGCCGCTCGCGTCCGCCTCCAGCGTCAGCACCACGGTGCCCCCACCGTTGGGCGCCGTGGAGAGCGTCACCACCGCGTCCGAGAGGGGCGGGCCCTCCGGGGAGGCGAAGGCGGTGCCCGCCACCGTGAAGAGCCCCGGCGCCGTGCCGTTGGGCCCGTGGCACGCCATGCAGTTGGCCCCCGCCTCGTGGCTCGTGCCGTCACGCTGGCTCTTCAGCGACACGGAATCCAGCGCGGGCGAGCGCCCCGCCACCGACGGCCCCTCCTCCTCGCTGGAGCCACAGGCCCAGGCCCCCGTCATCAGCGCGAGCACCGGTGCCATGTGAGCAACCCGCTTCCGGAACAAAGACTGAAGCATGGAGGGCCTCGGGGCTCAGCGGACGCGGAAGAAGGTGGCCGGAAGCGTCTGGGGGCCGCCGCTCGTGCTGGCGGTCAGGCCGAAGTGCTCGAAGAAGAGGGGGCACTCCGGGTCGTTCGCGCCCGACATGCACCCGGGCATGGAGTCCGTGACGCCGTCGGGCACGCGCTCCACGTCCACGCCCGAGTAGAGTCCCGCGATATCCAGCACCACCTGGTTGGTGTCCGGGTTGAAGCCATTCAGCAGGACGGTCACCTGGTTGTCCGCGCCGCAGGTGTAGCCTTCCGCCACGGAGCCCGTGCAGCCGGCGGCCCCCAGGTGGAAGTAGAACAGCTCGTTGGTCCGCGAGCGCACGTCCAGCTTCACGAACTTGAAGCCCCCCTGCCAGCTCCACCACATCTGGGGCGCGTTGAGGGGAGCAGGCTCGATGGGCCCGTTCAGATGGTTGCGCTCCGGCGGCAGGCCGAGCTTGAACTCCAGCGCCGTGTAGTCGTCGTGCTCGGGCGCGGTGCCGACCACCTCCGCGCGGACTCCGGGGTTGCCGGCGACACACTCGCCCGTGCCATCCACGAAGTCCAGCAGGGCGAGGTTGTCTCGCTGCCACGTGCCGTCCTGGTCCAGGGCCAGGGGGTGCCGCTCTCCATTGGCGCGCACCAGGGTGACATCCCGGACGTAGGCCCTGAAGTCCACCAGGTCGATGACACCGCGAGACGTCCCGATATCCGTGTAGCTCGTGCCGCACGCCAGGGCCTGCTCGCGCACCTGGGGGCTGAAGCGGACCGTGTAGGTCTTCTCACTCTCGCCACATCCCTGCATCAGCAACAGCGAGGGCAGCAGCCACCAGGACGCGGACTTCAGGACGGCACTCATCGAATGACCTCCAGGAAGGGTGAGCGGGGGTCACCCTGACAGCACGGATGGGTAACAGAGGCGGGCCGGACGGCCGCTGTGGCAAGTTGTCGCGGCGCCCGCGTGCCGTGCACTGACGGGCAGACGTCACCCCTCCCGCACGTGACAGGACAGTCCTCCCGGCCCCGGGTCGGTAACGCGGTGGCGTTCAGGACATATCGGCGCCCGCGTCTCCGCGCGGCATCCACCCGGCGACGCGCTTCCGCCCTCCGGTGCGCTGGTTCGCCTGGAGACCGAGGCGTACCCATGCCAGTCCCCGTTTCCGGAGGCTGCCCATGCCCTCACGTTCCCTGTCCCGACTCTTCCCACTCCTCGCCCTCGCGGGGCTGAGCCTTGGCCACGGAGGCAGCGACGGCAGCGGAGGCGGAGGTGGCTGCGGCGGAGGAGACTCCGACCACCACCACGACGAGGACCCGGGCCACACCCGCGCTTCCGGCGCGGTGTGTCCCTCTTCGGGTGGCCCGACGGGCGCGGACTTCGGCCGGGCCTTCATGGAGAAGCACTGCCTGTCGTGTCACAGCGCGGCCGTCACTGGCGCCGCGCGCGAGGGCGCGCCCGCGGGCATGGACTTCGACACGCCCGAGGCGGTGCGCCAGTGGGCGGCGGCCATCGATACGCACTCGGCCGCGGGGCCGGGCGGGGTGAACACCGCGATGCCTCCGGCCTCGCGCGCCGCGCCCGCCATGGACGAGCGCCTCAAGCTGGGACAGTGGCTCGCCTGCGGCGCGCCGTGAGCGGCGCCGTGCCACCAGCGTCTCCGCCGTGAAACATCGGCGGCCCCGAAAGCGTCTCCGCCGGGAACTCGCCGACGGCTCGCCCCCTGAAACACGACGGCCCCCGAGGCATCGCCTCGGAGGCCGTCACTGCTCGACACGGGCGCTTCCGGCTCAGCCGCACACGCCGCAGTCGGACTTGCAGCTCACGGCGGTGGTGCCCGAGCCGCAGCTCTCGGAGAGCTGGCAGGTGCCGTCACCGCAGCTGTAGATGTCCTGCGAGCGGATGCGCGTGGTGATGGGGCGGTACACCTTCCCGTTGTACGTGCACTTCGTGTAGTGCGTCCGCGTCGCGTCCTGCGTGCAGTACGTCCGGGCGGAGCCCACGTGGCCGATGACCACCGCGCAGTCCGGGTCCCCGCTCCAGGCGGACAGGCCGCACGCGCGCACCGTGCTCTGGTCCGGCGCCAGGTAGTCCGCGTCGTTCGCCGCGAAGAGGCCCTCGCCGTTGAAGAGGTTGCCGAAGAAGACCGCCTCCGGCTGGTTGAACGTCTGCAGCTCCTCGGAGGTGGTGGGAATGACCGCGCCCAGCGCGTCACGCCCCAGCACCGAGATGTTCAGGTGCACGCCGTACTTGTTCACGTGCGCCGCCAGGCACCCGGACACCACCTGCTGCTCCGCCAGCGTCGCCGACGCGCCGCCCGCCCAGCCCGGCGCCAGCCCCAGCGAACCCGTCCACGTATACGTCCTGCCCGAGTGCGTGTACGTCAGCGTCTGCCCCGCCGGCAGGGCGCAACGGACGATGTAGCGCATCACCTCGTCCCCGCGGGCCGGGTTCTCGGTGAACCATGTATTGAAACCATTCGTCGACAAGCCATTCGTCGACAGGCCGTTCGTGGACAAGCCATTCGTCGACAGGCCGTTCGTCGACAAGCCATTCGTCGACAGGCCGTTCGTCGACAGGCCGTTCGTCGACAAGCCATTCGTCGACATCAGCCCGTCGGCGTGGGTGCCGAGGGACTCGTCCCCCGTGTCGAGACCGGGCTCGGCGGGACCGCAGCCGATGGCCGCGACACAGAGCAGGAGGGGCGCCCAGCCCAGTCCCCTCGGGCGCCGGCTCCGGCGACGGGTGACCTCGGAGCAGGGAGAAGCCAGAGGGGAGAGGTGCAACATGGGACTGCCTCCGCGTTGGGGGTAACCGCGGCTCTCGCGGTCACGACAACGGGTAGTGCTTCCCGCTCGGACTGACAGGTGTCCCCCCGTCCAGTTCTCACGCGTCGGTCTAACGGCAAACACGTACTCCGTGCGCCGCATGACGCTCCACCGCGAGACCGACTCGCGCATGACGCTCGGTGATGACGTGTCTCAGGTGTTACGCGCCGCGCGACAGCCGCGCCTGACGCGTGTCACGCGGCAGTGTCACGGTGAAGGTGGTGCCGTCCCGCTCCGACGAGCTCACGGACACCGTGCCCCCGTGGGCCTGGACAATCTCTCGCACGATGAATAACCCGAGTCCCAATCCACCCCGCCGCGGGCCCTTCTCACGCGCCGCGCCGGCCTGACGGAACGGGTCGAACAGCGTCGCCAGCTGCGGGCCGGGTATGGGCACACCCGGATTGTGGACCTCGAGCACCTGCGCGCCGTCGCGCTCCGCGCAGCGCAGCAACACCGGGGCGTCCTGGGCGCCGTGCTCCAGCGCGTTGCCCACCAGGTTGCTGAGCACCTGCTCCAGCCGGTCCGCGTCCCAGACACCCTCCGCGCGACCGTCCACCTCGAAGGCGATGTGACGCCCGGGCCACGCCGCGCCCAGTTCCTCCACCACCTGCCTGCACACGGTGGCCAGGTTGGCCGGGGCCAGGTTCAGGGGGATGCCGCCGGACAGCCTCGCGCGGGTGAGGTCGAGGATGTCCGAAATCATGGCGCCCATCCGCGCCGCGCTCGCCTCGATGCGCTGGGACTGCTGCTGCTGCGGGGAGCCGTGGGGGCCGCGCCGCCGTATCGCCCGCGCGCAGAGCGTTATCGCGTTCAGCGGGTTGCGCAAATCGTGGCCGAGGATGCCGATGAAGCGCTCGCGGAAGCGGGCCTCCTCCGACAGGCGCTCCAGCGCGCGGGTGCGCTCGGTGATGTCCATCATGGAGCCAATCATCCGCACCGGCCGGCCCGCCGCGTCGCGCGCCAGCACGCCCCGGTCCAGCACGTGGGCCCACGTCCCGTCCTGGCGCAGGAAGCGGTACTCGGCCTGCCATGCCGCGCCGGTGGAGGCCACGAAGTCACGCAGGCTCGCCGCCGCCGCCTCGCGCTCGTCGGGGTGCACGCGCTCCTCCCACCATCCCAGGCCATGGCTCGACCGCTCCGGGCCATAGCCGAACAGGTCTCCCGAGCCCGCGTCCCAGCGCACGCTGCCGGTGCTCAAATCCCAGTCCCACAGCACGTCATGGGTGGCGCGCGACGCCAGCCGGTAGCGCTCCTCCGCCTCGCGCAGCGCGGCCTCCGCCTGCTCGCGCTCGGTGACATCCATCACCACGCCCACCAGCCGGTGCGCGCGCTCCCCATCGCGCAGCCCCTGCCCCACCGCCTCGTACCAGCGCGTGGTGCCGTCCGCGTGGCGGCAGCGGAACTTCAGCGTGTAGGGCCCGTCCGCCGCCAGCGCCTGCTCGATTCCCCGCGCCACGCGCGCGCGGTCCTCCACCACCACGCAGGACAGGAAGCCCGGCAGCGACGTGCCCAGCGTGCCCGGCGGCTGGCCGAAGAAGGCGTCCGCCTCCTGGGACCAGGTGACGGCGCGCCGCGCCTCCGTCCACTCCCACGCCACCATGCGCGCGGTGGACAGGGCCAGCCGCAGCAGCTCCTCGCGCGCCCGCAGCGCCCGGGCGTCCTCCAGCGCGGTCTCCGCCCGCTGGCGCGCCTCCTGCTCTCGCGTCAGCGCCTCGCGCAGCTCCGGCGCGTCCCCGTCCACCGGGGGCAGCAGCCACAGCGCGAAGCCGTCTCCCTCCTTCACCGCCACCGCGTGGAAGCGCGCGTCCATGCCGCCGCGCCGCACGCGCAGCGGGACGGACACCGGCACGCCGGTGCGCCCCAGGCGCACGCAGTCCTCCACCTCCAACCCGCGCACGCCGTCATCGGGCCAGCGCGACAGCCGGGCATCCAGCCCCCAGTCGCGCACGACGTCCTCGGCCGCCGGGTTGAGCCCCGTCCACTGGAAGTCGAGCACCTCGCCTCCGGGCCCCCGCGTCGGCTCGAAGCGGAGGCACGGTGCCGGGCTCCCGGCATGGGGCGCCCACGCCAGGGCGGCGCCTGGCAGCGATGACAGTCCCACCATCGGCTTTCCCCCAGCGCGCGTGGCGCCACCCACCCGCGGGGCACGAAGCACGCGGCGGGCCAGAGTGCCATGTTCCTGTCTCTTATACACATCTCCGCGCCCACGAGACGTT
>NZ_JABBJJ010000485.1 GCF_012933655.1 Pyxidicoccus fallax | reverse complement strand
TCCCCATCCCCCACGACACCCTCTGAAGGCCCCCCCGAAAGGAGCATCACATGAATGTACGCGCAGCCCTCCTGACCGTCTTCCTCGCCTCCGCCGCCGGACAGAGCGCCTGGGCCCATGAGAACCACACGCACCAGCCGGCCCGGCCTGAGATTGGCGAGGAGCAGGCGAAGACACGCGCCCGGGAGGAGGTGGAGCGGCTCGTCTCCATCCAGAAGCTGGATGCCTCCTGGAAGGAGTCCGGCGCGCTCAAGGGCGTGGAGAAGAAGAAGGTCGGCAAGAAGTGGGAATGGCTGGCCACCTTCGAGAACGCCACGGTGGCGGACCCGAGCAAGAAGGTCCTCTACGTCTTCCTCAAGCCCTCCGGCGAGTACGTGGCCGCGAACTTCACCGGGAAGTAGGCAAGCCGGGCGCCTGGCGGAGACAGACGCCCGTTTCCGCCTTGCCACTCCACGGTGTCATGCACGGCGTGGCCCAGCAGCAGCTCGCGCCTCGCCTCACGCTTCCTCAGGTGGCTTCACGCGACGGAAGGCGAAGTACAGCAGCACGTCGTAGATCACCTTCAGCCCCGCCCCGATGATGAGCGGGGCAACGAGCGAGCCTCCCTGCATGAAGATGCCCGCGAAGGCGGGAGCCACGGCCCACATGGCCACGCGCACCAGTTGGGTGGTTCCCGAGGCGAAGGTCCGCTCCTCGGGGCGCATGACGGCCATGACGTAGGACTGCCGTGTGGGCACGTCCATCTCCACCAGCCCCTCGCGCAGCAGGAACAGCGCCGCGGCCACCGGGAAGCTCGGCGCGTAGGCCGCCGTCACCAGCAGCAGACTGGACGGCAGGTGGGTGAAGACCATGGTGTTCACCAGCCCGATGCGCTTCGCCAGCCACGCCGCACCCAGGTGGGAGAGCGCATTGGCCACCCGTGCACCGAAGAAGAGCAGGCCCACCTGCCCCACTCCGACGCCGAAGCGCTCGTGGAAGAAGAACGACAGCAGGGCCGTGGTGAGGAAGCCCCCTCCCAGGCTGTCCAGTGCGAACAGGGCGGACACCTTCGTCAGCACCTTGCGGCTCTCCGGTGACAACCGGGACCTCACCCCGCGCACCGGCACCTCCACCCGCGTGGACAGCCCGAGGTACAGGGGAATGGCAAGGGCCATCAGCACCGCGTAGAGGCCCATGCCCCCTCGCAGCGCTGGCACTTCCTCCACGCCCGCCCATCCCCGTAGCAGCGCGGGGAGGCCCGCCAGCAGCGCCCCCAGGGCATGCCCCACGTCCTGGACGAGGTGATACCAGGCGAAGGCCCCGGTGCGGCCCTCCGGCTTGGCCGTGGCCGGCAACACCGCCTGCTCCACCACCAGCGCCGCACCCCGGTCGCGGCCCATCCCGTTCACCATGCCGACGAACGCTGCCGCCGCCAGGGGCCAGAACCCCGAGCCCAGCGCCACGACAAGCCCGCCAGCAGCGCCCAGCAGGGAGAGCACCAGCAGGAAGCGCTTCCGTCCCAGACGGTCCGCGAGGAGCGTGGCCGCCAGCGTGGCCAGGGCCGCCCCTGCGAGCCCTGCGCCGATGACTCCGCCCACCTCACCCGCCCCCAGTTCCAGCCGCGCCAGGTAGACGCCGAGCAGCACGCCCACCATGCCGGTGGCGAGAGCGCGCAGGAAGGCCGCCACCAGCAGCAGATGGCGGTCCACCCCTCCCTGGACGCGTCCCTCCTGGTTGAGCACCGGAGCGGACACCGTTCACCGCGCCTGGAACAGCAGACCCACGAGCGCGGCCCCGGCGATGACCAGCGGAATCAGGAGCTTTGCCTTCCAGCGGAAGAGCGCCGCGAGCGCCAGCGCGAAGACCCCGAGGGTGACAGGCCCGGTGAGCGAGATGCGCAGCAACCCCACGGTGGTCGCCGCGATGAGCCCCACCACCCCCGCGGTGACGCCGTCCAGGAAGAGGCGGATGCGCGGCTGGTGGAGCACCCGCTCGAAGAAGTCATGTCCCAGCAGCGTGAAGGCGAAGGCCGGGGCGAAGATGGCCGCCGTCAGCACCAGGGCCCCCGCGAGCCCGCCGCCGAGGTAGCCCACGAAGGTGGAGAAGATGATGAGGGGGGCGGGCAGGATGCCCGAGAGCGCCAGTCCGTCGAGGAACTGCGCGTTCGTCATCCACCCGCCGAGCACCACCGCGTCGCGCTGGAGGAAGGGGATGACGGTGTACGCCCCACCGAAGGTGAGCAGCCCGCTGCGCAGCCCGCTCCACGCCAGCATGAGCAACGAGGGGCGCTCATGCGCCGCAGCTTCCATCCCGCTCACCACTGGGGCAGCGACCTCGGAAGGCAGCCCCTGCCGGACAAGAAGGACCCCCAGGACCACCACGCAGCTCCCCGCCAGGATGAGCGCTGGAACCCTCCCGCCCTGCCGGGCCAGCAGGTAGACGAGCCCCGCGGCCACCAGGGTGAACGCGAAGTGGACGCCTGCGGCCTGCGCGAATGCAGCTCCTACGGCCACGCCCCACAGCCACCTGTTGGCCAGCGCGTGCCCGCCGATGCGCACCACCGCCCGGACGATGAGCGCGCCCACTGCCGCCTGTACGGCTCCGAAGACCGCCACGAGGTTCGGGGAGGTCAGACCGTAGCGCAGATAGGCCCAGGAGAGCGCCAGCATCAAGACGAAGCCGGGCAGCATGAAGCCCAGCCCCGCGAGCAGGCCCCCCAATCTCCCCCGGGCCAGCATGCCGAAGTAGACGCACAGCTCATGGGCCTCGGGACCGGGCAGCACCTGGTAGACGGCGAGGACGCGGTTGAACCGGGCGGGAGACACCCACCGCTCGCGCTCCACCAGCTCCGCCTTGAGCATGGCGATCTGTGCCACGGGTCCGCCCCACGCCAGCGCGCCGAAGTGCAGGAAGCGCAGGAACAGCCGGCCGTAGGACTCGTGCGGAGGCTGGGGCTCCGGCGCCTCTTCGCGGATGGGCTCCGCCGAAGGGGCCGTCTCGTGGGAACTCATCCTCGAAGCACCGTCGCGGCCTTCTGGGCCCGCTCCAGGCGGGCGTTCACCACGTCCCAGCTCACGTTCTGGAAGAAGGCGTCGATGTAGCGGGCGGCTGCCGCGCCGTAGTCCATCTGGTAGGCGTGCTCGTACATGTCCATGACGAGCAGCGGGTGGCCGTGGGCCAGGGCCTGGGTGTGGTTGCCGCTCCAGTAGGTCTGCGGCTGGCCGGAGTGGAAGTTGTACGTGAGGATGACCCAGCCGCTCCCACCGCCCAGGCTGGCCCCCGTGGCGCGGAAGTGCTCCTCCCAGCGGCCGAAGTCCCCGTGGGCCGCCGCGAGCAGCTTCTGGATGGGGCCGCTCGCCTTGCCGTCCCCGCCGAGGTTCCCGAAGTACGCCTCGTGGAGGATCATCGAGTTGGTGAAGGTCAGCTCCCGCTCCTTCAGCCCGCCCACGAGGAAGCCCGGCGTGTCCTTCGTCACCCGCGCCAGCTCCTCCTCCACCTTGTTGAGGTTCTTCACCGCCCCGCCGTAGTTGTTCTCGTGGTGGCTGCGGAGGAGCTTCTCCGAGAGCCCCTTGAGCTTCGCCGGGTTGAAGGGCAGCGGTGCCACCGCGTGCTTGCCGGGGCCCTGAGTGGCGGGCGCAGGTGGACCTGCGGGACTCCCTGGCGCACGTGGGGGCTCTGCTGCGGCACTCCCTTCAGGGGTGAGGAGGAGGGTGGTCCCAGCCGCCACCATTCCAGTCATGAGGTCGCGTCGATTCATCGCAGCTCCCGGCTCCTGACAGATGCGGACTCGAAGGGGTTCGAGCGTAGAGCGAAGCGTCTGGCACGCCGGGCGACTTTCCGCAGGCCGCGAGCAGGGAGTGTTGACGCCGCTACGCCCCGCCCTCTTCAGCGCACCGGCAAGTTCTCCAGGGCGGACGGCATAAGAGCCAGGGCGGACAACTCGATTTCAACGGGTCGGCTGCCCATCAACCCGCGCCCGTGGGCGCAACCACGTGCACGCCACGGAAGCCGCTGCGGGTCCCGTCCGTGCGCGTGCTTCCTGGAGGTCACCATGAAAGACGAGGACGACACCCTGGCCCACCGCCACAAGGAGAAGGTGGTGAGCCTCAACCTGGAGCTGGCGAACCTGGAGCACGCCCTGCGCGGGGCGCAGCTCCTGGCCGAGCTGCTCGCCAACAACGACATGCCCACCGAGGAAGCGGACCGGCAGGCTCCCCGCTCCATCGTCGCGGTCCTGGCCCTGGCGGACTCGCGGCTCCAGCAGCTCCGCCAGGTCATCCGGGGTGAAGCGGATGCACGGCACCTGTGGGCGCCGCACAACGCCATCAGCCCGGAGCCCGTTCCCGGGGATGCAGACGACGTGAGACTGGAAGCATGGTCCGCGCCCAGGCCCCCTGCCGCTCCCAGCATCAGGAAGCGCGCGGGCGGGACGGCCCGCCGCAAGCCCCAGGCGAAGCGAGCCGCGAGGAAGACCGCGGCCGGAGGAGCTGAGCAACCCGCCACAAGGAATGAGGACGCTTCAGCTCCCGTTGCTCCTGCTTCTCCGTGACGGAGCTGGAGTCTCACGAGGGTGTCATGCGCCGGAAAGGGCGCGGACACCCGGAGGTCGCCAGACCTCTTTAGCCCTCGGTTCCACGACCAAGCACACCGGGCCGACTCACGGGAAGGAGATCCCGGACAGGGTGACGGTGCGGCCGGTGCCCGCCTCCCACAGCTTGAGCGTGAAGGGGCCCTGGGCCTCCTGCGTCGTGGCCGATGCCTCCACCACGATGTGTTGCCGCTTCCCGTCCGCCTCGATGGGGCCGCGCTGCCAGACCGGCAGGACCTTCAGCTCCATGCCCGTCCTGCTCGTCAACAGTGCCCCTGCCGTCGTCCACGGCTGAGCACCCCGCGGGTTCTCCATCGCCAGGTTCACCGCAATCCGGCTAGCGCCCCGGTAGCTGTAGACCTCCAGCGTCACGAGTGCGTTTCCAGGGGACTTCGTGACGGCCTCGGTGAGCACGCGGGCCAGCACCCCCTGCTCGTCCATCTGCCCGGCGGCAATGAGACCCGCAATCCCCCCCGGGCCCCCGCGCTCGGCACGCTCGTGCTCCAGTTCTTCATGGCACCGTTGGACCTCGGCCTTCGCCTCCTTCGCCTCCCGCTGGTAGGACGCGGCGGTGCGCATGGCGCGGTACACCTCCAGCAATCGCTCCGCACGGACCGGATGCACCACGAGGGTGAAGGCCGCGCCCGCAGGGGCCGCACCGTCCTTGAAGCGCACCACGAGCCGGAGCCGCTCCCCGCTCTTCAGCATGTCGGAGGGAACGAGCCGAAGCGTGGTCTGGCCAGCGTCCACGAGGACGAAGGACTCCCGCTTCTCCACCGCCACCGTGTCCTTGCCCTCCGTGTCCCGCAGCAGCTCCGCGTCAAAGGCCAGCATGGTGGACACCCCCGGGCTGATGTGCACCTCGGGCTCGTTGCCGGTGGGCTCCGCCGGAAGCTCAAGCTGGCGCACGCCTGCATTCCATGAGGCGGGAGGCACCTCTGCGCTGGCCGCCGTTCCCATCAACAAGGTGAGCGCCACCAGCACGCCGGAGTACGAGACAGGCATGGGACAGAGCCCTCACTCGAAGCGGTCCACGGGATTGGCATGCCCCGTCGTCCAAATGATGGCGGAGTCGGCATCACTGCCGGGCTTTCGCTCCAGTCCGCGATCTCCGTAGCTGCTGAGCAGCTCGATGCACACCGGATAGGTGCGGCCCTGGTTCGTCCGCGCCCAGGTGAAGCGGCCATAGACACGGTCGGCGAGGTGGAGCTTGCCGTAGAGCAGTCCTCCGCTCCGCAGCCCCTCCCAGCCCTCGCCCAGCCGCACGATGGCGTTCCCCTCACGCACGGTGATGACGTGGGGCTCGCCCTTGATGACGTCGAAGACGAAGACGCGTTTGTCACCTCGCTCGATGCCCAGCTCCTTCATCGCCTCCAGGGCGCCCGGCGGGCATTCTTCCGGTGGCGGAGCAGGACGCACCTGGGGACCGGAGCAGGCGAGGTTGAGACAGGCGCCAGCCACGCCCATGGTCTTCATCCCCACCTTCTTCAACGCGCTGGCAGACGGCTTCATCACGGGTACATCCTCTTTCGACAGCGCCGCGGGAGGCGCGGCGGCCACAGCGGTTTCCTCCACCAGAGGCGGAGCTGGGGCAGGGACAGCTTCCGGTAGCGCCTCGGCAGGCGCCACTTCACGAACAAGAGGTGCCGGGATCGGCTCATCATCGGCGTGCGCTACGGGCACCTGCTGCGCGCCGGACGGAAACCGAGGCACCTGCATCTTCCACATGGCGAAACCCAGCAGGCACGCGACCACCACAGCGCTCGGTATTACAAGCACGTGCCCCCGCTGTTTCATATGCCGAGGCGATGCGGCTGGCAGGTCCTGCATCGCGGCCTCCGGCTCCCTTCCGGCCTGACGCCGCAGGAAGGACAGCACCGGGGCGATGACCAGCCTGGGAGCGGGAGGTGTCGCGGAGCGTGTCGGCCAGTCCGGCCGGAGGATGCGTCGCCAAGGTCCGCTGCCCGGCTCAGGCCCGGCCCCCTGGACTTCTTCCCACGCGAAGAGCGGGGCGTCCCATGCCGCGGGTCGGCCGAAGCTCACCGCCGCCATGAGGGCCGCGTGCAGCTCCGCTCCCGTCTGGTAGCGCTCCTCGGGCTTCTTCGCCAGCAGCCGCATGATGACGTCGCTGAGCGCCTGAGGCGTGCGCCGGTTGAACACCGCTGGCGCTGGGGGTCTCCGTCCCTCGATGGCCAGGTACAGCATGTCGGGCGGCAGGTGCGGCGGGAACGGGTAGTGCCCCGTCACCACCCGGTACAGGCTGACGCCCAGCGCGTACAGGTCATCGGTGGGCCGGTACTCGTACCGCGCTCCCGGTCGTCCGTGGTGCTCCCGGTGGAAGCGCACCGACTCGGGGCTGCGCAGGTGCAGCGTGCCCGGGGGCACCGTCTGCTCGGTGATGGTGGCCGCGCCCGCGTAGTCCCCGATGCCGAAGTCGATGAGCACCGGCTCGGCGTCCGACTCCCGGATGAGGATGTGCACGGGCTTGACGTCTCGGTGCAGCACTCCGGCCCCATGGAGCGCATCGAAGGCCAGGGCCACCTTGCCGGCGACTTGCGCCAGCTCGCGGAAGGTCGGGTTCACCTCTTCGGCCCAGGTGTCCAGTGGCCGGCCCGCCACCCAGTCCATGACGAAGTAGAGGTAGCCCGTCTGCGGGTGGGGCCACCTGCCGCAGGCGTGGAAGCGCACCACGTTGCGGTGCACGGCCTTGACCATGAGCAGCGTGACTTCCCGCTCGGCCCGCTCATCTCCGGGGCGCAGCGCCAGCTTCAGCGCGTAGAATTCCCCGGGCCGGGCCATGTCCTCCACGCGGTACACGGCGCCGAAGCCCCCCACCCCCAGC
>NZ_JABBJJ010000484.1 GCF_012933655.1 Pyxidicoccus fallax | reverse complement strand
GGGAGGATGTGGGTGGGCATGCCCGGGTTTCGTGCCGCTCCGGCGGGTAGGAGTGCTAGACAGCGCGTTTCCTGGTTTCCCCCCCTCTTTCCGACGAGGCCGCCTCACATGCTGCTCCAGGGCAAGAAGCTGCTCATCACCGGGGTGCTGACGCCCCAGTCCCTCGCCTACGGCATCGCAGAGCACGCGCTGGCACAGGGCGCGGACATCCTCCTCACCGGCTTCGGCCGGGCGAAGTCGCTCACCGAGCGGAGCGCGAAGCGCCTCAAGCCCGGCCTGGAGGTCCTGGAGCTCGACGTCACCAACCCCGCGCACTTCCCGGCGCTGACGGAGTCCTTGCGCCAGAAGTGGGGCCGGGTGGACGGCGTGCTCCACTCCATCGCCTACGCCCCCGACGACGCCCTGGGCGGCAACTTCCTCAACACCCCCTGGGAGAGCGTGCAGACGGCCTTCCGCATCTCGGCCTTCTCGCTCAAGGAGCTGGCGGTGGCCTGCATGCCCCTGATGACGCAGGGGGGCTCCATCGTCACGCTGGACTTCGACAACCGCATCGCCTGGCCCATCTATGACTGGATGGGCGTGTGCAAGGCGGCGCTCGAGGCCACCGTGCGCTACCTCGCGCGGGACCTCGGCCCCAAGGGCATCCGGGTGAACGCGCTGGCCGCGGGCCCGCTGTCCACCATCGCCGCCAAGGGCATTCCGGGCTTCAAGGCGCTGGAGCAGGGCTGGGGCCGCCAGGCGCCGCTGGGCTGGAGCGCCAAGGACAGCCACGACATGGTGGCCCGCACGGCGTGTGCCATGCTGTCCGACTGGATGCCCTCCACCACGGGTGAGATGGTCCACGTGGACGGCGGCTACCACGCCATTGGCGCCCCGCCGGTGGACCCCCAGGCCGAGGCCGCGGAGTCCCCCACTGCATCTTCCAAGCCGGCGGCCGAGTAGGCGCCCGGCCATGCTCGCCCGGGCGTGGGAGTGGACCCGGGGTCATCACACACCTGCCTGCCCGGTCCCATACCGGGCCGGATGTGCCCAACTTCTCCCGTGAGAGTCCTCACGGTAGAGTCCTGAACGTTTCGCAGGGGCCTCCCGCATGAACGCGGGCCTGCGTGAGGAGCCGCATCACAGTGACGACCCACAGCACCAACGTCTTGCTGGTGGACGACAGCCCGACGGTCCGCAACATCGTCAAGATCTACCTGATGAACCTCAAGGTCTCGACCGTCGAGGCCGACGACGCGGCCCGTGCGCTGCAGATCCTCCGGCTGGTTCCGGTGAGCCTCGTCATCGCGGACATCAACATGCCCGGCATGGACGGCATCACCTTCGTGAAGGAAGTGCGCGCCAGCGCCATGCCCCAGGTGCGCTCGGTGCCCATCCTCCTGCTGACGGCGGAGAAGAACGCCGACCTGCGCCAGAAGGGCACGGAGGCGGGCGCCAACGCCTTCATCCAGAAGCCCGTGTCCCACCACGAGCTGACGGAGACGGTCCGTCAGTTCCTCTCCAAGGCCTGAGACTTCCGTGAGCCTGCCGTCCCTGCTGCTCGTCGACGACAGCGACGCCATCCTCGCGCTGGAGCGGGCCATCCTCTCCGGTCACTACACCATCCACACGGCCAGCAATGGCCGTGAGGCGCTGGACAAGGTGGGGCGGCTCCACCCGGCGGCGGTGCTGCTGGATTTGTCCATGCCGGAGATGGACGGTGACGAGGTCCTCCAGCGGATGAAGGCGGACCCCGCCACGGCGGACATCCCCGTCATCATCATCTCCTCGGAGAAGTCGCGCGCCGAGGCGTGCCTGGGGCTGGGCGCGGAGGCCTTCCTCGCCAAGCCCTTCCGCGCGGATGAGCTCCTGCACACGGTGGGCGAGGCGCTGGCCAGCGCGCGCCGCCGGGCCCGCACGGGCTCGCTGCTGGTGCTGCGCGTGACGGTGGGCGAATTGGAGTTCGCCATTCCACTGGACGCGGTGCGCGAGGTGCTGCTGCACCCGGCGACGCGGCCGCTGCCCACGGGCCCCGCCTACCTGCGCGAGTACGTGGAGGTCCGCGGCAACGCGCTCTGCGTGCTGGACGTGGCCCGGCGCCTGGGCGTGGAGCACAAGCTGGCGCGCGTGGAGCGAATGCTGGTGGTCATCGAAGTGGACGGCATCTCGCTGGCGCTGGCGGTGGACACGGTGAAGGACCCCGAGGAGTACGGCGCCGCGGACGTGGACCGGCGCGAGCGCGTGGGCGGGGCGGACCATGGCCCGCTGCGCGAGGGACTCATCGGCATGCTGAGGGCCGGCGGGCGCGCGCTGCCCATCCTGGACCCGAAGGTCTTCATCGCCCGCGGTCTGCTGCGGGAGCTGCCCACGATGCTCGAGGCCGCGGAGGCCAGGCGGAGCGCATGAGCGGGGCAGAGCTCGACCCGCGGCTGCTCACCCGCGCGCGGGAGGTGGTGGCCGCCATCACCGGCTTCCGCGACGACGCCATCTCCGGCGAGGCGTTGGAGCGCGTCGTGCGGGCGGAGTTCTCTCGCGGGCGCTCCGCGGGAGACCTGCTGGGAGAGCTGCTGCACCCGTCTTCCACCCTGGCCTTCACGCTGGTGCGCGCGGTGCTGGTGGGCGAGACGTACTTCTTCCGCCAGCCCGAGCACTTCCGCTTCATCTCCCAGGAGGGCGTGCCCGCGGCGCTGCGCCGGGGCTCGCTGTCCCTGCGCGGCTGGAGCGCGGGGTGCGCCACCGGCGAGGAGGCCTACTCGCTGGCCGCGTGCCTGCAGGCGTCGCTGCCGCATGGCTTCCCCGTGGAGGTGCTGGGCACCGACCTGCACGAGGCCAGCCTGGAGGTGGCCCGGCGCGCCACGTACGGCAGCTGGTCCCGCCGCGAGTCCGCGCCGAAGCTCTTCCCCCTGTACGTGGAGAACGGGGAGCGCCAGGTCACCATCCTCCCCGTCGTCCGCCGCGTCACCACCTTCGCCCAGGGCAACCTGCTGGCCCCCCTGCCGGAGCGGTTCGGCCGCTTCGACTTCATCCTCTGCCGCAACGTGCTCACCTACTTCACTCCGGCCGCGCGCGACGCGGCCATCACCCTGCTGTCGCGCACGCTCAACCCGGGCGGGCTGCTCTTCCTGGGCGCCGTCGAGGTGGACCGCGTTCCCCCGGGCATGGTGCGCGAGGGGCCTCCGGAGCTGCAGGCCTTCCGCCTGCTCGGCCCGGGCGAGTCCGCCAAGCCGTCTCCCCGGCCCCGTGTCGCCGTGGGCGCCCGCGCTCCCGTGGCGGCCCCCGTCGCCAGGCCCGCGGCGCCCGCGCCCGTGCGCGTCGTCCAGGCCGTGCCCCCCGCGCCCTCGCGGGTGCACCTCTCCGCGCTGGAGCGCATCGAGGAGGGGGACGAGGTGGGCGCCACCGCCGTGCTGGAGGCGCTGGTGCGCCAGTCTCCGGACTACCTGCCGGGCCTCTTGGAGCTGGCACTTCTACGGGAGCGCTCCGGCGCGCGCGAGGCGGCCGTGCCGCTGATGCGTGCCCTGCGCTCCCGCGCCGAGCGACTCCCGCCCGACCAGCTGGTGGACGGGCCCGAGGCGCTGCCGGCGCGCTTCTACCAGGCGTCCGCTGACGCCTACCTCAATCAGGGGACGCTGGAATGAAGGTCACCCCGCGGACGATGGAAGAGGCCCAGGAGACGGAGGCGCGCGAGCTGCTCGAGCGGCGCGCGGCCCGCCTGCGCGAGCAGGGCGAGACGGCCGTCGAGGAGGCCGTCCACTGGATTGCCGAGTTCCCCCTGGGCGAGGAACGCTACGCGCTCTCCCTGGAGACCCTGCGCGCGGCGCTGCCGCTGAAGATGGTGTCGCCGGTGCCGCTGTCGGCCCCGCACGTCGTCGGCGTGCTGCGCTTCCAGGGCCAGGTGCTGGCCGCGCTCAGCCTGGCGTCGCTCCTGGGCGGACATGGCTGGCGGCAGGACCCGGCGGTGCTGCTGGTGGTGGACCGCGGGGACGGCGAGCTGTGCGCGCTGGACTGCGAGGCCATTCCCCGGCCCACGACGCTGCCCATGAGCGCGGTGGAGGCCGCCCGCGTGCGCGCCGAAGGCCCCGTCATGGAGGTCTTCACGCAGGACCGCCAGCTCATCCACCTCATCGACTTGAAGCGCCTGTTCGCCTCGCGCGGGACGGGAGGACGCAATGCCCGTTGATCCGCTGCTGCAGGGACTCGTCGCCGGCTTCGCCGTGGAGGCCCAGGAGGTCGTCCAGAAGGTCACCATGGACCTGCTGGAGCTGGAGCGCGACGGGCTGGAGACGGACGCGCTCGCCAAGCTCTACGTGCGGCTGGGCCGCCACCTCCACACGCTGAAGGGCAGCGCCGCGTCGCTCGGCATGCAGGACCTGAGCGACATCGCCCACAAGCTGGAGGACGCGCTCGCCCCGCTGAAGGCCAACCCGCAGAAGATGCCGCGGCCGGTGGTGGACATCCTGCTGCACGGCCTGGACCTCTTCATGCTGCGCGCGCAGGCGCACGCGGACGGGCGCGGTGACGCGCTGCCGGACCCGGCCGCCGCCCTGGCCCAGCTCGTGGCGGACGCGCCTCCGCCCGAGGAGGCCGCCGCCATGGGCGCCCCGGCGGGCAACACCGCCGCCGCGGAGGCCGCCGCCGCCATCGCGTCTCCGCCGCCCTCTCCCTCGCCCTCTCCCGCGGCCGCCGAGCCCGAGGCCCTGGCGGAGTCGGCGGACTCGGGCTGGCGCGTGTCGGCGCGGCAGGTGACGTCGCTGATGCGCGAGGTGGAGCGCCTGCGCGAGGTGCGGCTGCGCTTCGAGGAGCGCGGCCGCGAGCTGGACCGCGTGGTGACGCTGCTGGCGAAGCAGGGCCTGCTGGCGGAGACGGCCGAGGCGCGCTCGCTGCTGGCGGGCACCGCGCGCACGCTGCGCACCGACGGCGAGGAGACGGGTGACATCGTCGAGGCGCTGGAGGAGGGCCTCAAGGCCATCACCACGCGCCCGGTGCGCACCATCCTGGACCCGCTGCAGCGCATGGTGCGCGACCTGTCGCGCCAGCTCGGCAAGGAGGCGCGGCTGTCGGTGGTGGGCTCGGAGGTATCGCTCGACCGGCGCCTGCTGGAGAAGCTGCAGGGCGCGCTGGTGCACCTGCTCCGCAACGCCGTGGACCACGGCCTGGAGATGCCGGTGCAGCGCGAGCGCGCGGGCAAGCACCACGAGGGCGCCCTGACGATGCGCGTGGAGCAGCAGGGCAACCTGCTCTACCTGGAGTGCGCGGACGACGGCGCGGGCATCGACCTGGACCGGGTGCGCAAGGTGGCCGAGCAGCGCGGCGTCGTCACCGCCGAGGAGACGGCGCGCCTCAACGACAACCAGGTGCGCGACCTCATCTTCCGCGCCGGCTTCAGCACGCGCACGGACGTGACGGACACCTCCGGGCGCGGGGTGGGGCTGGACGCGGTGCGCGCCTCGGTGGAGGCGCTGCAGGGCCGCATCGAGGTGGCCAGCACGCCGGGGCAGGGCACGCGCTTCATGCTCACCCTGCCGGTGGACCTGGGCAGCTCGCCGGTGCTGGTGGTGCGGGTGCTGGAGCAGTTGGTGGGCCTGCCCATGCTGGCGGTGGAGGCCACGCAGCTGGCCCGCGCGGACGCGCTGCGGCTGGGCAAGCGCCGGGCCCACATGGAGTACCAGGGACAGCTGTTGCCGGTGGTGGACCTGGGGGCGCGGCTGGGCCTGCGCGCGCTCACGCCTCCGGCGGAAGGGCAGCCGCTGCTCATCGTGCAGAGCGGCGGCAAGCGCGTGGCGCTGGCGGTGGACGCGGTGGTGGGCGACCGGGACCTGGTCATCCGCCCGCTGCCCTCCGAGGTGCGGGACGTGCCGGCCTGGCAGGGCGCGGCCACGCTCAGCCGCGGTGAGCTGCTGCTCATCTGCCGCCCGGACTGGCTGGTGTCGGACACGGAAAAGACGCAGGTGGTGGCGCAGCGGCGGGCGCTGGTGGTGGACGACTCGCTCACCGCGCGCGCGCTGCACCGGGCCATGCTGGAGGCCGGCGGCTTCACGGTGCACCTGGCCGCCAGCGGCGCCCGGGCGCTGGACCGGCTGCAGACGGACACCTACGACGTCGTCATCTGCGACCTGGACATGGAGGAGATGGACGGCACGCAGCTCATCGCGAAGCTGCGCGAGCGCAGGGAGACGGCGGCGCTGCCCGTCATCCTCGTGTCCGCGCATGACAGCGCCGCGGCGCGCGAGCGCGGGCTCGCGGCGGGCGCGGATGGCTATCTCAGCAAGCGCGAGTGCGCCGCGGGCCGCCTGTTGGCCGAGGTGCTGGACGTGATGAGCCGTAGGGGGAACCGGGCGTGAGCGCGAAGCGGTCCATCCGCGTCCTGGTGGTGGATGACTCCCCCACCATGGCGAACACGCTGACGGCCCTCCTGACGGAGGAGCCCCGCATCGAAGTCGTCGGCCGGGCCGGCGACGGCAACCGGGCCGTGCAGCTGGCGAAGCTGCTGCGCCCGGACGTCATCACCATGGACCTGCTGCTGCCGGGGCTGGACGGCCCGGCGGCCATCGCCGCCATCATGTCCCAGGCCCCCGCGCGCATCCTCGTGGTGAGCGCGGTGGCGGAGGAGCGCGGCGTGGACCTGGGCTTCCAGGCGATGAGCGCCGGCGCGCTGGAGCTCATCGGTAAGCCCAACGTGAAGAACGTCGAGGAGCTGCGCAGGTGGGGCCGGGAGCTGGCCCACTCCGTGTGCCTGATGGCGGAGGTGCCCGTCATCTCCCGCCGCCCGCGCACGGGCATCGCGCCGCCGCCCCCCACGGGCGCCCGGGTGGACGTCTTCGGCATCGTCGCCTCCACCGGCGGCCCGCCCGCGCTGGCGGACCTCCTGGCGAAGCTGCCTCGCGACTTCCCCGTCCCGCTGCTCATCGCCCAGCACATCACCGTGGGCTTCACCCAGGGCATGGTGCGCTGGCTGTCCCAGGTGACGCCCATGCCGGTGGACATCGCCCGCGAGGGCGAGCGGCTGGAGCCGGGCAAGGTGTACTTCCCGCTGGACGGGCACGACCTGCTGGTGGACGCCGCGGGCCTGGCGCGCCTGCAGCGCACCCGGGGAGGCCCGTGCCCCAACGGGGACATCCTGCTGTCGTCGCTGGCCGCCGTCTTCGGCCGGCGCAGCGGCGGCGTGGTGCTCACCGGCATGGGCGAGGACGGCGCGCGGGGCCTTCTGGCCATCCGCAACGCCGGTGGCGTCACCTTCGCCCAGGACGAGGCCTCGTGCGTCGTCTACGGCATGCCGCGCGCCGCGCTGGAATTGAAGGCCGTGGACCAGGGTGTGCCCCTGGCCTCCATGCCGGAGCTCATCCTCCAGAGTTGTTCACTGGCCGCCCCTCGCTCCAGCCTGCGAGGCGATGGAGGCCCCTCGCGATGAGGCCCGCCTCCCGGGCCGCGCGCCCTTCGGCTA
>NZ_JABBJJ010000483.1 GCF_012933655.1 Pyxidicoccus fallax | reverse complement strand
GCTCGGCGGGCGGGGTGGCGGGAGCGGCGGGCGCGGCCTCGGTGGGCGCGGCCTCGGTGGGCGCGGGCGTGCCACCGTCGGGCACCGGCGTCTGCGCGGTGGCCGTGGACGAAGCGACGAGCAGCGCCGCCAGCAGGGCGTGAGACATGGGCAACGATCTCCAGGGCCGCGCGGGGCGGCCGGGTCTGAAAGGCGGGCGATTCAAGCCATGGGACATGGGGGTGTCAACGCTTACCGGCCCGGGGCTTCGGCGCGTGAACGCCTGAGCGGGGCTGGCATTTCGGACAGAAGTGGGTGGTGCGGCCGCCCTGGGTGAAGGACTCCACGGCGGTACCGCACTGGGAGCATGGGCCCCCGGCGCGGCCATACACGAGGAAGGGATTCTCCGAGCGGCCCTCCTCCAGATACACGGGCTCCTCGCCCTCCTGCTCCTTCAGGCCGAAGTCGATGGTGGCCCGGATGGCCTGTACCAGACGCTTCCACTCGTCCGAAGTGAGGGAGCCGGGCTCCCGGGAGGGGTGGAGGCCGGCGCGGAAGAGCGCCTCGGCGGCGTGGATGTTGCCCAGGCCGGCCAGCCGCTCCTGGTCCATCAGCGCCACCTTCAAGGGCTTCCGGGAGGAGCCCACGGCGGCCTGGAGCTGGCCCGCGGTGAGGCCGTCCGCCAGGGGGTCCCTGCCCAGGAGCTTCACCGAATCCAACACCCGCAGGGCCGCGGCGGGAGCGGGCTCCATGCGGCCGAACATGCGCGGGTCGCTGAAGTGGATGACGTGGCCGTCGTCCAGGTGGAAGCGGGCGCGGCTGTAGGGCTCCACGTGCCCCTCCGTGCGCCGCACGAACTTGCCCGTCATCCCCAGGTGGCCCATGAGGCCCCGGCCGCCCTCGAAGGCGAAGAGGAGGTACTTGCCCCGGCGGACGAGTGACTCCAGCCGGCCGGACAGCTCGGAGAAGCGCTGGCGCTCGGCGCCGCGGAAGATGCGGGTGTCGTCGGCCTCGGCGCGCACGAGGCGGCGGCCGTCGAACCAGCGGACCAGGTTGCGCCGCGCAATCTCCACTTCCGGAAGCTCAGGCATCCGCCCGGGCACATAGCACCCCGGGTAGGCTCCCGCACCGGCAACTTGTCGTGCCGCTCACACCCGCGTGAAGTTCTCCACGCCGGCCTCCCGGGCCTCCGTTATGAGGCGGCCTTCGGACACCCTCTTCACCCACTCTCCGGAGGCAGCATGGCGGACGTTCCCCAGAAGAAGTACACGCCGATGCAGTTCCCCCACCTGAAGGCCCTCAAGGGCCTCAGCGACGCGGTGCTGGACACGCACTTCAAGCTGTACGAGGGCTACGTCAACCGCACCAACAAGCTGACCGAGTCGCTGTCCGGCCTGCAGCTCAAGGGTGAGGCCGCGGGCACCAACCCGGCCTACGCGGAGATGACCCGCCGGCTGGGCTTCGAGTACAACGGCATGGTCCTCCACGAGTACTACTTCGGCAACATGAAGCCGGGGGGCTCGGGCCAGACGCCGCCGGCGAAGCTGCGCAAGGCCATGGAGGAGAGCTTCGGCTCCTTCGAGAACTGGTTCACGGACTTCAAGGCCGTGGCCACCATGCCGGGCATCGGCTGGGCCGTCACCTTCCAGGACCCGCGCACCGGGTGGCTCTCCAACCACTGGATCACCCTGCACGAGACGAACAACATCGCCGGCTTCAAGCCCATCATCATCATGGACGCGTGGGAGCACGCCTTCACGCCGGACTACAAGGCGAACGAGCGCGCCAAGTACGTGGACGCGTACTTCTCCAACATCGACTACGACGCCTGCGAGGGCCGGCTGAAGTAGTCACGCGCGTCTTCAGGCCGACGGCTCGCCGCCGTCCTTCTTCCGCGGGGACTCCGGGGTGCCGGGCGCGGGGGACTCCCCTCCCCCACGCCGCTCCCGGAACTCGCGGGCCGACGCCTGGGGCCGCAGCCGCAGCGCGCCCTGCTCGGGAGGCGGCAGCGGCTGGCCCGCCCGGAGCGCGGCCACGCTGCGCTCCAGCGCCGCCAGCAGGTCGGCGTGCTGGGGCGGCTGGGCGGTGGCTCCCGCGGGCGTGGGGCGCTCGCCCGTCGCCTTCGGGCGGCCCAGCCGGGAGGCGCGGCGCTGGATGAAGGCCAGGAGCCGCTCGCGGTGGACGTCGTGGTAGCGCCGGGGGTCGAACCGCGTGGCGCGCGCCTCGACGAGGCTCAGCGCCGCCTGCAGCTCGCGCTCCTGGGGACGCGGGCCCACCAGGGCCAGCTCGGTGAGGCTGTCCTGGGACACCACCTCCTCCGCGTAGTGGAGCGTGGACAGGAGCAGCCCCCGGCCATGGGGCCGCACCGCGCACAGGTGGCCCTTCTGGTACATGACGAACCGGCCGATGCCCACGCGCCCCGACTCGCGCAGCGTGGCCACCAATAGCTCGTAGGAGCGCTCCGCCCCTTCCGCGGGCACGAGGTGGTACGGGGTGTCGTAGTAGAGCGGGTCGATGTCCCCCAGCTCCACGAAGTCCTCCAGCTCGATGGCGCGGCTGGCCTCGGGGTCGAACGCCTCCAGCTCACCACGCGTCACCTCCACGTAGCGGCCGTCGCCCAGCTCGTACCCCTTCACCACGTGCTCGTAGGGGACCTCCTCGCCGTCCGCCGAGCACACCCGCTTGTTCTGGATGCGGGCGCCGTCCTCGTCGTGCAGGAGGTGGAATTGGACCTGTCGCGAGCTGATGGCGCTGTAGAGCCTCACCGGAACGCTCACCAGCCCGAAGCTCAGCGAGCCGACCCACACGGGACGTGACATCGGGGCCTCCCCTCACCTGCCGCGGGTGCGCGGCATCGGTAACCCCAAAGGTCCGTACCGCTTCCGCGTCCCGCAAGGCTCGCCGGGCCCCCTGGTGTGCGCGCGGGCGGCGCTGGCGGACGCCTTTTGGATGGGATGCACCCGGCCCCCGTCCCTAACGAACGAAGCGGCACACGAGGCTTGCCGCGAGGGCGGCCCCTGGCGAAGAGTCGGGCCCGCGCCATTCAACCATTGGAAAGAAAGGCACTCCTGGTCATGCAGCGAATCCTCTCGATGTTACTGGGCCTCACCCTGGCGATGGGCGTGACGACGGGCTGCGCCAAGCAGCGCATCTCCGCCGAGAAGGCCATCGCGGCCACCCTCATTTCCGACGAGCAGGAAGAGGACCTGGGCAAGCAGGTGAAGCAGGAACTGGAGACGAAGGAGAAGGTCAAGTACGTGCAGGACGCGACGGTCGTCGAGTACGTGCGCGCGCTCTCCGCGCCCATCATCCGGCAGGCCACCAAGGACCGGCCGGGGGTGAAGTGGAAGATCAACGTCATCGACGACCCGAAGACGGTGAATGCGTTCGCCACGCCGGGCGGCTACCTGTACGTCTACACGGGCCTCATCCTGGCGGCGGACACGGAGGCGGAGCTGGCCGGCGTCATGGCGCACGAGGCGGGCCACGTGGTGGGCCGTCACTCGGCGCGCGCCATGGTGAACCAGCTCGGCCTGCAGGCCGTGACGCAGGCGGCGCTCGGGAAGAACCCCGGCACGGTGGCCACCATCGCCACGCAGCTGGTGGGCGGCGGCGCCATGCTGGCCCACGGCCGCGGCGAGGAAATCGAAGCGGACGAGTTCGGCGCGCGCTACGCGTCCGGCGCCGGCTATGACCCGCGCGGGCTCATCACCTTCTTCCAGAAGCTGCAGAAGGAGCAGGGCGACACGCCGGGTTTCATGAAGTGGCTGAGCACGCACCCGACGAACAGGGACCGCATCACCCACATCCAGAAGATCATCTCGCAGAACAACCTGCGCGGCAGCAACAACAGCCCGGGCGGGCTGCCCGCCATCAAGCAGAAGCTGGGCGGCAAGTAGCCCGCTTCAGTGCAGGTGGGACGGAGGCTCGCGCTCCAGCTCCGTCACGGTGGGCTCGGGGGACTGTCCCCGGGCCACGCGCCGCTTCCACCGGAAGCGCGCCAGCCGCGACTTCTTCGCGCTGCTGGCGCTCTTCGCGGCGCCGGGCGTCTTGATGGGCGGCTCCAGCGGGGCCGGCTGGTTGAAGTCCCGCGCGCCCTTCTCCTTCCCCTGCGCGGAGGCGTGCTCGAGGATGGCGTTGATTTCGCCCCCGAGGATGAAGACCAGCCCGGAGATGTAGAGCCACAGCATCAGCACCACGACGCCACCGATGGAGCCGTAGGTGACGTTGTACTTGCCGAAGTGCTCCACGTACTGCGTGAAGCCCCACGTGCTCAGCAGCCAGATGCCCGTGCCCAGGGCGGAGCCGGGGGTGATGTACTTGAACTTCTGCTTCACGTCTGGGAGCAGGTAGTAGCAGAGCGCCAGCGCCAGCATCACCAGCCCCGCGGTGAAGGGCCAGCGCAGCCAGGACCAGACGACGTAGAACTCGTCGATGAGCTGCAGCCGCTCCGCGAGCCACGCGCCCAGCCTTCCGCCCAGCAGGAAGACGGTGAAGGACAGCGGGATGAGCAGCGTGCCCGCGAGCGTCACCAGCATGGCCAGGCCCTGCGTCTTCCACATGGGACGGGACTCGGGCACGTCATAGGCGAGATTGAGCGCCTTGCGCAGGGCGTCCACGCCGCGCGACGCCGTCCACAGGGCGATGACGAGACCGGCCGTCAGCAGCTTCGGCCGCGGCTGGTTGACGAGCGATTGCAGGTGGCCCGTCACCAACTCCAGCGCGTCACCGGGCACCAGCGGGCGGATGCGGTCCAGCATCGCGTCCACCGCGCCCGGGGCGAAGGGCATGTACGCGACGAGCGTGAAGAGGAAGAAGAGGAACGGAAAGAGGGAGAAGAGGAAGTAGTAGGAGAGCTGCGCCGCGATGTCGGTGACGGTGTCCTCCTGGAACTCCTTCACGAAGCGTCGGCCGAACTCGCGCCAGGTGAGGTACTTGAGCCTGGGCCACCGCATGCTCCCCTCCTCTCTCGATACCCCCGGGGGTAGCAAGGTGGGGACGACGGGGCGGGATGGCAGCAGGCGGGCAGGCGGGCGCCCGCTGGCACAGGCGCCTTCCGGCGTCACCTCGCCAACACGGGGCGGAAGCGCCCTGGGGCGTCCCTCGCGGGGGTCGACATGTCGCCAGGTGGGAGGGGCCCGTCGAGCACGCGACTACGCGACGTTGGGCGGGAGGTATCTGCCCAGCAGCGGACGGAGCCGTGCGCGCACCTCGTCGGGGATGCGGGCCCGGTCGGTCCAGATGGCCATGGTGAGCGCGGAGTCGCAGCGGCAGGCGGTCGGGGACGCGGCGATGCGGGGCAGCGCGCGGCGGATGAGGGCGGCGCCGCTGGCGGTGACGGCCTGGAGGTTCTCGGACATCCGCGCCAGGAGCGTCTCATGCTCCTGGCCCGCGGGCGGAGGCCGCCACGAATCATAGGCGGTGGGCAGGGCCACCAGCGCGTAGTGCATCTCCGCCTCGCGCGCGAGCCGGGCCTCGGGCATGGCCGTCATGCCGACGAGGTCTCCGCCCATCGACTGGTACAGGAGGCTCTCCGCGCGGGTGCTGAGCGAGGGGCCTTCGACGCAGACGTAGGTGGCCTCGGGGTGGACGCCGGGGCCGAGCGGGTCGGCGACGCCGGCGAGCACCTGCCGCAGGGTGGAGCAGAAGGGCAGGCCCAGCTCCACGTGGACGGCGACGTCGTCGTAGAAGGTGCAGGGCCGGCGATAGGTCCGGTCGATGACCTGGTCGGGCAGGACGAGCTGGAGCGGCGGGAGGTGCTCGCGCAGGCTGCTCACGGTGCTGGTGGCGAGCACGTGGGTGACGCCCAGCAACTTCATGGCGAAGAGGTTGGCGCGGTACGGGGAGCGGGTGGCGTTGAAGACGTGGCCGCGGCCGTGGCGGGAGACGTAGACGACGGGGACGCCGTCCAGCTCGGTGGTGATGATGGGGCCCGCGTGGGGGCCGAAGGGGGTCTCCAGGGTGTGGGATTCCCCCCGACCGAGGACTCCGAGGGCCTGTCCCAGTCCGTGGCTCCCGATGATGCCCACCCTGCCAGCCATGTGCCTCCTCTTGGCGCGTCCGCGGCGCCGTCGCGGAAGCGGACTGTATCGCGGGGCCCTGTCACGGGAAGGCGAGAAGACTGGTAGTTTTCGCATTCGCCATGCGTGCCCTCCTGTTCCTCACCCTGACCCTCTCCGCCGGCTCCGCCGCCGCGGCTCCGCCTTCCGGTTGCCAGGAGGACTACTCCACGTGCAAGGAGGACTGCGCCATCGAGTACGGCGGCAGCAGTCGCTACCTGAAGAAGCTCACGGCGTGCTTCGCGGACTGCCAGGAGAGCCTGGACAACTGCGCGGACCGGCACTCGACGCTGAAGGGCCTGCCGCCCGGGGCCATCGAGGAGGCGCGCCCCACCCGGCGGAAGAAGGAGGAGGAGACGGCGCGGAAGAAGTCGAAGAAGGACATCCGGGAGGACGACCCGTGGGCGGACGAGTCGCCCGCCACGCCTCGCAAGAAGCGCGACCCGAACGACCCGTTTGGTTACGACGCGCCGGCCGACTCCAAGGGTGGCACGGAGAAGCGGGACGCGTACCGGGCCTCCGGCTCGCGGGAGACGGCGAAGGAGGAGATTCCGCCGGCGCCGGACTCGAAGCCCGGGACGGGCGCGCGAGCGACGTCGAGCCGGGCGCATGCGGAGGAGACGGTGTCGGGGGACGGGGCGCGGCGGACGGGGTACCGGGCGTCGGAGGGGACTTCCGGGCCCGAGGTGTCGCTGGGGCTGGAGGACGAGGAGCCGCGGGAGGGTCGGGCCGAGCCGGCACCGGAGCCCGTGGCGAAGCCGGCGCCGAAGTCCGCGCCCGCGAAGCCCGCGGCGGAGACGGTGAAGCCCGCGCCGGTGAAGGAGGAGCCGGCGGTGGCGGCGGGCCGCGAGGAGAAGGACCCGCTGCTGGATGATGCCGAGCCGACGGTGCTGCCCGCGCCACCGCCGACGCGAAAGCCCGAGACGGCCAAGCCCCAGGCGCCTCCGCGCTCGAAACCCCCGGAGCCCAAGAAGGACATCTCCGAGTGGGACCCGAACGGGGACTGAGGGACTGACGCCAGGTTCCGTCAGGAAGATGTCGGTGATGGCCATCTGCACCCGCTTGGGGTTGCCGCTGGCGTCCGAGACGAAACTGTTACCGAACCAGGTCAACGGCGCCGCGCACTGCAGAATCAGGGCGAGGAGTCGTGAGGGGAAGTTACGGCCTGCCCTGTAAAAATCCACTTCAGGCGCAGCGCGTCAGAGCGGGTGCGGCCAGATCCAAGGCAGCAAGCGACGGACCGCGCAGTCCACCCGACGTATTGCCCGGGAATCGGCTCTTTCCTCTAATAGACAGCCGAATGCCCCCCAGGGGCGCCGCTGACTTTCCCCTGGCAACTCTTTCATGTTGCCATTCCGAGCCCCCGACCGCAGCGACAAGAGGAAGCACTCCCCATGCCTCCCCC
>NZ_JABBJJ010000482.1 GCF_012933655.1 Pyxidicoccus fallax | reverse complement strand
AGAGACAGCGGTGGGGGTGGCGGCGGAAACGGGCTGAGCGCCATCCTCAGCGAGGCCACCTTCAACGCGATGTTCCCCTACCGCAATCCGTTCTACACCTACAGCGGCCTGCTGAATGCGGCGGCGAAGTTCCCCCAGTTCGCCGCCGCGGGTGACACCGACACGCGCAAGCGCGAGGTGGCGGCCTTCCTCGCCAACGTCGCTCATGAGACTGGCTTCCTCGTGCACATCGAGGAAATCAACAAGCAGGTCATGTGTCAGAACTGGAGCGGCGATCCGGACTGCAACTACTGCCCTCCGGGAAAGATGTACTTCGGGCGTGGCCCCATCCAGCTCTCGTGGAGCGGCAACTACTGCCAGGCCAGCAAGGGGCTCGGGCTCGGAGTGCGGCTGTTGAACGAGCCGGAGCTGGTTGCGCGGGATGCGTCCATCTCCTGGGGCACGGCGCTCTGGTTCTGGATGACCCAGACCGGCGCGCAGGGCTCCACCAGCACGCCGCACGGCTGCATCGTCAACAACCAGGGCTTCGGCTGCACCATCCGCGCCATCAACGGGGCGCTGGAGTGCAATGGAGGCAATCCCGCCCAGGTGCAGAGCCGCGTGAACAACTATCTCGACTTCACGAACAGGCTCGGCGTGAGCCCTGGCGGTAACACCGGCTGCTGAGCCGCCCGACGAACAGGAGATGCGCATGAACAAGAACCTCGTTCATCGAACCGCCATTGCCGCGACCGTCATGGGCTTCCTCGGCCTGATGGGAGTCCTGGTGTCACCTTCCGCCAATGCCTCCGAGGCCACCCCCCTCGAGGCCGCTGGGGAAACGTCCCTGGCCGCCTGCAACGCGACCTGGTACGGCGCGGAGGGCGAAATCCCAGAGGGCTGGCCCACCGCCAGCGGTGAGCCCTTCAGCCGGTGGGCGCTCAGGGCCGCGCACAACTCCCTGCCGTTCGGCACCCGGGTCAAGGTGAGCTATCAGGGCAGGTCTGTCATTGTCACCATCAATGACCGTGGGGGCTTTGGCGGCGCCGTCTGCCTGGACCTCACCTACGGGGCGTTCTTGCAGCTCGCCAATCCCGACCTGGGTGTCATCCCCGTGCAGTACGAGATTCTCTACTGAGGGAGCGGTGTGAATCCCGCGACCAGGGAAGGGGTTTCCAGCTTCCCTGGTCGTACCGACCCGATGCTTTGCAATCCACAGGTGCGTGTGCAGCCCAATCGAATGGGCCGCCCGGTCCATCGAGGTGGCACCCTGTCGAGGCCTCGAGCTTCAGCCTCCTCCCGCCTCGGGACCGGCCGTTGACCCCGGGGCTCGCGCCGCGGATTCTCCGGCCACATGCACCCTGCGCGTCTGGCGGCCCTGCTCTCCCTGTCCCTCCTGACGTGGGCACCTCCCGCCCCCGCCGCCGGAAAGGCCTCCCGGCCTCGTGCGCCGCTGCCTTCACCCTCCAGGCCGGCGCGGCTGGCCGCGGGCTACTCCCACTCCTGCGCCATCTTCACGGGCGGCGACCTGCTCTGCTGGGGCGAGAACATGTCCGGGGAGCTGGGAACGGGGGACACCCGCTTCCGAGGCAGGAAGCCGGATGAGCGCCTCGGCCCACCGGTGGACCTGGGGCCCGGTCTGCTTCCCATCCAGGTCGCCGCCGGCGCCGGCCACACCTGCGCGCTGCTCGAGAAGGGCGCGGTGAAGTGCTGGGGCATGAACGCCTGGGGACAGCTCGGCACCGGAGACACGTGCGCGCGGACCCAGGCCGAGGACCTCGGCACGGCGTTGCTCGGAGTCGACCTGGGCCCCGGGCGCACCGCCCGGTTCATCGCGGCGGCCAGGAGGCACACCTGCGCGCTGCTCGACACGGGCGCGGTGAAGTGCTGGGGCGCCAATCACTCCGGACAGCTCGGGCTCGGGGACATCCAGGCCCATGGGGACGCTCCCCAGGAGATGGGAGAGCGCCTGCCGTCCGTCCCCCTGGGAAAGGGCCGCACGGCGGTCCTCCTCGCCGTCGGTCACGAGCACACCTGCGCCGTGCTCGACACGGGCGCGGTGAAGTGCTGGGGCAACAACGACCACGGCCAGCTGGGCCTGGGCGCCCTGGGGTTCCGGGGATATGAGCCCGGCCAGCTGGGCGATGCACTCCCCTCCGTGGACTTGGGAAGGGGGCGCACCGCCGTCGCGCTGAGCGCGGGAGGCCGGCACACGTGCGCCGTGCTCGACACGGGCGCGGTGAAGTGCTGGGGCGACCACCGCGCGGGCCAGCTGGGCGCCGCCACGGCGCAGGGCCGGGAGGACCGTGGGAAACGGCCAGGGGAGCTGGGCGAGCACCTGCCCGCAGTCCCGCTCGGGAAGGGCCGCACCGCTGTCGCCGTGGCGGCGGGGGAGGCGCACACGTGTGCCCTGCTCGACCGGGGCACGGTGAAGTGCTGGGGACGGAATGCCCACGGACAGCTCGGCCTCGGAGACACCGACACGCGAGGGGATACGCCCGGCGAGCTGGGCGACGCGCTCCCCGCCGTGGACCTGGGGAAGGGCCGTACCGCCATCGCGCTGGCGGCAGGGGCGGAGCACACCTGCGCCCTGCTCGACAACGCCACGGTGAAGTGCTGGGGCAGGAACGACAGTGGCCAGCTCGGCGTGGGGAGCATGGAGGCCCGAGGCGACCAGCCCGGCGAGCTCGGTGACAAGGAGCGTATCGACCTGAGCGCGCAATGGGTGCACGCGACGCGGATGGCCGGGGACCCGAAACCTCCGCGGAAGTGGGACGACTGCCCGCCACCGGCGCCCTGAGAAGGACACCCGCCTGCTGGGACGGCCCGTGCGCCGGGCCCACTCCGCGGGCGGATGGGCCTTACAAGGGGCGCATCTCGGCGACAAAGACAGACATCCACCGCAGGGCAAGGCCCACCCCTTCCGAGTCGTGTCCGCCCCAGACGGGGTGCAGAGAGGACACGCACCCTGCGCTCCTTAAATTCGGGGATCGCGGATTGCTAATTTTTACATCTCCGCAGCCTGTGTGCGGCAGAAGTGCAATCCCCTCACGGACGTCCCCCCTCAATGAACAGACATCTCGCTTCCGTCCTGGCCGCAACGGCGCTCTCCGCTGTTGTCTATGGCGCCCCCGCTTCCGCCCAGTCCCGCACGCCGTGGCAGATGCACCACGGTCTGGAAATCACGGAGAGCAATCCGCTGGGCCTGGTGCCGTTCTCCTGCACGCCGTCACGCAATGGAGACCCGTGCGAGTACGACGTGGCCACAATCCCTCCCGTGGGAGACCCGGCCTGGGGCCCCGCGCCGGATGGGGAGATCATCGACTTTCTCGTCTATCCGTCGAACGTGTGTAGCGCGCCGGTCACCTGCATGGCCTACGGCGACTTCACCTATTTCCAGTCGTTCGTGCGCATTCCGGCCGACTTCGTCGTGACGGACTTCACCATCGTCTTCGACGGCATGGACGACGGCTCGCGGGTGTCCATCTACAATTCCAGCTACCCGAACGGAATCGTCATCCCTGGCAGCTACGTGTACCACAACGAGTGGGGCACCGCGAACCTGGGGGCCTACGTGCGTGCGGGCGAGGTGAACCGGGTGGTCGTCACCCAGGTGGATGACTGCTGCATCCACAACAACATGCGTGAAGCGTGGGTCCAGCTCAATGGTCGCCCCGTGGAGCTGGTGATGGGCGCTCCTCCGGAGCTGACCATGTGCAACATGCCCCGCTACTCCAACCGCTCCCTGCAGAAGATTTGCGCCTGGACGCGCGCGACCGAGGAGGGCGTGTCCCTGGCCAACGTGAGCCTCACCATCAACGACGGCGCCCCCATCCGGCTGTCGCCGGATGAGAGCGGTGGCTACGCGGTCACCTGGATGAACCTGCCCGAGGGCACCCACGACATCCGCGTGACGGCCACGGACGAGCACGGCCGCGCCACCCTGCAGCAGAAGACGGTGACGGTGGACCTCACGCCGCCGGTCCTCTCCGTCCTGGCCCCCGCGCAGGACGCGGTGTGCGCCAGCCCCGTGGTGGACGTCACCACCCACGTGCAGGACGCGACGCCCACGCAGGTGACCACGCAGTGGGTGCAGAGCTCCAGCGTGGAGAGCGGCACGGGGACCATCACCCACACCGTGGACCTGGTGAACAGGGGCTGGAACAGCGTGCTCATCTCCGCCACGGACGCGGCCGGCAATACGTCCGAGCTGGATTATTCGGTGAACGTGGCCGAGTAGGCCGCACCCTGGATGCCCTGGGCGCCGCCGGAAGCGGGGCCCACGGGACAGGGGTATCATCCAGTGCCGTGCAGGGCCGTTACACCCCTGTTCCAGGGGTGAGACGGCTCCCACCGCATTCCCACTCCCACGGGCAATCATTCATCAGCTCCAGGGCACCCGCGATGGGGATGTTTCGCTCCAGCACGGACGGGCCGTCTGGTACGGAATGAACCTGCCCTTCAGCCGGATGCCGGCTCCGCGCACGTCCTTACTCTGCGCCTCCCTCACGTGGTCGAAGTCTCATGGGGAGAAAGCAGGCAATGAAGGTGGGGCTCAATCGCAAGCGAATCATGGATGGACAGCGGCGCCGGCTGCCACTGCTGCTGCTCGGTACTGGATTGCTGGTGGGGCCGGCCGCCAGCGCCGAACCTGAATCACCCCCCTGGCCGTGGCCACAGCCGAGCCGTGACGTCTACCAGGCGCTGGTGGTCAAGTACGCCACCAACCGCATCTGCCGGCTCGAGGAGCAGGGCAAGTGCAAGGAGTGGGATGTCGTGAAGCTCCGCTCCTACAATGGCAAGCTCGTCGGGCCGACCATCGAGGTGTGGCCGGGAGACAACCTCCATATCCAGATGGACAACCAGCTCCCGCCGGAGATACAGCCGCCTCCTCCGGACCCCAACATCCCCCACGGCTTCAACACCACCAACCTCCATACCCACGGGTTGCATGTGTCGCCCGCGGGCAACTCGGACAACGTGCTGATCGCCATCGGGCCCCAGCGGAAGTTCGAGTTCGAGGTCAAGATTCCCGCCGACCACCCCGCGGGGACCCACTGGTATCACCCCCACAAACACGGCTCGACGGCCATGCAGGTCTCCAGCGGCATGGCCGGCGCGTTGATTGTCCGCGGCGACATCGACGAGGTGCCCGCCATCAAGGCCGCCCAGGAGAAGATCTTCGTCTTCCAGCAGATTCCCTACTCCCTGGTCGATGACCCCTATGAGCCGGGCAAGCAGGCCAACATGGTGGAGAGCTTCCAGGTGTTCATCCCGGGGCGCTGGGAGCAGTCCGGCCGGAGGACGCTCATCAACGGGGAGTTCATGCCCACCCTCAAGCTGAAGGCGGGCGAGGTGCAGCGCTGGAGATTCCTCCATGCGGGCACCATGGAGACGCTCCGGCTCAGGCTCGTGCGCGAATCCAATCCGGAAGTCGTGCTGCCGCAGTACCAGATTGCCCACGACGGAATCACCACCGGCCGCATCGACGAAGTCCAGGAGACGGAGATGTTCCCCGGCTACCGGGTGGACCTCATGGTGAGGGCCGACAGGACTCCCCAGACCTATCTGCTGGTGGACGAGGCGAGCCCCGCGGACCGCTCGCTGAATGGCCAGCCGGAGACGCGCAAGGTCCTGGCCCGCGTCGTGGTGCAGGGCAGGAGCCCCGTCTCGATGCCGCTCCCCGACGCGAGGCAGCTCTCGAAGCTGGTGCCCTACGCGCCCATCAAGGACGAAGAGGTGACCGGCATGCAGCACGTCGTCTTCGACATCGACTTCAGTGTCGTTCCGCCCAGGTTCCTCATCAACGGAAAGCCGTACGACCCGCACGCCCCTCCACGCAAGCTGACGCTGGAGGCGGTGGACGAGTGGCACGTCACCTCGTCACAATTCCAGGGTCATCCCTTCCACATCCACGTCAATCCCTTCCAGGTGATGCTGGGGGATGGGAAGGACATCTGGAAGGACACCATCTTCGTGCCGCCGAGCCAGACCTTCCGCCTGCGCACCCGCTACAGACGCTACATCGGAAAGTTCGTGATGCACTGCCACATCCAGGACCACGAGGACCTGGGGATGATGGAGCTGCAGGAAATCGTGATGCCCGACTCGGGTGGACATCACCCGCACTGAGTCCGGCCCCGGACCGCCAGCACGTGGGGCTGGCGGTCCGAGGCGGGGTCCACGGCTGTCCGGCGCTCAAGCCGGAGCGCTGGAGGTGAGGGGCTCTGCGGGCACCTCGCCGGCGAGCTCGAAGGTGTCATGCAGGATGCGGACGGCCCGGTCCGCCAGGCCCGCATCCAACAGGCAGCTGATTCGCAGCTCGTTCACCACCAGGCCCGACACGGGGATGCCCTGCTGGCTCAGGTTGCGGCACAGGCGGGCCGCGATTCCCGGGTCGGAGCGGAGGCCGATGCCCACCAGGGAGACCTTGGTCAGGCTGTTGGACACCCGCAGCTCACGGGCTCCCAGCCTGTCCGAGAGCTGCTCCAGGCTCTGCCGGGTGCGGAGCAGGTCTCCCTCCGGCAGGGTGAAGGCGATGTCCGCCCGGGTGCTTCCCGGCGCGCAGCGGGCATGGCAGAGCATGTCCACGCTCACGTTCTGCTCGGCCAGCAGGTCCGTCACCTCCGTCATCTGCTCCGGGCTGCACTCCACCCCCAGCAGCTCGACCCGGGCCTGCCCCCGCTCGCAGGCCAGCCCCGCCAACCTCCGGGCCTCGAGCACCTGGTCCCGGGGGAGGATCCAGGTTCCCTCCTCCTCCGAGAAGGAGCTGCGGACGTGGATGGGCACCTCGTATTTCATGGCAATCTCCACACTGCGCACCTGGAGGACCTTGGCCCCCAGGGAAGCCAGCTCGAGCATCTCTTCGTAGGGAACAGCCCTCAACTTCCGGCCGGAAGGACAGACACGCGGGTCCGCCGTGTAGACACCGTCCACGTCCGTGTAGATTTCACAGACATCCGCCTTCAGCGCGGCCGCCACCGCCACCGCCGTGGTGTCCGAACCGCCGCGCCCCAGGGTGGTGATGTTGTTCTCGGGGTCCACCCCCTGGAACCCGGCGACCACGGCGATCTGCCCCCGGTGGAGGGCCTTGCGGATGGGGCTCTTCTCCACCCACTGGATGCGGGCCCGGGTGAAGGCGCTGTCGGTGACCACCGGGAGCTGGTACCCCAGCAGCGAGAACGCCTGCCCGCCTTCCGCCTGGATGGCCAGGGCGGTCAGCGCCACCGAGACCTGCTCTCCCGTCGACGCGAGCACATCCAGCTCCCGGGAGTCCGGCAGCGGAAGGACCTGATGTGCCAGCTTCAACAGGCGGTCCGTCTCGCCGGCCATGGCGCTGACCACCACCACCACGTCGTTGCCGGCCCGCTGGCTCTCCACCGCCAGGCGGGCGACCTTCCGGATGCGCTCGATGCTCGCCACCGACGTGCCGCCGAACTTCTTGACGAGCAGGGGACGCCGCGGCTCCTGGAATGCCCCTCCCCCCGGGGGCGGTCGCATCACCGTGGGCTTCATTTCACCACCTCTTCCACCACCGGGGACCACCGGGCGTGGGCCGACGCGGGAACGGAGGACCAGGAGGGGCG
>NZ_JABBJJ010000481.1 GCF_012933655.1 Pyxidicoccus fallax | reverse complement strand
GACAGGGGGACACCAGCAGGGTGAGCGCGGCGAGCAGCGCGGGCGCGTGGGCGGACTTCGATGACATGACGGGCTCCTCGTGAAGGGTGTGGCACACGGCGGGCGGGCAGGGGCCCGCTCGCAACGTGGCTTCAGGAGTACCCGTGTTGCCGGTGGCTGTCCGGAAGGCGGGGATGAACGGAGCGGAGCGCGGGACGGAACGCTCCGCGGCGGGGACGGGCCTTCAGCGGGAGCCGGCGGCGGCGCCCAGGCCCAGCGCCTGCTCCACGCGCGCGCGGTGGGCGCGGCCGGTGCGCACCGCCGTGCCCGCGCCCAGCACCAGGAGGTACTCCCCCTGCGAGAGCGGCTCCAGCTCGCGCACGTGGTCCAGGTTCACCAGCACCGAGCGGTGCACGCGGATGAAGCGCCGCGCGTCCAGCCGCTCCTCCAGGCGCGTCAGCGTCTCGCGCATGACGTGCTGGCCGCCCACGGTGTGGATGCGCACGTAGTTGGCCTCCGCCTCCACGTGGGTGATGGCCTCGCACTCGATGAAGCGGATGCGGCCATCTTCCTTCACCGGCAGCCGCCGCAGCGGGGCCTCCGCCAGGGCCAGCCCGGACAGCAGGGCCTCGTGGCGCGGGCCCGCGTCCGCCCGGCGTACCAGCTCCAGTTGCCGCCGGGCGCGCTCCAGGGTGGCGCGGAAGCGCTCCCGGTCATACGGCTTGAGGAGGAAGTCCAGCGCCTGCGCCTCGAAGGCCCGCACCGCGTGGCGCTGCCAGGCGGTGACGAACACCACCACCGGCACGGACTCGGGCGGCAGCGCGCGCAGCACCTCGAAGCCGTCTCCGGCCGGCATCTCGATGTCCAGGAGCAGCACGTCCGGCGCGTGGGCGAGCACCTCGCGTACCGCCTCCGCGCCGCTGGCCGCCTCCGCCACCAGCGTCACGCCCGGCTCGGCGGCCAGCAGCGCCCGCAGCCGCTCCCGCGCCAGCGGCTCGTCGTCCGCCACCACCACCCGCAGGGGCGTGCCCGCCGCCTCCGCGCTCATGCCGCGCCTCCTCCGGCGGCCTCACGCAGCGGCAGGCGCAGCTCCGCCACCGCGCCGCGCGGGGTGCCGGGCTTGAGCTCCAGCGCGGCGCCGGGCCCGTAGAGGGTGGCGAGGCGCGCGCGGAGGTTGGACAGCCCCACGCCGCCCCGGCCGCGCCCCGGAGGGCCCCCGGCGGGCAGCCCCATCCCATCGTCCTGCACGCGGACGCGCAGCGCGTCGCCGTCGCGCTCGGCGCTGATGCACACCCGGCCGGGCTCGGCCCGGGGTGCCAGCCCGTGGCGGATGGCGTTCTCCACCAGCGGCTGCAGGGCCAGGTGGGGCACGCGGGCCTCCAGCACGTCCGGCGACAGGTGCCACTCCACCTCCAGCCGCGGGCCGAAGCGCGTGCGCTCGATGTCCAGGTACGGCGCCAGCGCCTCCTGCTCCTCGCGCAGCGTCACCTCCTGGCGCGCGTCCGCCTCCAGGCTGCGGCGCAGCAAATCCCCCAGCCGCGCCAGCATCCGCTCCGCCCGGTCCGGGTCCGTGTGTACCAGCGAGGCGACGGCGTTGAGGGCGTTGAAGAGGAAGTGCGGCCGCAGCTGGGCGGCGAGCCCCTGCAGGCGCGCTTCCGCCAGCTGCGCCTGGAGCTGGTCCGCCCGGCGCTGGCGCACGTGGGCCCGGCGTGCCAGCCCCAGTGCATGCGCGCCCGCCGTCAGCACCAGCCAGACGAGCACGTTGTTGGCCACGCTCTGCACGAGCACCGAGCCGGGCTCCGGCATCCGCGAGTACCAGCCGATGAGGTCCTGCGTGAGGAGGACGAAGGCCGCGCGGCCCACCACGATGAGCGCCAGCAGGCCCAGGTTGAGCACCACGGCGAGTCCCCGGCGCTCCCCCCACAGGGGCACACGCTCGGACAGCCGCAGGCACAGCACGGTGAAGGGCACCCACAAGAGCGCGCTCGTCAGCGTCATGGGCCACATGGACCCGCCGTGGGCTTCCAGCTCGCCGATGTCCTGGAGCAGGCGCATCTGGCTGATGCCGACGAGGGCATCTGTCAGCCACCACGCCACCGCGCCACACCACACAGCCCAGGCGGGGAGGGGTGACACCTCGCCATGCCCGGCGGTGGAAGGGTCGTGCTGGGACTCGCGCATGCGCCGGGAGGCTACCGGCGCGCGGGGACGGCTTCCAACCGGGCCTGGGACGAACGGTGCAGCGGGTGGGGACGAGCCGCGCGTCGGCGGCCCGTCCCCGTGCTTCGACGGCTACTGCTGCCCGTCCATGGGCATGATCTTCACGCGCTCACCGTCGCTGCCCGTCACGGTGTCGCCGGAGGACTTGAGCTGCTCGGTCGTGGGGGTGCCCACCGCGAAGGTGGTCACCTTGGAGAGGTGCGAGCCCCGGAAGGTGCCGTCGACGGCCACCACCAGGAGCGAGCGGCCAGCCCCCGGCGTGAACTCCACGTCGAAGGTGGACACCGCCGCCTGCGTGAAGCTGGCGCCGTTCACGGGCGTGGTGGCGCCCTTCACCTTCAGGCCGTCCGCGCCCGAGATGTTCACCTGGACGTCGGTGGCCGGGGCGTCGAACCGGAGGGTGACACGGGCCTTGTCGCCGTTGACGTCCGCGTTCACCGTCACGGGGGCGGCGACCTTCGCGGTGTCCGACCCCCCGCGGAGCGCGGCCTTTTCGTTCGCCGCGGGCGTGGCGTCCGCCGCGGGCGTGGCCTTGGACTGCGACGAGCAGGCGACCGGCGCCGTCAGCGCCAGGAGGCTCGAGAGGACTGCGAGTGCCTTGCGATTCATGTGTTCCTGGCTCCTGGACCTACGGGCTCGTGATGGAGACAGAGGCGCCGTAGACGCCGTCCGCTTCCTTGTAACCAGTCACCACCAGCACGTACTGCGTGTTGGCCTGGCTGGAGAAGGTGACGGACTCCGGGCTCGTCCCCGAGAGATAGCCAGCGGCCACCACCGTGCCCCGGCGGTAGACTTCGACATCCACGTCTTCCGACAAATTCGACACGGAGATGTTCATCGTCCGTCCGGTGCCCGTGAAGACGAAGTACTGGTTCTGCTGCCGCTTGTTGGCCTCGACGCCGCCCGTCAGCGTGACGTTGGTGTTGTACGGAACCGAGGCCACAGGCGTGTAGATGGCGCGCAGGCTCGTGTCGCCATCGCCGAAGTCGGACGTCACCGCGCCCACCCGGTAGTGGGCCAGCAGAGCGTGCACCGCGGACGTGTTCACCCCCGACTGCGCCTTGAGCCCGTTGACGAACGAGCCGAGGGTGGTCAGCGCGTCCGTGGCCTTCTGCGGGCCCGTCAGCACGTCGTAGAAGGTGCCGAGGCCGAACGAGACGTTGTCGTACGCCGACTCGTTGGAGCCGGAGTCGTACAGGTCATAGAGGATGCGCATGACGCTGGACTCCGAGAACACTCCCGGCTCCGGGTCATCCGAGGGAGAGGGGGCCGTCTCCGCGTCGAAGCCGAAGGCCGCCAGCGCACCGGTCCGCTGGCTCCACACCGTGTCCACGTACATGGACTCGGGGAGGATGATGGCCGCCAGCGCGTTGCCGTAGCCCTCGCCGAACGACAGGCGCGGGTCGAGCACGTCACCCGCGCCGTGCGGACCGCCCGGGCTGTCCGAGCGCGACAGGTTGGACTCGAAGTAGTGCCCCCACTCGTGGACGATGACGTGGGAGTCGAACTCGTCGGTGTCCACGCCATCCTTGCCGAGGATGTAGATTTCGTTGTCCGAGGGCGAGAAGTGCGAGGTGCCGATGTTGCCATCGTCCTTCTCACCCGCGCCCGGGACGTTGTTCGGGCTCCAGTTCACCTTCAGCTCGGGGAACTGCACGGGCCGCACGTTCATGAAGGCGCGCGCCGCGGTGTACATGCTGTCGAGGATGGCGAAGGGGGCCGCGAAGCGCTGCTCCGCGTTGTATGCCCCGCCGGTCCAGCCATGGCCCGCGTGCATGTCCCGGGTCTTGGCGTTGGAGGGCAGCGAGGTGCCCACGCCCCAGACGGCGTCCCCGTCCGTGTTGTCCTCGACCTGGATGGACGGGGTGGTCGTCTTCGCGAGCGCGACGATGGTGAGCGAGCCGCTGCTGGGCACCTTGTAGGTGATTTCGTAGTTGCCCTGGTCGTCCGTCGTCGCGTTGCTCAGGATGGTGTTCCCCTGGCGGACCTGGATGACGGCGCCCCGCACCGGCTTCTTCGTGACCTGGGAGAACGCGAGCGTGCCCGCCCGCGTCGCCGTCGAATAGACCGCCGGGACGAAGTCGTAGGTCACCTTGCCGGTCACCTTCACCGAATCACCCGGCTTGTTGTCACCCCCACCCTCATCATCGTCATCATCACCACACGCTCCGTTGAGCGCGAGGGTGAGCGCGAGCGCCATCACCTTCCCGGTGTGGCCCCAGATTGACTTGCGAGACACGAACATTCCGTTCTCCCCCTGCCTCTCGCTAGTCGAGGGCAGGGGCGCATTCTGGGCAGTTCTCCAGCCAACTTCAAATGCGCCCGCCGGAATGCAGGCGGTCCGGGAATGACCTGGGAACGCGTTGGCCGGACATGCGTCACGCCTTCGGGCGGCCAAGCGGAGGGTTCGAGGGCCGACCTTGTGTGGTTGGTGGGCCCACCAACCGGCAGCACCTTTCAAAGGTGATTGTACCCGAGGTCATGAGCGAGGAGACGGGCATGGAGGCACCGGGAGGCGGGCTGGAGAGGGGACGTGTGCTCCGCCGCCAGTCGGTGCTGCTGGAGCAGTCCGTGCTCCTGGAGCTGGCGGCGGCCCAGGCCCCCGACTTCGAGGCCAGCCTGCGCCAGATTCTCAAGAGCGACGCGGAGCTGCTGGGCGTGGCGCGGGTGAGCTATTGGTCGTTCACGGCGGGCTCGAACGCCATCCACTGCGACGTGCTGTACCAGCGGGACAGGGATGCCTTCGACGGAGGCGCCGAGCTGCGGCGCGCCGACTTCCCCCGCTACTTCCAGGCGCTGCTGGACGAGCTGTTCATCGCCGCGGACGACGCGCGGCGGGACGAGCGGACGCGCGAGTTCACCGAGAGCTACCTGGAGCCGCGGGGCATCACCGCCATGCTGGACGTGCCCGTCTGGGTGCGCGGGCGGCTGGGCGGGGTGGTGTGCCACGAGCACGTGGGCGACTTGCCCCGCGTCTGGACGGAGGAGGAGCAGGCCTTCGCCCGCTCCATCGGCCACGTGGTGTCCATGGCGCTGGAGACGGCGGAGCGCAGCCGGGCGGAGGAGTCGCTGCGCCAGAGCGAGGAGCGCTTCCGGCTGCTGGTGGACGGCGTGAAGGACCAGGCCCTCATCATGTTGGACCCGGAGGGCCACGTGGTGAGCTGGAACGCGGGGGCCCAGCGCATCTTCGGCTACGAGGCGGCGGAGGCGCTCGGCAAGCACTTCTCCGTCTTCCACCCGTCGGACAGCGTGGCGCGGGGCCGTCCCCAACAGCAGCTGCGTGGCGCGGCGGAGCGGGGGCGGCTGGAGGTGGAGGGGTGGCGGCTGCGCAAGGACGGCTCGCGCTTCTGGGCGGGCGTGGTGCTCACGCCGCTGCGGGACGCGGACGGGCAGCTGCGCGGCTTCGCCGAGGTCTCCCTCGACATGACGGAGCGACGGCGGGCCGAGCGCCAGCAGCGCCTGCTGGCCGAGGCGAGCGTCGCCGAGCAGCAGCAGCGCCTGCTGGCCGAGGCGAGCGCCACGCTGGTGTCCTCGCTGGACCCGGACACCGCGCTGACGGCCGTGGCCCACCGCTCGGTGCCGCTCCTGGGCGACACCTGCCTCATCCACCTCCTGGAGAACGGCGCCGTGCGGCGGGTGGCGTGTGAGCATTCCCCCGGCAGCCGGATGGAGCACGTGTGCGGCGACGTGCTCGGCCCCGAGGAAGGAATGCCCCTGCCGGAGCTCGTGCGCGTGCTGCGCACCGGGCGCTCGCGCGTGCTGACGGACACGGCGAAGCTCCTGAAGCGGCTCGGCAGCGAGGACTCCGGCCGCGCCGGGCTGCTGCGGCGCTTCCGCCCGGCGTCGCTGCTGGTCGTCCCGCTCATCGCCCGGGGGCGCACCCTGGGGACGCTCTCGCTCCTGCGCGAGGAGTCCGGCCACCCCTACACGCGCGAGGAGCAGGCGCTGGCCGAGGAGCTGGCCCGGCGCTCCGCCTACGCGGTGGACAACGCGCGCCTGTACGCGGAGCTGCGGCGGGCCGAGCAGTCCCAACGCTTCCTGGGCGAGGCGACGAAGGTGCTGGTGGAGTCGCTCGACTACGAGACGACGCTGACGCGGGTCTCCCGGCTCGGGGTGCCGCTCCTGGCGGACTGGTGCGTGGTGGATGTCGTGGAGGAGGGGAACGTCCTGCGGCGGGTGGCCGTGGCCCACGCGGACCCCGAGAAGGAGGTGCTGCTGCGCGAGCTGCAGTGGCGCTACCCGGCGCGGTGGAACACGAACCCGCCCGCCACGCGGGTGCTCCGCTCCGGCCAGCCGGAGCTGTTCCCCGAGCTGACCGACGCGGCGCTGCTGCCGCTCGTGGAGGACGCGGCGCATGCGCGGCTCATCCGGGAGCTGGGCACGGACACGGTGCTGGCCGTGCCCATGGTGGCGCGGGGCCGCATCCTCGGGACGCTGACGTTCGGCGCCGCGCGCAGGCGCCGCTACGGAGCCGCGGACCTGCTGCTGGCGGAGGAGCTGGCGCACCGCACGGCCATGGCCATCGACAACTCGCGCCTGTACCAGGAGGCGCAGAAGGCCATCAACCTGCGCGACGAGTTCCTCTCCATCGCCTCGCACGAGCTGCGCACCCCCATCACCACGCTCCACCTCCAGCTGCAGAACCTGCGGCGGCTGTGCACGGCCCGCGACGATGCGCTGTGCCGCAGGCTCGACGTCTCCACGAAGCAGATTCACCGGCTGGACAAGCTCATCGAGGGGCTGCTCGACGTGTCGCGCATCAGCACGGGACAGCTGCGCTTCACCGTGGAGACGTTGGACCTGACCCAGCTCGCCACCGAGGTGGTGGAGCAGTTCCAGCAGGAGGCCGCGCGCGCGCACTGCCAGCTCGAGCTGCGGACCCGGGAGCCGGTGACGGGGCGGTTCGACCGGCTGCGCGTGGAGCAGGTGCTGGCCAACCTGCTCTCCAACGCCATCAAATACGCGGCCGGTAATCCGGTGACGGTGAGCGTGGAGGAGCGGGGCGGCTTCGCGCGGCTCACCGTTCAGGACCGGGGCATCGGCATCCCGGAGAAGGACCTGTCGCGCATCTTCGGCCGCTTCGAGCGCGCCGTGTCCCCGCGCAACTACGGAGGCCTGGGGCTTGGTCTCTTCATCACCCGGCAGATTGTGGAGGCCCACGGCGGTACCATCCACGTGACGAGTCGGCCCGGGCAGGGCTCCATCTTCACGGTGGACCTGCCGCGCGACTTCCTCTCCGCAGAGACGCCCTCCGGGGCCGGCGCGAGCGCGGGGCCATCGGGGCACTGACGCACATGTCCTGCCCGCCGCCCTGGAGGGCAGGCGGCCGGGCAGGGTAGTGCTTTTCCTTCTACCTGCGGACGCTCCCCCGCCCCACCCTCCGGGGAGAGCGGGTTGGAGGTTTTCCGACAGGGAGGGGAGCGATGGGG
>NZ_JABBJJ010000480.1 GCF_012933655.1 Pyxidicoccus fallax | reverse complement strand
GAAAAGGAGGAGCCCGCCGGGGAGGGCTTGGGCGGCGGCTTCGTCGTCACGGCTGTCTCTCCAGGGTGCGCGGCGGTCCGGACATTACGGGGGGGCTTCAATCATATGACGGAGGGAGACCGTCAATGTCGCAGGCTCCGGCGTCCGCCATTGGCCTACATGCACTCACGGTGAGGGTTGCGTCCCGGAGCGCGGGCGGGTAACGCGGCGGCGTCCCGGTTCTTCGTGCTGCCCGGCTCCTCCGGAGGTCCACCTTGGTCGCTGCATCCGTCGTCCAGCCACGGCCCGCCGTCCTGGCCGACCGGGTCGCCCGTACGCGGGTGCATGACGTGCTGCTCGTGCTCGGCGCGGCCCTGTTCACCGCGCTCCTCTCGCAGCTCTCCATCGCGGTGCCTGGCTCTCCGGTGCCCATCACCGGCCAGACGCTCGCGGTCATGCTCACCGCCGCGGCGCTCGGCCCCATGCGCGGCATGCTGGGGCAGGTGGCCTATGTGCTGATGGGGGCGGTGGGACTGCCGTTCTACTCGCGGGGCGCCAGTGGCTTCGAGCATGTCCTCGGAGCGACCGGTGGCTTCCTGGTGGGCTTCATCCCGGCGGCCTTCCTGGTGGGGCTGGCGGCGCGCCGCGGTCTGGACCGGTCCGCGTGGAAGGCCCTGCCACTCTTCGTCGCCGGCCAGCTGGTCATCTTCGCCATCGGCGTGCCCTGGCTCGCCTTCGTCGCCCGGCTCGAGGTCGCCACGGCCCTGCAGAAGGGCTTCCTGCCCTTCGTCCCGGGCGCGCTGGTGAAGGCCGCCATCGCCGCCATGCTGATGACGCTCTGCTGGCGGCTCGGGCGTTCCCGTCGGGCCTGACCCCCTCAGGTCTGCGGCGCCATCCAGACCAGGTTCCACAGGTGGCCGTCGAGGTCCTCGAAGCCCTGGTCATACATGAAGCCGTGGTCCTCGGGCGGATGCGGAGTCCGGCCGCCGGCGGCGACGGCCTTGGCGATCAGTCGGTCCACTTCTTCCCGGCTCTCGCAGTTCAGGCAGATGACGACCTCGTTGGCCTCCTTCGCCTGCACGACGGGCTTGCCGATGAGGCTCTTGAAGAACGCTTCAGTCGACAGCACGGCATGAATGCTGCCATCCACGATGACCATGAACGCCGCGCTCTCGTTGCTGAACTGCGGGTTGAAGCTGAAGCCGAGAGCGGAAAAGAAGGCCTTGGATTTGTTCAGGTCCTTGACCGGCAGGTTGAAGGTGATCTGCTTGTTCATGACGCCCCGTGTCGAAAGGTGGGTTGAAAAAAGGGGTCCTGCATCCGGGCGACGACTGACGGTGCATGAAATCGACACGCGCGCGAAGAACATTTTCGCTGCGATGGCGCTCACCGGACCGCTTCGCGGATGCGCCACGCCGGCAGTGAGCGTCACCCATGGAAGTGGGGGACTCTCACCTACGTGTTCTGCCGGCGGTCATCCTGGAGCTGGAGCGTCACCTGTCGGACTCTGCGGGCGTTTTCCCGGTCAGGGGCGAAGCTCGAACGGTGCTGCGACACGAGCGCGGGGGCGTGCGCATCGCCACGATGGACCCCACGGGCACGAAGTCGTGGAAGGTGGGCCCCGCCCTGAAGAACATGCCGCGCAAGGGCATGCTGGTCCCGCTCCTGCTTGGGGACACGTTGCTCTACTACCGTGAGGGCCATTTCGATGAGGACAGCGGTGCGACGAGTTGAGGCCCGGGACCTACCGTCGCTTCGACCTGCGCACCGGAGAGGAGCGCGTCTGGCGGACCCATGACATCTGGTGCAGCACGGGTGAGTTCGAGGGGCTGAGCCCGAGCCGGCGCACGCTGTACTTCATCGAGGGCAGCACCTACTTCGGCAACACCCGTCTGTACGAGTACTCGCTCGACCGCGACGAGGTTCGTGAAATCAAGATCGCGGCCATCAGCGATGTGCTCGACATCAGCAGTGATGGGGGCACGCTCCTCGTACGCACCGGCCAGTTGTTCCAGGCATACAACGTCGACACCGGTGAGCTGGCTCGGGTGGAGCTGGTTGACGTCAGCGGTGCGTGGGTGCTCGACCTGCGAGACTGACCTTCCGGCTTCGGCTTGTGTGTCCCCGACGGAATTCGAACCCGTGGGCAGTGCGATAGAAAACCCTAAGCAGGACGTGCTGTTACCCGCTATCGCCTTGATCTCACGTCGGTTCGTTGTGCCGCCCTATCCCGTCTTCCCCCGTCTTGTCCCGTTCTCATCCCCGCTGGAGGGGCACACTGAGGACACATGCGCCCCAACCCTCTGCCGGAAGGGCAAACGCCCAACCTACGCGCTACCGAGGGCGAGGCTCGCGGGTGCCGGGCACGGCGCGATGTGTGCAGTGGAGGCAGAGGAACTCTCTCTCCAACGAGCCGCGAGTTGCTGCGCGGACTCGGCTGAACTGCTCGACTGCTGCGGCATGGTCATAGACACCTTCAGGCACCTCTTTTCCGGTCTCCACGAGTCCCGGAGAGACGCCCGAAAGCTTAAATAGGGAGGGCCCTGCGGTTGTTCCGCCCAGAGAGCCAATGCCCCTCCTTCGGTCCCGCGTTCATCCAGGCGGAGCGCCAGTTTGCCCGCTCCATGCGCGCCGGGTTGGTGGTGCTGGGGCTGGTGGCGGTGGCATGCCCGCAACTCTTCTACTGGGGCGACGTCAACGAGGTGCGCACTGGCTTCCAGTACCGGGTAGCCTATTCGATGCGAGCACTGACCGCAGTGCAATGCCGCTGCTCATTGACTGCCGTACGATGGTCTGACCAAAAACCGAACCGATATGCGACACGACCACACCGACTGGCTGATTCACTTCGTCCGGGACCGAAACCCAGAGCAAGATTTCCCGGGCCAATCTGAAGACGAGGCTAGATACTTCGCGGGGGGAGAACTTGAGTTCGACGCAAGCGCCTTTCAGGTTCTGTGTACCATCATTCGATTGGGCGGCCTGATCCCAGGGCACTCCTTTCGCAACAATAGAACGACGATTTATGGGGGCGAGCCCGCTGTCTGCGTCACCGAAATGCCCCTTTATGCCTTCGCATCCTACGTGAAGCAGGCCGCAGCCACGGGCAGGGTCTCGGCGTACGGCATCGCATTCCTCAAACGAGAGTTCTACGAAGCAGGTGGCAGGCCAGCGATCTACGGGCTAAGCACGAACAAGGTCACTTACGAAGTGAACACTTGGATACGGCGCATCCTGTCTCCAACAATCCTACCGCAGGCGGAACAGTACCGGTACGTGGCGTACAGCCCTTCTGGGGCTCGCTGGATCGACTGGAGCCATGAGCGGGAGTGGCGCTGGAAGGTGACCGATTCCGAACGAGAGTATATCTGGTGCGAGGCGGGCGATGGCACTTTTGGCCGAACACCTGGCCTTCCACTTTTCAGAGGAAAGGCGGAGGGCGCGTGCTTCTCCCGCGTGTGCATTATTGTGTGGAACAACCAGGAAGCCGCCGAGGTGCAGAAGCTACTGACCGGGCTGTACTTGGCAGGCTCGAACAACTACGACACGCATTTCGAAAAGAGTGTCATCGGCAATTCTAGCATCATTGTTCTCGAAGACGTTATCAATGCTGTCGAAAGTGGGCAGAACCTAGATGCCCAAACCATTGAAGGATTGGAGGAAGCCGACTTAGTTCGCCCCATCTTGCTGAAGGATGCGACTCCGGAGCAGGCAAAGCGGGTCAAGTCCGCACTGAAGGCAGCTGCGCAAGCAGGGGCGCAAGCGGCCAAGGGCCACATTTGCGCACATCCTCAAGATATTGGAGGCTGCGGAAGCGCAGCAGCAGTTACGTATGACATCACAAACGAACTCGTGCAGTACATGTTGAAGGAAGGGCTTGCGACGGGGCCATACGACGGGCGCGTCCACATTGAGGTTCATGGTGAGTGGCCGCCGCGCCAAGAGAGAGCCTACTATGAGGCTATCTACCTAGAGATTGCGGAATGCCTCTCACAGCACCTAGGGATCCAGGTGCGCCTGTACTCTTGGGATGACTGAGCATGGTTTCGCTCCAACACTGGATGGTGAGCGGGGCTACTCCAAGCCGCTCACTCACGAGCTCTAGGCGCACGCCGCTCTCCAGCGCCTCATCGACGAGGGTGAGCATCATTTCTCGCGCTTCTCGTCCGCTGCCTCACCCTCCTTGAGCACCATTTGTTTTGGCCGGCTACTTCCTCATCCTTCTGCATGATCGATTAATCACGTGTTGTCACCGCCATCCGCTGGACCCACATCTTCCGAAGAAGCATGCGGAAAATCCGAGCGATGAGGGTCGAAAGTCTCACTCCCAAATCCCGGCTCGTCCACAACGCTGGATGCCGAGAACATTCTCACAATAGCTTTGCCCCTTCCTTCCTCGTCGAGATCCTTACGAAGCTCGCTCAGCAAAAATCCGAGATATTCGCCATGGTAGCGCACCAGAACTTCACATGCCCGGCGATACTCCGGCGTCTCCACATCATCAAGGGGAGGCTCCGATGCCAGGAAAACCAATCTCGTTAGTTCGTCAAGGTTGATCTGTGGACGAAGCCTCGGAATCAAATCGACCTGTCCATCCTCTGAGACTACAACAGCAAGCCGACCAATACCCTTTCGGGCTTGGACATAGCGCAATGCGGAATTGAATCGCGCTCCTCGTGAGGCGGTACCCAAGAGGTATGACTCGCCATCAAGAATAACACCAACCCCATGACAGACGCCGTCTGGGTCTAGAAGAATGGCGCCATCAATCGCCGTGGCTCTCGCTGCCACGTCAGCCGATAGTGCGACCGGTTCAATGGGAGTTGCCTGAGAGGCAAGGCGGCCAGCCTCGGATGACGCTGCTTCATCTACTACAATCAATGCGCCATGACCTTGCGCAAACACCCCTTCCAGCAGAGCCCAGATCTGATCAATGCCGTTTCGAGTCGGATTCGTAAAAACCCGAGAGAAGGTCGCTTCAAACCGCTTCTTCTCAAGTCGCCGAATCGGACGACTGGGAAGCCCAAATCGCACATCAACAACAGGCAGCGCTCCGGTTCCAGCTTCCCACTTTCCTTGTCCTTTCAGGCGGATCCAAAACTCGTCCCGCCTATGTTCCACTCTACGCACCATCCCAAGCATCGACGCCCCGTCGGAATAGACACAGCAATCTCCCGCCGCCATTTGGACAGTTTTTCGAGCCCAGACAGAGTTAGACAGAGGGACCGGATTTCTGAATTTCATCAAGAATCCACCGACGGGCTCATCAACCCCCACTACCACTGTCGCCCTTGCCTCCGCCGATTCGTATCTTAATGAAGATATTACATTGAGACTGTCAAATAGGCGTCTATTCCAACCCAGATCGTTCCGCGTATAAAATTGAAGGTCGTCAATCAGAGTTTCACCGGCAGCCATTAGGATTTGCTCTATCTCTCCATTCTTAATCCCAAGTCGAAAGCCTGCATCTTCCTTGCGCGCTTCACTAGCGAGTCGATCGAGCAGGACGTGCGAGGCAGCTTTGATAAGCCCAACCACTGTTTCGCCTTTAGGACCTAGCATCATCACGCCGTCACGACTTGCGGCAGCAATCTCTGTGAACTCCAGGAGGAACACGACATCATACGAACTTACGCGGGCACCTTCTGAAGCCAATGAATATGTTCCTGCCTCCAGGTCGTGCGCGCGAGCCATCTCCTCCACCACATCGTGAAGGCTCATTGTGGATGGTGACTCGCGCAGAAGGAATAGTCGCATTCCAGCATTCGATGGGAGATTGGTCTCTCTTTCTCGGGCGGAATTTCGGATGGTCAATAGATCGGGGCTCCAGTGCATGTTGACGTCAAGATCAAGTATTGGCGGATTCTTGAAGTCCTTACCCTCCCACCACCCGACTGCGATCAACCCAAGCAACGGGGGACGCTCAACGCCGAGTCGGCGAAACAGCCGAGAGACTAGACTCCTTGCCGTAGTCATAAACTCATTTTGAAAGCGCCACGCTTTCGGCTGTGCATCGCGTTCTGACACAGGCCCCTCCCAATCGGTCCGCTCCTACAGACTAACTTTCTTTGCGCCGATGCGATACTCAGCTACTACGATTCCAATCAGCGCCCGAGGCAAATTGGGCTTCCTGGGTCTCGTCCGACTTCCCCACAGAGTCAATGCTTCCCAATGCTTCGGATGACTGCCGACGCGTTGTCTGCCCAGGAGGCGGCAACGGGTACCCCTCGTGGTTCAGGTCTGGTCGGAAGCCTGACAGCTCTAGCCATTCGTCATAGCTGAAGGCCTCGGGTTTGGTGCCCATAACGCGGATCTGGTGCTCACGCTCCGTCGGCACGGGGCTGTCGTGGGCGAGTTTGGCCGCCTCATCGCCCAAGAGCGACATTAGCCGTAATTGGCACTAGATGCAGAGGGAATCCATGAGTGACACCGTGGCCTGCTCCGCGACATTCTCAGGTTGGCTGCCGCGTGCACGATCTGCGTGGCCCGCCACCGGAGACGGTCGTCACCCCGTCCGGGTGGCGCGTCGAAGCGACAATCGCTCGCGCGCGATTCGGCGGCTCGGTCTTAAAGTAAGCCCCCACGCGGGCGGCCCTCCGCAGGCGCAAGGGCTCGGGGGTGAATCTCCTGAGCCTCAAGTCTATCAACAACGCGCTCGCCGTGCTGCACAAGCTGCTGGCACTGGCACAGGAACAGGGCGTCATCGCCCACGTCCCGCGCGTGAAGCTCTTCAGGACGGAGAAATCTGCCTTCGACTTCCTCACCTTCGAGGAGGCTGAGCGCCTGATCAACGCCGCCGTGCCGGAGTGGCGAACGTTGATCCTGTTGGCACTCAAGACGGGGCTGCGGCATGGGGAGTTGATCGGGCTCCAGTGGGGCGACTTGGACTTGCAGCGCGGCAAGCTTAAGGTCCGGCGCACCATCTGGCAGGGGGTGACTGGGCTGCCGAAGGGTGGACGGGAAAGAACGGTGGACCTGCCGGGCTCAGCGGTGGATTCGCTCAAGGGACACCGCCACCTGCGCGGCCCTTACGTGTTCTGCCGGGAGGACGGCCAGCCGCTCACCGCTGGGATGACGGAGCATCGGCTAGAGGGGGCACTGAGCCGCGCGGGCATCACGCGCGAGCAGGGGTGCATCACCTGGCACGACCTGCGCCACACCTACGGCAGCCACCTCGCCATGAGGGGCGTTTCACTCAAGGTCATCCAGGAGCTTATGGGGCACGCGACCATCGAGATGACCATGCGGTACGCCCACCTCGCGCCGGAGGCCAGAGAGAGCGCGGTGCTGCAGCTCTCTCTGGCCAGCGCCCCAACCCTACGCCGCACCAGCGTAGAGACGCCGGAGGGGCACACTGGGGGCACATGATGGACGGAAGGCAAAAGAAAAGCCCAGCAACCCCTTGAGACTGCGAGGCTTCCCAGGTCGTCCCCGACGGGATTCGAACCCCTCGGGGAAATGGGGGGCGAGTCCCAGCTGAGCCAGAGCGAGCGCGCCCCCAAGCCGCGACGATGCGAGACATTGGCCGGCGGGTCCTCCGGCGGCCGGGCGAGCAGCGCCCGAGGAGGAAACGTCCGCTGGTGGAATGTCCTGGCTGCACAGCCAGAAGACACGTCCTACCGTTGACGCTCAGTGAAGGTCCCTCGGGAGGGGCCAAGAGGGGGCGCATATGGCTGGATGGCGGTGGTCTCGGGCCCTCGTGGTGCTCGCCCTCTGTGCCGTGGGGTGTCGGGACTCGTCATCGGGTCAGACGGTCCCCGTCTTCGACCGGAGGCCGACCGCGCCGTCCCCCGCCCCCGCGCCGAC
>NZ_JABBJJ010000047.1 GCF_012933655.1 Pyxidicoccus fallax | reverse complement strand
CCGCCCCCCCTGAGCCGCCGCCTCGCTGGAGGAATCATTCCTCCACGACGACCCTTCTCGCTGGAGGAATCATTCCTCCACGACGCCCCTTCTTCCGGAGGGGCCGACATGGCAGGGAGGAGGGGGTCACGCGGTGCCGCGGGACGGCGCCAGCCGCCCATGGGGTGGTGAGTCCGCGACCGCCATGAGGAACGCCACCTGCTCGGTGGAGAGGCTCGCGGCGTCCATGCCGAAGCAGGTCTGAGCCGCGGACTCGAGTCCCCTCGTGCCTGGGCCGAAGTACAGGTCCCGGGCGAGCACCTGTGTCAGCTCGGCCGCGCTCCAGTGGCGTGTGAGCCTCACGGTGGTGGCCCAGGACGTCAGATGCCACAGTGCCATCCCCTTGCGGGGCTGCTCCTCTCGCGAGAGCCACAGCCGGGCGACCCGCCTTGCGGCCTGTGAGCCAGGGTGTCTCCAGCGCCGCTCGTGGAAGGCCGCGAGGGTATGCCAGGGCCAGATTGCCTCGACGGTGGGCGGCAGCTCCTCTCCGAGGCCCATCCACAGGACCGCGCGTGTCGTCTCCGTCAGTGCGCTGGATGGAGGAGCGGGGGGCAGCGCTCCCACTTGCGACAGGCCGTAGCGATAGAGGCCCTCTACCGCGGCAAGGGGCCCCAGCACCCACAGTGCGGCGGTGAGCCCCAGCCATCGCAACAGGCGCCGAGTCCAGCTTCGAGAGGGTTTCCCTCGCATGCAGGGACGGGCTTGCAGCGTTCAGGCCAGGGGGCGGTGGGCCCGCTTGGGTTCGTGAGGAACCTGGCTCTCCGCGACGAGGCAGCCGAGTGATGGAGATGGCGGGCGCGCGGTGCATGATGGTGCCGCATGAGCGAGGTGCGTGACAGCGAGGCGGGTGAGAAACCGAGCGGCGTCGACCCGTCGGCCCCGCACGAACTGGCCGGAGCGGCGCGGGTCGCGCTGGAGGAGTTCGGCCGCGTCCAGCCATCCGCCATCGCCGAGCTCTTCCTCTCCGCGCGGCTGCGATTGACGCTGGAGTACGAGGTCAGCGCGGGCACCTTCGCGCTGAGCCACGGACTCGAAATCTCCGCCGCGGCGCGGGTGTGGGAAGGAGAGCAGCACGGCTTCGCGGCGGGGCCCGTGGGGTCCGCGCGAGAGGTCCGGGCCGTGCTGGAGTCCGCGACTCGCCGGCTGGGCACGGGCGCGCGGGTCCCCATTCCGCCTGCTCCGGTGTCGGCTGGACCGCTTCCTCCCTGGCCTCCGGAACCGTCCATGGAGCGCGCGAGACAACAAGCCGAGCACATCGCGCGCACGGTGGTTCCGCACGGTGTCGTCGTGCAGGCCCTGGTGCTCACGCGGCGCACGGTCTGGTCCGCGCTGCTGCGAGGCGGCGGCGCCGAGGGCGCTCACGTGGAGTCCACGGAGGAAGCCTTCCTCCGCTGTGAGACCTCACGAGGTGCCGTGGTCGACGCCGTGGCGCTGCCGCCAGATGACGACGAAGCGAGCCTCGTCCCCCTGCGCGAGCGGCTGACAGAGGCCGTCTCCGCACTGGAAGGTCCCACGGAGCCCGCGGACCCGGCCCTGCCGCTCGTGCTCCGCCCGGCGGTGGCGGCCCCGCTCGTCGCCGGCCTGTCGTGGCTGCTGCGAGGCGACGTGGCCTCCGCGACTCCGGCCCTGGCGCGCGCCGTGGGGCGCAAGCCGTTCCCCTCCGTGCTCTCCGTGGAGGACGACCCGCTGCATCCCCTGGGCACGCGCCGACGAGAAGTGGACGACGAGGGCCGCCCGGCCCGAGGCGCGCGACTCGTCGACGAGGGCCGGCTGATGGGCTTCCTCCACTCGGGCGAGACGGCGGCGCGGCTGGGCGCGGAGCCCAATGGCCGGGGCCTGCGCGAGGGCACCTCGCCACCATCACCCGCGGCCATCAACCTCTTCATCGTCCCGCGGGGCGACGCGCTCCCCGCGAACTACACGGAGCTGACCACCCGTGTGGAGACCTTCACGACGATGCCCCGCCCCGGCACGGTGTCCCTCATCGCGGGAGGATGGGAGGTCCGTGACGGGCAGCGGGTGCGCCGCATCGCTCCCATGGAGCTGGACCTGCCATTGCTGGAGACGTTCCGCGCGCTCCGGGGCGTGGGGGCGGACCTGACGTTCTTCCCCACCGCCGACGGCTGCGGCACCCCGACGCTCGTCCTGCCCCCGCCTCGCGGAGGCTGAGTCCCGAATCATGGTCGGGCCGCACGATTCGACGCCGTGCGGCCGGCATACCGGAACGGGAGCCCAAGGCGGTACACTCACCCGTACCCGCGCACGCGGAAGGCCACGGCGGCGGCGCGCGCCCTTTGAGGAGACACGAGATGCGGATGCATTCATCGCAGGGCGGAGCCCACGCACTCCCGGGTGAGCGCGGAGTCGCGGCCCTGTGGCCCGCGAAGTCCACGGAGCTGGTCGGCGAGTCGCGCGTGCTGCGCGCGCTGCCCCGGGTGGAGCTGCGCCGGGTGGGCCCCTTCGTCTTCTGCGACCACTTCGGCCCGGCGCCCTCCGTGCGCGAGGTCATGGACGTCCCCGCGCACCCCCACGTGGGCCTCCAGACGGTGACGTACCTCTTCTCCGGCTCCATCCGGCACCGCGACTCGGTGGGCTCCGTGCAGGACATCCACCCCGGCGACGTGAACTGGATGACCGCCGGCCGAGGCATCGTCCACGCGGAGGAGGTCCACACCGGCCCGGATGCCCCGCCGCTGCACGGCGTGCAGACGTGGGTGGCCCTGCCCCGCGAGCACCGGAACACCGAGCCCGCCTTCACGCACACCCCCGCAAGCGAGCTGCCACTCTGGGAACGCCCGGGCGCGCGGGTACGCGTCATCGCCGGAAGACTGGGAGACGCGGAGTCGCCCGTGTCCACCTTCCACCCGCTCACGTACCTCGACGTGGAGCTCTCCGCGGGCGCGGACGTGTCGCTGCCCGTGGACCCCTCGCACGCGCTCGCGCTGTACGTGGCCCAGGGCCAGGTGTCCGTGGGCGGCAAGTCCGTGGACCGCGGCGTGCTCGCGCACCTCGACGAGGGCACCCCTTCGCTGCCGCTCCAGTCCCAGCAGGGCGCGCGCCTGCTGGTGCTCGGGGGCCTGCCGCTGCCGGACCCGCTGGTCATCTGGTGGAACTTCGTCGTGGACAGCGTCGCCGAGGGCCGCGCGCGCTTCGCGGACTGGGAGGCCGGGCGCTTCCCCTCCCTCGCACCCTGACGGCCGCCGACACCGAGGAGGCGCGGCCAGGGGCTCCCCGCGTCCTCCCCCCAGCAGGCGGCCAGGCCGGCGCGCATCCGCAATCCGGTGCATGCTGCGCCCGGCACGTTGCTTGAGGGGCCGCGAGCAGCGGCACCCCGCCACGGCTTCTCGGGAGGACACGGATGTCGGGTCAGTCTCTGGCGGCGAAGATGCTGGAGGGCGCGCGCGAGTGGGCGAAGCGGCTGCCCTCGGCGCTCGCCGGTGACGTGGCGGTGGACATGGGCCGCAAGCGGCTGCGCCTGTCCCACGCGCGCGTGGAGCTGGTCGTCCGCCAGTTGCTGCAGAAGGTGAAGCACTTCGAGCTGCGCGAGTGGACGGCGCTGCCCGAGGTCTACGACGTGCGCTTCGCCGTGAAGGGCTGGAAGCTGCGCGTGCAGGTGACGCTGGAGCGCGTGGAGCTGGCCTCCGGGCGCTACAAGCTGTGGCTGCGCACGCCGGGCGTGGTGGAGCTGGAGGAGTCCCGCACGGCCTCCTCGCTGATGATGGGCGTGCTGCGCGCCGGGGCGGGTCAGGCCGCGCTGCGCGCGCTGGCCGAGCGCCTGCTCCCCCCCGGCATCCGCTGGGACGGCAAGGTCCTCTACGTGGAGGGGAAGCTGCCCGCGGAAGGAATGCTGCCCGCGAAGCTCTTCGACAACGCCTCGCTGGCTGTGTCCGTCGAGCACTGCCCCGAGGGCCTGTGGCTGGGAGCCGAGGCGTGGCCCAGCCTGGTGGACTTGCTCCAGGTCCTGTTCGGCACGGAGCTGCCTCGCACGCCTCCGGGCACCTGAGCGGCTCCCAGTCCTCGGGCCTACTTCGCGGAAGGAGCCCGGTACGTGCCCGGCGTCGTCCGGGCCGCGACGTTCAGCCGGTTCCACGCGTTGATGGCCGCCACGGCGCCCGTCAGGTCGGCCAGCTCCTTCTCCGAGAAGTGCGGCTGCACGGCGCGGTACACGCTCTCCGACACGTACCCCTCCGTCAGCAGCGTCACCGCCTCCGTCCACGCCAGCGCCGCGCGCTCGCGGTCCGTGTAGTAGGGGCTCTCCTCCCACGCGTCGAGCCCGTACAGCCGCTGCTCCGACTCGCCCGCCGCGCGCAGGTCCTTCCAGTGCATGTCGATGCAGAACGCGCATCGATTGAGCTGCGACGTGCGCAGCTTGATGAGGTGGAGGAGGTTCGCCTCCAGCCCGCACTCGTTCAGGTACCGCTCCAGCCCCATCATCGCCGAGTACACGCCGGGAGCCACCCTCGCGATGTTCATCCGCTGCTTTTCCATGTCGCATTCTCCGATGCGCCAGGGGAGTTCGATGCCCCGGCGCGCACGCTTGCTCTAACGGGGGGCCCCGCACCGCACGAGAGCCACTTGTGCGCGAAGGGATGGAGCCACTTCTCCCGGCTCAGCCCAGGGCGCGCGCCAGCCGCGTGACGGCCTCGGCGATTTCCTCTTCCGGGACACACGCGTAGCCGAGCATCAGCCCCCCGCGTCCCCGCCGCTCCAGCCGGGAGGAGGACAGGGGAATGACGGCGACGCCCGCGTCGGTGGCACGCGCGGTGGCGGCGTGCTCGTCGCGGCCCTCGGGAAGCCAGCCGATGAGGTGCATTCCCGCGGGCAGGGGAGCGAGGTCCAGCAGCCCCCGCAGCTCGCGCCGCCCCGCGTCCAGGAGCGCCTCCTGCCGGGCCGCGTAGAGCACGCGCATGCGCCGCACGTGACGGCTGAAGTGGCCCTGGCTGATGAAGTCCGCGAGCACCGCCTGCTCCAGCACGGGCGAGTACCGGTCCGCGAAGTTGCGGGCGGAGCGAAAGGCATCCACCAGGGGCTCGGGCACCACGAGGTAGCCCAGCCGCAGGGCGGGGGACACCACCTTGCTGAAGGTGCCGGTGTGCAGCACGCGCGCGTCCGCAGCGAATCCCTGGAGCGAGGGCAGGGGCCGGCCCACGTAGCGCAGCTCGCTGTCGTAGTCGTCCTCCACAATCCACGCCTTCGAGCGCGCCGCCCACGCCAGGAGCGCCTGCTTGCGCCGCTCGCTCATGGCCACCCCGAGCGGGAGCTGATGCGACGGCGTGACGACGGCGAGCTTCGCGTCCGGGCGCAGGCGCAACCCCGCCTCCACGTCCAGGCCCTCGTCGTCCACCGGCACGCCCACGAGCGTGGCGCCCGCCGCGGTGAGCGCGCCCCGGGCGAGGAAGTAGCCCGGGTCCTCCACCCACGCCGCGTCGCCAGGGTCCAGCAGCATCTGCGCCGCCAGGCTCAGGGCCTGCTGCGTGCCGTTGACGATGAACACCTGCTCCGGGACACAGCGCACGCCGCGCGCGGTGGCGAGGTAGTCCGCGACGGCGCGGCGCAGGGGCGGGTAGCCCTCCACCGGCACCGGCGACATCATGTCCCGCCACGAGCGCCGCCAGCGCGCGTGCAGGAGCCGCCCCCACAGCTCGCTCGGGAAGGCGTCCAGCGCCGGCAGCCCCACCCGGAAGGCCATGCGGCCCGGGGGAATGCCGTGCCCGGGCGCGGGCAGCGCGGGCACGGCCGCCAGCGCCGCGCCGCGCCTCGACAGCACCGGGGGCGCCACGCGCGCGGGCTCGCGCTCCCGGACCGGAGCGCGCCGCGCGGCCGTCAGCCGCTCCGGCGGCTCGCGGGCCACGTACGTGCCCGAGCCCGTCTGTCCGACGAGGTAGCCCTCCGACAGGAGCCGCGCGTACGCGTTGAGCACCGTGTTGCGGGACACGTCGAGCTGCTCCGCCAACGCCCGCGTCGACGCCAGGCGCGTGCCCGGCGCCAGCCGGCCCGCGAGGATGGCCGAGCGCAGCGCCTCCACCACCTGCGCCTGCAGCGGCGCCCCGGTGGACGCGTCCAGCACGAGCGTGGGCGCCGCCATCACCACGGGCCGCTTCCGGCGTGTGCGCTTCGAAGTCACTTCAGATTCACCTCGGTGATGACCGGAATCACCAACCATCACTCAGATTAACGACCCAATCGGGATAGCTCTGTGTCGTAGGCATGAGTCCAGGAACACCCGTCTGGGTCGGGTGTCTGGGGGCCCGGCGGGCCTTTCCCGCCGGGAATCAGGGTCCGGGCCGCATCGCCCGGGGGAAGAGACGGGGGAGGAAAGCATGTTCGGGCTGCCGTGGTTCGACCTCATCGTGGCGCCGGTGTGGCGCATCCGTGACGAGGGGGGCACACGCGACAGGTTGCTCCAGGCCGCCAGCGGGCTCCTGCGGGAGCAGGGCCCCGGCGCGCTGACGCTCGAGGCCGTCGCGCGGCGCGCACATGTGAGCCGTGGCACCCTGCGCTACCACTTCGGCGGCAAGCAGGGGCTGGTGGAGGCCCTGGTGCGTGAGCAGCGCGGCCCCACCGCCGCGCTGCGCGCGTTGCTGAAGTGGAAGCAGGGCGGCCGCGGGCGCGTCAGCGGCCCTCGCCGTCCCACTCGTTCGCGCGTCCCTCGAGCGGCCCCCGCTGGGGACGCACGACGCAGAAGCGGTGACCGGTGGGCGCTTCCATGACCCACCAGCGCCGGATGAACTCCACCCGCTTCGCGCCCAGCGCCTCCAGCCGCTTCACCTCGGCCTCGATGTCATCCGCCTCGATGTCCAGGTGCACGCGGCTGGGGTGGTCCACCTTCTGCACCAGCAGCAGCGTCTCCCCCTCCCGCGTCTTCAATTCGCGGTAGGTGGGGCTGTCCGGGTCGGGCGGGAGCACCGCCCGCCCGAAGGCGCGGCTCCAGAACTCCGTGGCGGCATCCAGGTCGTCCACCTTGCAGTCGATGACGAACGTGCTGAGCCGGCTGCGGTGCATGTCTCCTCCCAGGCAGGGACGGGGGCCGTACGTGCCCTCCGTGTGTGGGTCTCCGGATACAGCGTGTACCGGCTCCCTGGAAGGCAAGGGGGCGGAATTCTTCGTTTCTGGCGCCAGTTCCACCTCACGGCTGACAGCCTGTGGATATTCGGGGCCTTCCACATTCGACTTTGGCCCCCTGACAGGCTAGAGCCTGCCCGGTCCCACGTTGGGACAGGAGGCGGCCTCACAGCCGCACGTAGAAAGAAGAAGCGACATGGCGACCGGCACCGTGAAGTGGTTCAACGACGCGAAGGGCTTCGGCTTCATTGCCCAGGACAATGGCGGCCCTGACGTGTTCTGCCATCACACCGCCATCCAGTCGGACGGCTTCAGGACCCTCGCCGAGGGTCAGAAGGTGGAGTTCGAGACCCGGAAGGGCCCCAAGGGCCTCCAGGCCGAGAACGTCCGCGTCGTTGGATAGAGCGACAGCTCCAACACCCGTCAGCCCGGTCTCCGCTCAGCGAGGCCGGGCTTTTGTTTTCAGTTAGGGAGGCTCAATGCAAGGAAAGTCCACCAAGCGCCAGAAAGAGCAGGCGCGCAAGCAGCACCAGCAGGAGAAGGACGCGAAGCGCGAGGAGCGCAAGCGCGTCAAGGCCGAGCGTCCGACGCGCCAGCCCGGCGACGTCGACCCCGACATCGCCGACATCGTCCCCGGGCCCCAGCCGCCGCTGGAGTACTGAGGTCTCCGGGCTTCCGCTCTTCTCCTGTATCCTTGAAAATCGCGCTTAATCCCTGAAGCGCGACATCAAGGAGAAGAGATGAAGAGCCCCTCTGGATACTTCCAACGGGCGGCCCGCGCCGCCCTCCTCCCGGTGTTGTTCCCCGTGCTGTGGTTGGGGACGGCGTGTGGCGAGCCGTCCCAGGGGGACACGCGGGAGGCGCCAGTGGCCGCCCAGGAGCAGGGCGCCTCGGACGCGAACCTCTATGACTCGTTCACCCGGGCCAACAGCACCACGGGCCTGGGGGGACTGGAGCAGGGGAGCCAGACGTGGAGCTACACGCCCGCCGGTACGGCGTGGGGCATCAACTCCGGCAGGGCATACCTCGCCACGGATGACGCCACCTGGGACGACCACTACGCCACGGTGAACGCCACCGCCAACGCGCGCGTGCTCGTCACCCTGGCGTCGCTCGGCCAGTACTCCGGCCTCACCTTCCGCTTCATCGACCGTGGCAACTGCTGGAAGCTCGCGACCGACACGGGCCTGGGGAGGTACTTCCTCACGCGCTTCCTCGGCGGCACGCAGACCTTCCCGCTGCAAATCAACCAGGCGCCCGTCGCCGGTGACGTCCTCGAGGTGCGCACGTCCGGCACCCGCATCGACGTCTACATCAACGGCGTGCTGAAGGGCGGCGTCAACGACGCCACGCACCAGACGGCCACCCGCGTGGGCCTGCTGTCGAGCCAGGACAACCTCGCGCGCTTCGACGAGTTCAAGGTCTACACGCAGGTGGGTACGCGCGACGCCACGCTGCAGCCGTTCCGCTCGGACTCCGTGTGGAACCTGCCCATCGGCAAGGGCGCCCTCTACGCGGATACCACGGACCCGGCCACGCGGGACTTCATCGCCACCAGCATCGGCGGGATGACCATCAACGCCTGGGCGAACTGGGACCAGTACTCGCATCCCATCACCCTCGCGTCCTCCAGCGACCCGTGGGCCACGGTGACGGACTACAACGACTCGTCGCGCAGCGGCGCCTACAACATCCCGGCCAGCGCCACCATCGCCACGGGCAGCGACAAGCACATGCACATCATCCACCCCACGCGCCGGTACATCGACGAGGCGTGGGACACCACGCGCCTGTCGTCCACGTCCTACCGGGTGGGGCGCCACCACCGCATCGACCTGTACGGCTCCGGCCTGGGGCCGCAGAACGGCGTGCGCGCCTATGGCGGCTCCGCGGTGGGCGGGCTCATCCGCGCCTGGGAGACCACCCCCACGCATCCCAACTACACGGGGAAGATCCAGCACGCGCTGGCCGTCGCCATCGACCGCGTGCAGCTCTATTACAGCTCCGGGTGGAGCGGCTACGACGCCAACGGCTACGGCACCGCGAAGGGCTACGTCTGGCCCGCCACGGAGCAGGACTGGGGCAGCGAGTCGACCTACAAGGGACAGGTGCCCATGGGCGCCTACTTCGCGATTCCCCCGTCCGTGGACATCAACGCGCAGGGCCTCACCGCGGAGGGGAGGATGGTGGCGCAGGCGCTCCAGGACTTCGGCGCGTACGTCACGGACGCCACCGGGGCCACGTGGGCCTTCTACGTGGAGCCGACCGCGCCCTCCTCGTTCGTGAGCAACCTCCGCCGCGACGCGCCCAAGCTGCGCTCGCTGCTGCGGCGGGTGACGAACAACAGCCCGAGCACCCCCAACGGCCCCGGCGAGCGGCGCGTCCCCATGCTGCCCGACCTGGCGCCCCTGCCGTGAGGTAGCGGCACGAAGGGCCCGCTCTTCCCTTCAGCGGAACAGCGGGCTCACGAAGTCGATGAAGGCTCGCAGCCTGGGCAGCCGCTCCCGCCCGGGCTGCCACAGCAGCCAGACGGAGCCCTGCTCCACCATGTGCTCGCGCAGCACGGGCACGAGCTTTCCGGACGCGAGCGCGGGCGTCGCCGCGACCTCGGGGACGCGGGCGATGCCCATTCCGTCCATGGCCACCATCATCACCGCCTCGAGGTGATTGAAGACGAGTGACTGCGGGACGCGCACCGGTGCGGCCTCCTGCGCCGTCGCGAAGGCCCAGGGCTCGATGCGCCCGGAGGGCAGCCGGCAGTGGATGCAGTCGTGCTCCGCGAGCTGCGAGGGCGTACGGGGGACGCCTCGCTTTCGGAGGTAGTCCGGCGAGGCGCAGAGCACGTGGCGGATGGGCGCGAGCCGCCGGGCCTTGAGCCGTGGGTCTCCGGGCTCGCCCATGCGGATGGCGACGTCGTAGGAGCCGGCGATGAGGTCGACGACAGCGTCCTCCAGTTCCAGCTCCAATTGCACCTCGGGGAACCGCTCGCGGAAGCGGCGCAACTGGGGGACGAGCACGCGCAGGCCGAGGATGGTGGTCGTCGTCACGCGCAGCCGGCCCCGGGGGCGGGTGAGGCTCTGGGAGATTTCGGCTTCGGCGTCGTTCACCTCGCCGAGGATGCGCACGCAGCGCTCGTAGTAGAGGGCGCCCTCCTGGGTGAGCGACACACGGCGCGTGGTCCGGTCCAGCAGCCGCACACCGAGCCGCTGCTCCAGTCGCGCCACGCTCTTGCTCACCGCCGATGCGGTGGTGCGCAGCTGGCGCGCCGCCCGCGTGAAGTTCCGCGTCTCCGCCACGCGGACGAACGTGGACATCGTCGTGAGGGTCTCCATGGAATGGGGATTTATGACATGGATGTCCAAGGTGTCATGCCGCGAGCCGGTCTACCGGACGCCACGCCACGCCCGTAGTCATGAGGCATGACGACACGAAACCCCTCCTCTCCTCCCGATGCGGTGTCCCGGCGCCAGGCCCTCGCGACTGGCGGCGCCGTGCTCGGAGCCGCGCTCTCGGCATGCGGCACCACCGGGGCACGGGCCGGCGGGCCCTCGCCCTCCGTGCCGGCCGCCGACACGAAGGCGTTCCGCTACCGCACCCTGGACATCCGTGGCCTCTCCATCTTCGTGCGAGAGGCCGGCGACCCGACCGCACCCACGCTCCTCTTGCTGCATGGCTTTCCCAGCTCGTCCTTCATGTACCGCGAGCTGATGGAGTCGCTGCGCGACGAGTTCCACGTCGTCGCTCCGGACTACCCCGGCTTCGGGCACAGCTCGGCGCCGAAGCGGGGCGAGTGGCCCTACACCTTCGACGCCATCGCGGACGTGGTGGAGGCGGTGACGGAGCGGCTCGGCCTGAAGCGGTATGCGCTGTACGTCCAGGACTACGGTTCGCCGGTGGGCTTCCGGCTGGCGACGCGGCACCCCGAGCGCATCACCGGCCTCATCACGCAGAACGGCAACGCGTATGAGCAGGGACTGACGCCGCTGTGGGCGCCCATCCGCGCGCTGTGGGCGGACCGGAACGACGCGGAGGCGGAGAAGGCCGTGCGCGGCGTCTTCACCCGCGAGTTCCGGAAGATGGAGCACTCGACGGGCATCCGCGACGCCGGCCGCGTCAGCCCCGATGACGCGCTCTTGAGCCAGTTGCTGCTGGAGCGGCCGGGCGTCGTCGACGTGCAGCTCGACCTGTTCTACGACTACCGCACCAACGTCGCGGCCTACCCCGCGTGGCAGGCGTACCTGCGCGAGCACCAGCCTCCGGTGCTCGCGGTATGGGGGCGCAACGACCTGGCCTTCGCACCGGAGGGTGCGCTGGCCTTCAAGCAGGACGTGCCCGGCGCGGAGGTGCACCTGCTCGACAGCGGGCACTTCGCCCTGGAGGACCACGGCGACGTCATCGCCGCCCACGTGCGCGGCTTCCTGCGCCGCCTCTCGCGCGCCTGAGCCGGCCGTCTGTCAGGGCGTGCTCCGCAGCACCTCGGCCTGGGTGATGCGGTCCAACCGGAAGGGGCGGCGCTCGGTGCCGCCCAGCTCGACGGCGTCGATGCGCGTCTCGTGCCGGTCCATGATGACGGACATGATGCGCACGTCGCGCGTCGTCTCCAGGAAGTTCGAGTCCACGTAGGTGATGCGCACCGGCTGCTGCTCGAACCACGCGCGCTCGATGGCCTCGCGCACGGGCTTCTTGCAGGGGAGCGCTGGCACGCCGAGGAACGTCAGCTCCTTGAGGCGCGTGAGCAGCTCGCGCTGCGCGGACGTGGACAGCGCGGCGCGCACCTTGTCGAGCGCGGACTCCAGCGTGTCGCTGAAGGGCAGAAGGCGCATGTCGATGGCGAAGCGCCCCAGCGCCACGATGAGCGCCGCCTCGCGCGCGGTGAAGTTCACCGGCGGCAGGCTGTAGCTCCGGTCCAGCGCGTAGCCACCTCCGCGTCCGCGCTCGGCGGCGAGCGGCATCGACGCGGCCCTCAGGGCATCCAGGTCCCGGTAGATGGTCCGCACGGTGACGCCGAAGCGCTCGGCGAGCGTCTCCGCGGTGACTCCCGTGCGGCGACCCCGGAGGTATTCGGCCAGGGCGAAGAGGCGCTCGGTTCGCTGCATGGTGGGCTGAAACCTGACATACCACTGTCAGGAGGGGGCCTCAATATGTGCATCTGCCCCCGTCCGCGCGCGCCCGGGGAGGGTCCGTCCGTCAGACCCGTGGAGTAGGACACGGTGGCGCGCTTGCATCGCGTCCATGGAGCGGCTTGCATCGTGAGCGTTCTCGACTGTCCCTTGCGGAGGGGCGCCAACCCCGTAGCCACCACCATGGCCAACCCGATGGAGGATGAGTGGCTGTGGGGATGGGACCCGGCACCGGGCATCGTCTCGGTGTGGGCGGAGCCCGACGGCCGCGCCTTCGTCTGGCGGCGGACGCGCGAGGGCGGCGGGCTGGTCCGGGAGGACGTGCGCTTCCGGCCGTGGCTGCTCCTGTCCTCGCTGGACGACCTGACGCACCTGGGGCCCCAACTCCGTCCCGAGCGGGAAGGCCCCGCCCCACGGCGTGTCACCTGGGAGGAATTGGAAGGTCCCGGAGCGCTTCGCTACCTCGTCCGTGCGGATGACGGGCGCGCGCTGGCGGCGGCCGTGCTGCACGGGGCCTCGCGGCGCCTGGGGCGGGCCCTCGGGCACGTGAGGGACCTGGACCCGAACACGGCGCTGTCGATGCCACCCGAGGAGCAGTACCTCATCGCCTCCGGGCGCACATACTTCAGGGACCTGCGCTTCGACGAACTGCGCCGCCTGCAGTTCGACCTGGAGACCACGGGGCTGGACCCGGAGAGGGATCGCATCTTCCTGGTGGCGCTCCGGGACCCGGACGGTGGGACGGAGGTGCTGGACGCGCGCGGTGGTGGCGACGCGGACGAGGCGGACCTCCTCCGGCGGCTGGTGGAGCGCATCCGCTTCCACGACCCGGACGTCATCGAGAACCACAACCTGCATGGCTTCGACCTGCCATTCCTCGCGCGCAGGGCGAAGCTGCTCGACGTGCCGCTCGGGATGGGCCGTGCCGGCGCGCCGGGCCTGCGGCAGCGCCCAGCCTCGCGAGGCGCCGCGGTGGGACGGACGCCGGGGCGCTCCGAGGCGATGCGCCGCGCGCGCTACACGGTGCCGGGGCGCGAGCTCATCGACACGATGGACGCAGTGCTGCGGCACGACTTCTCGGCGAGGGACCTACCCGGCCACGGGCTCAAGGTGGTGGCGCGGCACCTGGGCATCGCGGGGCCGGAGCGCGAGTACATCCCGGGCGCGAAGGTGTACGAGGTCTTCCAGAAGGACCCCGAGCGCGTGCGGCGCTACGCGAGCGACGACGTGAAGGAGGCCGCGGGCCTCGCGCACCTGCTGGGAGGGGCCGCCTTCGCGCTCGCGCGCATGGCGCCTCGCCGGTACGAGCGGCTCGCGGACGCGGGGCCGGCCACGGGGGTGCTGGACCCGCTGCTGGTGCGCGCGTACCTCCGGGCGGGGGCGGCGCTGCCGGCGCACGAGGAAGGGGACGGCACGTCGCACAGCGGCGCGGCGCTGCACCTGTTCGCCACCGGGGTGGCGCGGCACGTGGTGAAGGCGGACGTGGCGAGCCTGTATCCCTCGCTGATGCGGCAGTACCGCATCGGTCCGAAGCGGGACAGGCTGGGCGTGCTGCTGGCGCTGGTGGACCGGCTGGTGGACCAGCGGCTGGCGGCGAAGGCGAAGGCGAAGGCCGCGCCCGCGGGCTCGCCCGAGCGGCACACGCACGAGGCGCTCTCCGCGGCGATGAAGATTGTCGTCAACTCCGCCTATGGCTACCTGGGGGCGGTGGGGCTCACGCGCTTCTCGGACGTGCACGCGGCCAACGAGGTGACGCGGCGGGGGCGCGAGGTGCTGGCGCTCCTGTGCCGCGAGCTGGCGCGGCGGGGCGTCACCCTGCTGGAGGCGGACACGGACGGCGTGTACTTCGCGGTGCCGGAGGACTGGCGCGAGCTGGACGAGCGGCGCGTCGTCTCCGAGGTCGCCGCGCTGCTGCCCCCACGCGTGAAGCTGGAGTTCGACGGGCGCTATGCGGCGATGCTGTCGCACGAGCCGAAGAACTACGCGCTGCTGCCCTACCAGGGGCCGCTCATCCTGCGCGGGGTGGCGTTCCGCTCCAGCCGGGCGGAGCCCTTCGGCGAGGACTTCCTGCGCCGGGCGCTGACGTGCCTGCTGGCGGGGGACATCCCGGGCGTGCGCGACGCGTATGTGTCGACGGTGATGGCGCTGCGCAGGCGGCAGGTGCCCACCTTCGACGTGTCGTCGCGGGTCCGGTTGACCAAGACGCCGTCGCAGTACCTAGCCATCCGCGAGCGGCGGCGCGAGCTGCCATACGAGGCGATGCTGGCCGGCGGGCGGAAGGACTGGGCGCTGGGTGAGCGCGTGCGAGTCTACCGAGCGGTGGGCGGGCGCGCGGGCCTGCTGCCCGACCCGGAGGACGACGCCGAGGGCGTGCCTGGCAGTGACGCGCGCGACTACGACGTCGAGTACTACGTGCGGCTGCTGAAGGACACCTTCGCGGCCCGGCTGGTGCGCGCGCTGAAGCCGGAGGACTTCGCGACGGTGTTCGACGACCCGGGACAGCCGTCCCTCTTCGCGCCGCTCCTGACGAATGCACGGCCGGTGCTCACGGTGGTGCTCGACCCGAGGACGGTGGAGCCGGCTCCCGGGGAGGATGTCTCGCGGACGTCCTCTTCGTAGCCGGCCTGGGCGTGGATGGTGTCTGGCATTCGCGGTGGACTACCGTGAAGCCATGCACGTCGATTCGAAAGGCGGGGCTCCGCCGAAATCCGCGGGGAGGCTCCCGTTCTTCGGGGGTATCTTCTTCGGAGTGGTGATGGGCCTGCCCTTCTTCGGTCTGGTGGGCGGCGTGGTGTCCTACTTCATCGTGAAGAACGCGGAGCGGGAGGCGCGCCGGGACTGGGAGCTCGTTCCCGTCGCGGTCGCCGACCGCGAGCTGCTCGCCCGTGAGGTGGTGACGTTCGAGGACATCGCGCGGCGCTCCATTCCGGCCGCACTGCTCACTCCGTCCCTGATTCGCCCGGATGACGCGGGCCGGGCCATGAACCAGCAGCTCGTCGTCCCCGTGAAGGCCGGCGAGCCGTTGCGCTGGAGCTTCCTGGCCGAGGGCGAGCAGGGGGCCAGGCTCGAGATGCGCGCCATCACCGAGGAGTGCCAGCGCGCGTTCGACCTGCTGCCGAACGCCCCGAAGCCGGAACGCACCGTGGAGGAGATTCGTGAGCGGCTGCTGAGCGGGGGCTCGCGATGAGGCCCTTCATTCCTGGAACCCTGCTGGGGCTGCTGCTGAGCGCCCTGGTGGTGGGTGGCGCGATGGCGCTCTTTCTCCCGAAGAAGGTGCGGGACGCGCGATATGGCTGGGAGCCGAAGCCCGCGCTGGTCCTCCAGCGGGACGTGGCCGTGGGCGAGGTGCTTCGGGAGGAAGACCTCGCGGAGGTTTCCTATCCGGAGCAGTTCGTCCTGGAATCGTTCGTCCCGCCCTCCGAGCGCAAGGCCGTGCTGGGCCGGCCCGTGAGCCAGTTGCTACGGAAGGGGGACCTCCTGGGCTGGGTGGCCTTCGCCGACCGGGCCGCGCCTGAACGCATCCAGGCCTGCGTCGCCAGCGTGCGCGCCGCCTACAGCGAGGCCTACGCGCTCGCCAGGGAGGAGGCCCTGCGCGGCTTCACGCCACCGGAGGACGCGGGCGCATCCGCGCCGTCACCGGTGCCTTCCTTCCAGTTCGACGCGGATGGAAAGGCCGCCGTGGTGGTGCTGGCGCGAGACGTGGGGGAGGGGAGCCGGCTGACGAAGGACGTGCTGGAGGTGCGGCGGATGCCCCGGGCGCTGGTGACGCGAAGCCTGGTGCCGGCGGGAGCGCTGGAGCAGGTGGTGGGGGCCCTGGCCGTGGTTCAGATGCAAGCGGGAGATGCGCTCCGCTGGCAGTTCCTCGATGACCCGAGCCAGCCCCGCTCCCTGGGCGCCTGCCTGGTGCAGGTCAGCCAGGCCGCGACCCGACGGTGCGCGGACGTGCCGAGGCAGCGGGCCGAGGCCTTCTTCGCGGGCTCCCGGGAGGGCCGCTGACATGCGTCGACACGTACTGCTGATGCTGGCGTTGTTGCTGCCCACCATGCCGGGGGCTGGAGCGGGAGAGCCCGCGCGTCAGGCGAAGGTCACCGTGATGGTGGCCGTAAGGGACCTCGCCGTGGGAGAGATGGTGACCGAGGCGGACATCGCCGAGGTCCAGGTGGACCGGGAGTGGGTGACGACGTCCGTGGTCGGCGCGGAGGTACGTCAGTACATCGTCCTGCAGCGGGTGCTGCATCCCGTGCTGAAGGGGGACCTCTTCACCTGGAACCTGTTCGAGACCACGTGGGACTCGAAGCTTCGCGAGGGCTGCACACAGGCCGTGGGCACGTCGGGGACGGCGCTCGAACAGGTGTCACGGGCGCGGCAGGTCGTCCTCCAGAAGCAGCGGTGAATCACGGCCCGCCACGTAGCGCGGCTGACTCTCGGGCAGGAGGAGACGTCGTGCTTCCGATGTTCTTCAGGAGCTTGGGCGCGGTCCTGGTACTCGCCCTCACCGCCTGTGCTGGCTCCGAATCGGTGACACGAGGAGGGCCTTCCTCGTGGCATGGCTCGGTATTCCTGGGAGCACTGCCCGCCGAGAGTGGCCCACCCATGTGCGGGGGCCGAGCGGTTCCTCCGGGTTGGCCTGATGTGGAATCCAGCCACGAGGTGCTCGCCCCTTTCCTGGAATGTGCATCCCCCGCGGAGTTCATCGAACTGCAGTCCCGGGTGGACATGGCCCGACTGGTGGACGGATTGGACGACTGGTCCGCCGTCCGACTCGGCGCACTGGGCCCGCTGAGATCCGGAAGCAATGCCCTCAACCGCAAGCGCGCCGCCTTCCTTGTCTCGGCCACCCAGGAGTACGGCCTTGCTCGGGCAGAGGTGTTTGCTCTCTTCATCATCCACGCGGCGTTCACCGACGACCTGCATGAGGTCCTGGTGCTGCTGGCCGGGGACAAACGCCTGCATCAGACGCTGGGGCGGATGGGTGCAGCGCGCGAAGTGCTCCAGCGGAGAGGCGTGGACCTCGCGCGTTACGTCGACCGGGGTGAGCGTGCGAGCGACGTCATCCGAGGCCTGAGGGGTGCCGCGGAGGAAGCCCTCGCGACGAGTGAGCTACGCAGAGGGGCCGTTGCCCTGAAGTTCGATGCGCAGAGAGGCCAACTTCCACCTCCCTATCAACGAGCCCTCGATGTGCTGGCGCGAGAAGAGATGGCAGTGGCCTTCTCGCCCGGGAGCGTGACTCAGGGGGGCTTCGACGCGCTGACCTTTGGTGTTCCCCTGGGCTTCTACAACCTGGTGGCTGGCACCTGTCGCGGCGTGTACTCGCTCTCCCAGGGGGAATACGAACAGGCCACCCGCGAGCTGTCGGCAGCGGCCACGCTGGTGGTGTTGTACGCCGGCAGCAAGGCCGTGCGTTACGCCTCGGGCAGCACGGCAGGCACGAGCGCCAGCCGCACCTGGGCACGGCAACTGCGACTACCCGAGTTGAGGCTCGACAGGCTGACGGAGGTGGCGGAGCGGCTGGGAGAGCGGCTGGGCGGGGAAGGCATGCGTCAGCTGGCCCGGTACATCCAGGCCAGCCGAGAAGCAGCCATCCTCGTGTCCGAGGGAGGCGAAGCGGGCGCTCTGGCCCTGTACGAGGCCCGAGGCAATGCCGCCAGGGCCCAGGCCTGGATGGCGGAAGCGAAGCCGCCCAGGACGAGCCCCGTGCATTCGAAGCCTGGGGAGGGTGGCTCCCTCGCGAGCACGCCCATCCGAAACGTCCACCTCGCGGGGAAGAAGCATCCGGTGACCGGGATTCCGTTCGACGCCGAGGGCTACCCGGACTTCAGAGCTGCCGGAGTCGTCAGGGTCGAGGTCCAGATTGCCTACACGGGTTCAAGGGCAGGCGACTTCGCCGCCGCGAACAGGGCCGCGGGCTTGCGAGAGACTCCCAAGGGGATGACGTGGCACCACCATCAGGATCGAGCGACCATGCAACTGGTTCCCACGCACATTCATGCCAGGACGGGTCACACTGGCGGCTTCTCGGGAGGTGAGTGATGGCCACCCTGCTGCGGACCTCAGAAGGAGGCCCCCCACTGACCGACGAAACCCTCAGGTCCTTCGAGCGGAAGTACGCGCTGGTTCTTCCACGGACCTACCGGGAGTTCCTGCTCGCGACGAACGGCGGCCGCCCCGAGCGCGACCTGCTGAAGTTCGAGGGGCCCGCGGGAGCCTCGCCTTGTCGGATCCACTTGTTCTTCGGGCTGAATGACCCCATCGAGTCCTGCCGCCTCGATTGGAACCTCGAGGTGTTCAGGGAGCGCCTCTCGCCGCATCTCCTCCCCATCGCGACGACCGAGGGGGCTGACCTCATCTGCCTGGCGGTCACCGGAGAACAGGCGGGGATGCTCTTCTACTGGGATGGCTATGCGCGGGAGGGAGAGCGCGGGCTCTACTTCCTGGCGGGGGACTTTCCCTCGCTGCTCTCCGCGCTCCACGCCGATGAACTGTCGCCGCGCATCATCCGTGCGTGAGCCCGCGGCACAGCGACACGGGCCGCCTCGGAACACCGAGGCGGCTCCGGATTCGGCGTCGGAACTACCCGCCAGCGACGGCGCCCAGGATGTTGAGCACGATGCTGCCGACGATACAGCCGGTCCACGCCAGCATGATCTGCCGGTTGTCGTTCGCGTCCACGTTCATCCAGCCCCAGATGAACGTGTAGATGCCACAGAAGATGCCCAGGATGCCGTGCAGCGGGCCCTTCGCCTGGAACAGCTTGATGAGCACCATGATGAAGAAGATGAGGCTGGCCAGACTGATGAGCACGCTGAGCAGGCCGATGATCATTGCCATTGTGGTTTCTCCTGGGTGTTGACGTTGGGTTCAGCGGGTTGAGTCGATGAAGGCGGTACGGAAGAAGAGCAATCGCGTGAGCCAGTAGCCCACCAGGGTCACCAGCAGCAGGGCCGTCAGCCCCGTGCGCCGCTCGAAGCGGGCCACCGCCTCGATGCCCCGGCGGCGCGCCGCCTCCGGCAGCAGCGCCATCCCCGAGATGAGCACCAGCCCTCCCAGGATGACCGGCGCGAAGGCGTGGAGGTGCAGCGCGTCCCGCCACTGACCGTGCAGCAGCGCCGTGAGGGCCCGAGACAGCCCACAGCCCGGACACGGAATCCCCACCGCGCTCCGCACGACGCACGGCCACGCGGGCAGGTCGAAGCGCATCAGCACCAGGTGGACGAGGGCCGCGGCTCCAATCACCAGGCCCATCACACGGCGTTCCAGAACCTGGGCCAGGACGGGGGTGGTGAGGCGCGGAAGTGCTGCGGCAGGTCGGTTCATTCACCCACCCCCCCTCGGAGCAGGTGGTCCGCCCTTCGTATCACGCCCAATGTTCTATGTCGAACAGTCGCATGTATCAGGTGGGGTCAACCAAACCTGACATAAGGCTGTCACGACCGAGGCCTAGAACTCCCGGAGTCTCAACCACCGAAACCGACTCCGGAGAACCCGACATGAGCGAGAACACCCAGCAGACCCCGAGCCCCAGCAACGTGAAGACCTACGCGGGGAGCTGCCACTGCGGCGCCGTGCGCTTCGAGGCCGAGCTCGACCTCACCGGCCCGATGAACCGCTGCAACTGCACCATCTGCACCAAGATGGGGGGCGCGGGTCTCACCATCAAGCCGAGCGCCTTCCGCCTCGTGTCCGGCGAGGAGCACCTCGGCCGCTACGCGGTGGGAGACAGCCCCAACTACCGCAGCTTCTGCAAGCGCTGCGGCGTCCAGTGCTACGGCGCGGGTGACGTCCCGCAGCTCGGGGGCGCCTTCGCCTCCGTCAACATCAACACCCTGGACGGCATCGACCCGTCGAAGCTCACCTACCAGTACTGGGACGGGCGCCACGACAACTGGATGGCGGGCGCGCGCTCCACGCCCTGGCCCGTGTAGAGAAGGTGTCGCGTTTTTCCAATCCCCACCCCGGGCTCCGGGCGTATCGAGCGGCGACCATGACGAAGCGAGCGAGCGGACCTTTCGACGTCAAGCTGACTCCCATGCCCCCGGACCCGGGCGCTGCCGACAGCGGCATCGGGCGGATGAGCCTCGACAAGCGCTTCCACGGAGACCTGGACGGAACGAGCCTGGGGCAGATGCTCGCCGTGCGGACGCCCGTCGAGGGCTCGGCGGGGTACGTGGCCATGGAGCGCGTCACCGGGACGCTGGGGGGCCGCTCCGGCACCTTCGCCCTGCAGCACTCGGGCACGATGACGCGGGGCGCGCAGCAGCTCGCCCTCACCGTCGTCCCGGACTCCGCCACCGGGCAGTTGGAGGGGCTCGCCGGCTCGATGCGCATCATCATCGCGGGCGGGAAGCACTCGTACGAGTTCGACTACACACTCCCGGACTGACGGGTGACGCCGCGGGCGGCGGTGTGGCAGGCTCGTCCGCGCCTGGGGGCCGGCAGGTTCGATGTCGAGGGGTGTCACCATGTCCCGCCGCCGCCAGCTCCGCCGAACGCTCTCCCGTTTGTTGCTCCTCGCGCCCGTCACCACCCTGGGCGCCGGGTGCGATTACACGGGGTGCGATGGAAAGAACACCCACCAGGAAACCTTCGTCATCGCGGACCTCCGCTCGAGTGACGGAGGCACGCCCCCGGCGGGGGCCTCCTGCGAGGAGTTGTGTGCCACGGTGGGGGGCTCGGCCCCGTGCTCGCTGGTGCGGTCCGATGGGGGCGTCACCGCCGACCAGGTGAAGTGCGAGGTGAGCTACCTCTGCGAGGGACGGCGCCCCGAGGGCCTGTGCAGCGATGGCGCGGTGGCGGGGCAGGTGCCCATGCTGGGCGCGCTCTTCGCGAAGATGGCGCACCTGGAGGCCGCGTCCGTGCCGGCCTTCGAGCGGCTCGCGGAGGAGCTGGCCGCGCACGGCGCCCCCCACCGGCTGGTGCGGGCGGCACGGCGTGCGGCGCGGGAGGAGGTGCGCCACGCACGGGCCATGCAGTCCCTGGCCGCGCGCCACGGAGCGCCGATGCCCGAGGTGTCGGTGGCGCCCTTCACCGCGCGTTCGCTGGAGGCGCTCGCCCTGGAGAACGCCGTGGAGGGCTGCGTGCGCGAGACGTTCGGCGCGCTGCTCGCTGGGTGGCAGGCGCGCCGCGCGGGGGATGTCGCCGTGCGGGAGGCGCTGGCCACCATCGCCCCGGACGAGCTGCGGCACGCGGAGCTGTCATGGGCCATCCACGCGTGGGCGCTGGACCGCCTCGCCCCCGAGGCGCGGGCGCGCGTGGAGGAGGCCCAGCGTGAGGCGTGGCTCGCGCTGGAGCGGGAGAGCGCGGAGAGCCGGCTGCCGGAGCACGTCGCTCGCGAGGCGGGACTGCCGGCGCCCGACGTGGCCCTCCAGCTCGTGCGGGAGCTCGCGCGCTCCCTGGCCGCCGGCGGGACGGCCCGGGCATGATGCGGGGATGACCTCCTCCGCTCGGACACCTCGAGGCAAGACGTCGAAGTCTCCGTCCCTGGCCGAGGCCGTGGCCCTCGGCGAGTGGCCCCACGTGCTCACCGCGCTGCTGGAGGCATGGCGCGCGGCCCCGAATCGCGAGCTGGCGGACCGTGTGGTCGCGGTGGGCGCGCGGCTGGCGGGAGGCGGGCCGCTGCCCGGCGCGTGGGAGGACGTCGCGAAGACGCCAGACCCCACGGTGCTGTCGGCCCTGCTGGACACGCTCACCGACAAGGGCTCGGTCAAGGCCCGCGCGCGGCTGGAGGCGCTGGAGGCATGGCCGGAGGACCCCCGCATCGACCGCTGGGTCGCGGACCGCTATGCGGACCCGCCCTTCACCAGCACGGGCGCCCGTCCGTTCTGGACCCGGCTGGCGCCACTGGCCCGCCGCATCCGGGACACCCGGGCCGCCCAGACGCTCGTGAAGGCGCGCGGCGGCTACGACGCCGACATTCCCTACGAGGCCTTCCTCGCCGGGCACGTGGACCGCATCCGGTCCCAGCTCGACGCCGCCATCGACGTGGAGCTGTCCGCCGAGCACCAGGACGCGCTCGCCGCGGTGGACGAGGCGCTGCGCGCGCAGTCCGAGGCCGAGAAGCCCGCGCGGGCGGAAGACGCGGAGGCGCTCCTCGCGCGGGTGCTCGAGACGCCGGAGGATGACGAGGCGCGCGCCGTGCTCGCGGACGTGCTGCTGGAGGCGGGCCACCCGCGAGGAGAGCTCATCACGCTCCAGCTCGAGGCGACCCGGCGCCCGCTCACGCCGGCCGAGGTCAAACGGGAGCGACAGCTTCTGAAGACGGCGCGCAAGGAGCTGCTCGGCCCGCTGGAGGCGGTGCTGAAGCCGGACTGCGTCTTCTCGCGAGGCTTCCTCTCGCGCGCGGCGCTGAAGCAGGGCAACTCGCGCGCGCTGGAGAGCGCCATCGAGAAGGTCGCCGGCCATCCACTCTGGGCGACGGTCGAGCACCTGGAAGGCGGTGGCGATTACGACATCACCACGCATCCCGTCATGAAGTCACTGCGCTCGCTCACCCACAGCAACGTCGGCTGGGAGGAGCTCGCCCGACTGCCCCGACTCGAGGTGCTCGTCGAGCGCGGTACGAGCGCGAACAGGCTCCAGCTCGCCCGGTCGAAGACGGCTTTTCCGAAGCTCCGCGAGCTCGATCTGCCGTGCTTCTTCCAGCATGCACGAGAGCTGCTGGAGTCCCCCCTCGTCGCGCGCCTGGAGCGGTTCCATCTCCGGGTGGACGTTCCCGACTATGACCCCGCCCATGCGGAAGAGGCCCTGGCCCTCCTGGCGCTCGTGCCCACGCTGAAGGTCCCCGACCTCACCCTCCGCATGGTCCGCCACCACGTCATGGACTGGAGCAGCGGCTTCCGCTTCATGCGCGACCCGGCGGGCAGGCTCTCGGTCCGCGTCTTCACCACGGAGATACACGAGCGCTACGAGGAGCTCGTGCAGGCCGACGTCCTGCGCGGTCTCGACCACGTCGCGAAGCTCCAGCCGGCGAGCCTCGTGGTGGCGCACCAGCTGCGAACCGGGCTGCGCGAGGCAGTCGAGCAGCGAGCGCTCGCCCTCGGGGCCACGCTGGAGAACGACTGACCCCCTGCGCGGCGCGCGCTGCCTGCGAATCGTCAACTGCAGCATGCTCTTCTACGCCTTTGGGACCGTCCTTCCGCACGCCTTCAATGGCGTCGGGGACACCACCACGCCCACGCTCCTCAACCTCGTCTGCTCGTGGATGCTGCAAGTGCCCCTGGCATATGTCCTCTGCGTGCCGCTGGGGGCTCGGCGTGGCGGGCGCCTTCATCGCCATCGGCGACTGCGTGCTCGGGACGCTGAGCGCCGCGTTCTTCCGGCGTGGCCGCTGGAAGACACGGCGGCTCTGAACAGCTTTCTCAGAGAGAGTGATTCTCAGAGAGAGTGATTCGACGGGTCATTCCGCACACGCCGCGGCACCGGGTCCCGGACACCACGCTGCCCCGAGGTGGCATTCCTGCCTCGCGGGCTTGATGGCACTTCTCTCCGTGACGATTCATTGCCCGGGCGCGCAGAGGCCACCGAGCCGAGGCATCCGCGCACGAGACACCCACACGGCAGGCGTGATTCGAGCCCGTATGGGCCGCGCGCCCGCGAACGCAGTGCCAGGACAGAAGGACGGGCGTGGCCATGACGGGGACCGATCGCGTAGGCATTGCAATCGTGGGCGTGGGGGGCGCGGTGGCGACCACCGCCATCGCGGGGATGGAGCTGCTCACCGAGCACTCGCTGCCGGAGCAGCACCGCCGCCTGATGGGATGGCTGGGCGCCGGAGGTGTGCGGCCCGTCGCCGGCAACGAGCTGTTCCGGGGCTGAGCCATGACGACGCGAGGGGTGGAAGGAGTCCCGAGCGGGCTGTCCGGGCTGCGCCCGCTGCTGGGCGAGCGGATGGACCTCGAGCGGGTGCGCACGCCCGACCCGCCGGACGGACTGGCGGCACACGGCTTCCGACGGGCCTGGGCGGCGCTCATCGCGGGTGTCGAGCCCGAGGCCCTGGCGCTGCGAGAGACGGCGCTCGCGCTGGTGGCGGTGCGGCTGGGCGGCATCGACGCGAAGGTGCCACGCCGCCTGAGCGCCGCCGTGGCGCCGCGCGGATGAGGACTGGACGCAGCCCCCGCTCCGGCGGGGGCGGAACCTCCTGCGGGAAGAGGTGCACCCATGATGCGAGTGTTGGAAGGCTCCCGGCGGCGACTCGGCTGGGGCCTCGTGGGTTGTGGCGGGGTGGCGCGCGACTACGTGCTGCCGGCGCTGCTGGAGGCGGGCAACGCGCGGCTGGTGGCGCTGTGCGACTCGGACGCGGAGGCGCTCGCGCGCGCGCCCGGTGACGGCGTGGCCCGCTTCACGCGCCTGGAGGACTTGCTGGCCCACCCGGAGGTGGAGGCCATCTACGTGGCCACGCCCAACCACCTGCACGCGCCGGTGACGGTGGCGTGCGCCGCCGCGGGCAAGCACGTGCTGTGCGAGATGCCCATGGCCATCCACCCCGAGGAGGGCGCCCGCATGGTGGAGGCCTGCCGGCGCGCGGGCGTCCACTACGCCACCGCTTTCGACCAGCGCCACCACGCCGCCCACCGGAAGCTGCGCACGCTCGTGCGGGAAGGAGCGCTCGGCATCGTCACCCAGGCGCGCATCCACTACGCCTGCTGGCTGCCGCGCGAGGGGGCGCCGCGCAACTGGCGCATCGACCCGCGTCAGGCGGGCGGCGGCGCGATGATCAACCTGGCGCCTCACGGGCTCGACCTGCTGGAGGTCCTGCTGGACGACGAGTGGACCTCGCTCACCGCGCTGATGCAGCGGCGCGTGCACGACTACCCCGTGGATGACGGCGCCATCCTGATGGGGAAGTTCCGGAGCGGGGCGCTGGGCGTGCTCCAGGTGGCCTACAACTGCCCGGACACGTACCCGCGGCGCACGCTGGAGCTCATCGGCACGCGGGCCCGCGCGATGGCCTACAGGACGATGGGTCAGACGCCCGGGGGCACGCTGACGCTCACGGACGCGGCCACCGGCGCGATGACGGCGGTGCCTCTCTCCGAGCAGGAGGAGCGCAGCCCCTTCCTCCATCAAGCCGAGGTCTTCTCCGCCTGCGTGCTGGAGGGCCGCCCCCAGCCCTTCGCGCCGGAGCGGGACGTGCGCCTGCTCACCTTGCTGAGCAGGGCCTGTGATTCGCGCTCCCGGGAGGCTCCGTCATGCCGCTGACGCGCTACGCCTGCGGCAACCGCGGCTTTCGAGAACGTCTTCCCCCCTTCGAGTTCGCCCGGGGCGTCACGCGCGCCCACGCGCTGGCGCTGTTCGACCGGCTGCTCGCGGGCATGCCCCATACCCGTCCCGTCCCCATGGAGGAGCTGTCATGAGCTTGAGCACAGCACGAGAGGCCTATGCCCGGGCCATGCCCCCCGGAGAGCTGCTGCTGTTCCGGGACGATGCCATCGACCGGGTAGGCATCCCCATCGTCGCCTCCAGCCTGCGCATGAAGGACGGCCCGTGGATGACCTCCCACGGCTACGGCGCCACCGAGGATGAAGCCATGGTGAGCGCCATCGGCGGGCTGGCCGAGGAGGTTTTCGCCGAGACGAACCTGCGCACCCTGCCGCGCGTCCACGGCAGCTACCGCGCGCTGGTGCGCGGCCGGGGTCCGTCCGGCGTGGTGGACCCGCTCACGCTGTGCCTGCCGGCGGGCAGCCCCTACCACCCGGACCTGCCGCTCACCTGGGTGGAAGTGGAGCGGCTCTCCACGGGCGAGCGGGTGCTGATGCCCGAGGAGTACGTCGCCATCCATCCCGGCCAGCTACAGGGCCGCTCGCCGCTCATCCTCCCCATCACCAACGGGCAGGGGGCGGGGCTGAGCCGGCCGCAGGCCCTGGCGCATGCGCTGCTGGAGCTGCTCCAGCGCGACGGCAACAGCGTGCGCTTCCGCGCCATGGACCAGGGCGTGGTGCTGGACCTGGAGGGCGCGGAGCTGTCGCTCACCCTCAAGACGCTGCTGGCGCAGTACCGCCGCCTGGGCATCGACATCATCCCCAAGCTGGCCTCCACCGAGTTCGGCCTGGTGAACCTGTACGTGGTGGCCAACGACCCGGACGTGGGCCGCCAGTCGCTGATGGTGACGGCCTGCGGCGAGGCGGCGGACCCGGACCGCGACCGCGCCCTGCGCAAGGCCCTGCTGGAGTACGCGGGCTCCCGGGCTCGCAAGGCCTTCATGCACGGCCCCCTGGACGAGGTGGCCCGTGTCGCGCCCCCGGGCTACCTGGAGCGCTTCCTGCCCCACGTGCACCCGGAGCGCGAAGAGGAGCGCGCCCTGCGCGGCATGGCCGAGTGGGCCAGCATGTCCGCGGAGGCGCTGCGCGCGCTGACGGCCGTCACCGTGCAGTGCCGCCGCAAGGTGCGCCTCTCTGAGCTGCCGCGCGCGCAGGTCGCCGAGGAGCCCGCCACCCGCTGCCAGCAGGTGGTGGCCTGGCTGCACGCGGCCGGCTTCGACGTCCTCGTCGCCGACCTGTCCCCGGCGGACCACTCCATCCATGTCGTGAAGGCCATCGTCCCCGGGCTGGAGGTGGAGACGATGACCCATGACCGCATCGGCGAGCGGAACGTCGCGCGGCTGATGTCGATGGGAGAGCCGCTGGCCGGGCTGGGCACACCGCCCGCCGGAGCCCTGCCGGTGCGCCTCACGCAGGAAGCCAAGGCGCGCCTGGGCGGGCCGGCCTGGTTCGACGCGCCCCTGGCCGCCAGGAGGGTGGGGCGCCTGTATCCGCTCTATCGCGAGCCGGGACGGCACAGCGTCCAGCAGGTGCTGCACGGCCGCCGCTTCGGGGGAGGTCTGTCATGACGCTGCGCTTCGCGTACAACACCAACGGGGTGGCCCACCACCGCTTCATGGACGCGCTGCGGCTCATCGCCGACAGCGGCTACGACGGCGTGGCCCTCACGCTGGACGCTCACCACTTCGACCCCTTCGCGCCCCACCTGCCGCGCCGCGCGGGGGAGCTCGCGGGGCTGTTGGAGCGGCTCGAGCTGGGGCTCGTCGTGAAGACGGGCGCGCGCTTCCTGCTGGAGTCCCGGGCCGAGTACGAGCCCACGCTCATCAGCCCGGAGCCGGAGGGCCGCCTGCGGCGGCTCGACTTCCTGCGGCGGGCCGTGGACATCTGCGCCATCTGCCGGGGCGAGGCGGTGTCCTTCTGGGCCGGCGTGCCCCGGCCCGGAGTGGACGCGGAAGCCGCGTGGTGCTGGCTGGTGGACGGCGTGGCGCGGCTGTCGGACTACGCGGCCGCGCGCGGGGTGGTGCTCGCGGTGGAGCCGGAGCCGGGCATGCGCGTGGAGACGGTGGATGACTGGTGCCGGCTCCAGGAGGAGGTGGCGAAGCGGGGCGCGGCTCCCATCCGACTGGCGCTGGACGTGGGGCACCTGATGGTGACGCAGGAGCGGGCGCCCGCGGACGCGGTCCGCGAGTTCGCCCCGTCGCTGGGCACCGTGGCGCTGGAGGACATGAAGCGCGGCGTGCACGAGCACCTGCCCTTCGGAGAGGGCGAGCTGGATGTGCCCTCGGTGCTCCAGGCGCTGGGGGAGATTCGCCACGGCGGGCTCGTCTGTGTCGAGCTTCCGCGTGACTCGCACCGCGCGCACACGCTGGTGCCCGCGGCGCTGGAGTGGCTGCGGGCCCGCCTGCCCTCGGGCACGGGAGTGGCGGCATGAGCGCCAACACGCTGCGCATCTGCTTCATCTCCCGGCGCGACTTCCCGGCCGTGTCCGGGATGAGCGTCTACGCGTACAACCTGGTGCGGGAGCTGGCGGACCGCGGCCACGACGTGACGATGGTCAGCCAGTACCGCAACGACAGGGCCGGCGCCGCCGTGTACGGAGGCGGCCTGCCGCCGGGCATCTCCCGCGCCACGGTGGTGGGCCGCGAGTCGCTGGGCGAGCAGCGCGTCAACGACGGCCTGCCCGCCAGCTTCGAGCAGGACATCGAGGACCTCGTCGCCACGGTGGAGCGGGAGCACCGCCGCGAGCCCTTCTCGCTCATCCATGCGCAGTACGGCTACCCGTGCGGACTGGCGGCCCTGGAGGCGAGCCGGCGGCTGGGGCTGCCCAACGTGGTGTCCCTCCAGGGAGGAGACGGGCACCCGGTGGGCACGTGCTGCGGCACCCACAAGCAGGCCATGCTGGCGGTGCTCGGCCACGCGGGGGCGCTGCTGATTGGCAGCCGCTCCTTCGCGGAGGAGGTGCGGGGCCACCACGGCACGCCGCTGGAGCGCTTCACCGTGGTGCCCGGCGCCACCGACACGCGCCGCTTCCATCCACGCGACGAGTCGAGGCTGGGGCAGCTGGGGCGCCCGCCGGTGCTGCTGTACCACGGGCGCGTGGACGCGCGGAAAGGCGTGCTGGAGCTGCTGGACGCGGTGCGGCTGCTGAGACGGGAGGGACGCGCGCTGAAGCTGGTGCTCTCCGGCATCGGTCCGGACGTGGACGCGGTGCGCGCCCGGGTGGCCGGGTACGAGCTGGAGGACGTCGTCGAGCTCACCGGCCACACCTCGTACGAGGAGGCGCCAGAGGTGTACCGGCGCGGCGACATCCTCGTCTCGCCCATGTCCGCGGAGGGCTGCTCCCACACGATTCTGGAGGCCATGGCCACGGGGCTGCTCATCGTCTCCACGCGCGCGGTGGGCGAGGTGGACTGCCTGGAGGACGGGCGCAACGCGCTGCGGGTGCCGCCCCAGGACGCCCATTCGCTGGCCGGGGCCATTGCCCGGCTGCTGGACGACCCGGGGCTGCGCGAGCGGCTGGCGCGCACCGCGCTGGCCGAGGTGCGGGAGCGGTACTCGTGGCGGACGGTGGGCGGGCAGATTCAGCGCGTGTACGAGCAGCTCGTGGGCACCGCGCCCGACACGCGGTGGACCCGGGTGTACGACCCGGACACCACCGTGGCCACGGCCGACCTGTCCTGCCGCTTCCGGAAAGCGCCCCACCTGTTATGAGCATCGCGCTCTTCCTGTCTCCCCACCTGGACGACGTGGCCTTCTCCTGCGGAGGCACGCTGGCCCGGCTGAAGGCCCGGGGGTGGAAGGTGGCCCTCGTGACAGTCTTCACGCGCTCGGTGCCGGAGCCCACGGGCTTCGCGCTGGCGTGCCAGACGGACAAGGGGCTGGGCCCGGAGGTGGACTACATGGCGCTGCGCCGACAGGAGGACCGGGACTTCGCGGTGCACATGGAGGTGGACTGGCTGGCCTGGGCCGGGCTGCCCGAAGCGCCCCACCGGGGGTACAGCAGCGCCGCGGAGCTCTTCGCACCTCCGCAGGAGGACGACGCGATTGTCGGGACAGCGAGGCGGCGGCTCATGCCGCTGTTGACCGAGCTGCGGCCGGAGCTGGTGCTGGCACCGCAGGCCCTGGGCGGCCACGTGGACCATGTCCAGGTGGTCCGGCTGATGGCCTCGATGGACGGATGGGCCGCGCGCACCCTGTGGTACCGGGACACGCCGTACGCGGTGCGACAGCCCGGAGCCCGGCCGGACCCGGTGCTGCCGGGAGACCTCCGGCCGCTGGCCATGAACGTGACGGAGGTACTGCCGCGCAAGGTGGCCGGGTGCGGCTGCTACCGGAGTCAGCTGGGCTTCCAGTTCGGAGGGGCTCGGGACGTGGGCCCCACGCTGGAGACCTTCCACCGGCGCGAAGCCGCGGCCCACGGTCTCTCGGGTCACGCGGAGGTGTTCCTCGCGGGCGCCACGCTCGACCCGGCGCTACGCCGGGAGTTCTCCTGACGGCGCGCTCACTTCCCCGGGCGGAAGCGCATGGCGCTCCAGACGTCGTCGATGGCGATCTGCCGGATGCCCTGGATGTCCTGCTGGAGCAGGTGCTTCCAGAGGATGTCCCGGTTGAGGTCGGTGCCGAGCTGGCCGGCCTTGGGGTAGGCGGCCCAGGCGATGCGGTCCGCCTTGGCGGCCTCGATGAGGGGGGCGCACTTCGCGTCCACGTCCGCCAGCGTCTTCACGAAGATGAGGAGGGCCTCCGCCTTGGCGGAGGTCGTCGTCACCACGTCGTCGAGGTCCACGCCCGAGGGCTTGCCGATGACGCGAACCTTCATTCCCTCCTTGAGATTCAGCTTCTTCGCCAGGCTCACTGCGCAGTCCTTTCCCGCAGGTGCGGGGTGGTGATTCCGCGCTCGCTCTCTACCGGGGTGGAGCGGGCCTTGGCAAAGGGCAGGAAGACGCGCAGCCGGGCGTCACGCAGCAGCAGCCCGCCCCAGATGAAGGCCGCCACGTAGGTGGGGAAGAGCACGTGGCTGAAGAGCGGGTTGTCGACGCGCACATGGGTGGCCACCGCACCGCCCAGGAAGCCCGTGAGGAAGATGGCGCCGAGCACCGAGGTGCGGGGGATGAGGTACAGGGCCACGCCCGTCAGCACCAGCGTGCCCATGATGGGCAGCCGGTCCGCGGCATAGCCGAGCGCCTCGCTGCCCTGGAGGACCTCCGGGGGCGCCACGAACTTCATGACGCCGTCCATCGTGAGAAACAGCACCGCGATGCCGCTCAGGATACGGCCGGTCCACAGCTGCGCCTTCGTGACGGTCTGCATGGAGGTCTCCTCGTTGTCGGCATGGGGGTATTCCCTGCCTTCACGAGGACGACGAACGACGCTCCGGGAGATCGACACGGCATTTTCCCGGGATTTTCCCAGGCAGGCAGGCGGCCAGGGTTGTCAGGCTCACTGCACGGGCTTCTGCTGCTTGAGGTAGTCGATGAAGCGCGCCACCGCCTCCGTCAGCGGCGTCCACTCCGAGGGACCCTCTTCCCACCAGCTGAACGAGACGGAGTCGAAGCCGTCGGAGCGCGTGAGCGTGTAGGAGGTTCCGTCGAAGCCGGCATGGCCCCGGAAGCGAAGAGGCGTCACCACGGGGATGCCCTCCAGTTGCTCGACGCGGGAGGCGAGCTCCTTCTGCTCGACGACGAGTTCGGTGTAACCCGGTAGGAGATAGCCCGCCTTGTCCGGGTTCGTCCGGCTCACGTACAGCGTCAGGGTGTCCTCGATTTCTCGGATGTCCCAGATGGAGCCCGACTCGAAGGACGGCCGTTCCCTGAGCTGCAACCGGAGGTGGCCTGCACCTCGCCAACTCGGAGTCTCTCCGATGCGCCGCTCACGGGACATCTCGGAGGCCTTCTCCGCGGCCTCCTGGCGCTCGCGCAGCAGGGCTTTTCTCTCGTGCTTGTTCATGGGACCTGCTCGGGCAGATCTCCAGCGTAGCCCAGGCAGGGGCGGCGGGCCCCCTCCCGTCCCGCGAGAGGGCCCGCCCGATGATTTGGAACGGTGGTCAGTCCTGGCAGGTGCTGCCGCAGGAATCCAGGCAGTCACAGAGCCGCGTGTTGCAGGTCGCGACGCAGGAGGCGTAGTTCGCCTCGACGCCGGTGCCGCAGGAGGTCACGCACGTGGCCTGCTTGTCCGAGCACGTCTTCGACTCCTCGGCGGAGCAGGCGTCATCGCCACAGGCGGTGACGGCCATCGCGAGGGACATCGAGGCGAACAGCACAAAGAGCGTGGTCTTCATGAAAGGGTCTCTCCGTAGAGTGGGTGAATCGTTGGGGTGAGGCACGCGGCTTCAGTGCGTGCGCGCGGAGAGACAGTGCAGTCCCCGTGCCCCGGCGGCGGACGGAGGCCTTTTCGGGACACAGGGGCCTCGTTTCGCGGACTTGGCGCGGAGGACTCGGGAGTCGCGCGGGAGGGCTGTCTCCTGCCAGGGGACAACTGTCCCGGCTCACGACAGTTCCGGCCCGGCGCTCAGCGCGGCGTCTCGAAGTCCACCCGGAGGGTGGCGACCCCTCCCGGCTCGATGTGGACGGTGCGCTGCTCGGTGCGTCCCAGGACGGGGTTGTGGAAGACGATGGTGTGCGGGCCCGCCGGCAACGGGTAACGGGCGAGCGGCGTCCGGTCCACCTCGCGCCCGTCCACCGAGATGACCGCCCAGGGACGCGCGTCCACCGTGAGGAAGCCGGTGCCCGTCACGGGCCTGGGGGCTTCGGCGCGCGTGGGGCCGCGCGTTCCGGAAGGGCGAGACGACGCGGACCGCTCGCGAGCGTCCCCGGACGCAGGCTGCGTCTTCGAGGGAGACGGAGTGGAGGAGGGTGCGGCCGATGAAGCTTCCCGTACCGGCGCGATGGGGGAGGGCTCCTCGGGAGGTGCTTCCCCTGCCTGTGCGACAGGCGAAGCGGCGAGACCGGACCGCGGAGGAGGGTTTTCCCGCGCCTGGACTCCAGGCGAAGCAAGGGCAGCATCGGCCGCCTCGCGTGAGGTGCGCTGCCAGAACCCGAGAGCCACAGCCACCACGGCCACGCCGCCCGCCAGGGCAAGCACAGCCCCTTTCGTCCCCCGACGAGTGTCGCCGTGCCCCACCACCTTCGTGGTGTCCTGGGAGGGGAGCACCTGCCCCGGCAAGCGCGGGCGAAGCCCACCCGCTTCCCCGGACTCCGGAGCAGGAGGCACCGTCCGCGTCGGCCCCGTGTCGAACGCGGGCGGAGCCTGACGGAACACCGCCAGCTCGGCGGCACACAGCGACTCGACGAGCGCGCCCACCTCGGACGGGCGCGCCACCGGCCCATCCATCAACCCTTCGAGCAACGCCCGCGCGGACGGCAGCCGAGACTCCCGCTCCCGCGCCGTCCCCTGCGCGAGCGTGTCACGGATGCGCGCGCTGACGTCCGGCCGCACGCGCGTGACGTCCGGCAGCGACTCGCGGCGGATGGCCTCCATGGTGGCCGCGTCCGTGGCGCGCTGGAACGGCGAATCCAGGGTGAGCGCCTGATAGAGCGTCACGGCCGCCGCGAAGACATCCGCCCGCGCATCCACGGGCCCCGTCGCGTCCAGCTGCTCCGGCGGCATGTACGCGTACTTCCCCCAGGGACGGCTGCTGCGCGTCGTCGCATTGGCGAGCACCCGCGCGATGCCGAAGTCCCCGAGCAGCACGGCCCCCCGCGCGGACACCATGACGTTGGACGGACTGACGTCCCGGTGGACGACGCGGAAGTCCTCGCCCGCCGGCCCGCGGAGCTGGTGCGCGTAGTCGAGCGCCTCGCAGAGTCCCGCCGCCACCGCCCGCACCACGGGGAGCGGAAGCTGCCGGCCCTCGCGACGGCACGCGCGGAGCAACTGCGACAGGCTCACGCCCTCCACGAGCGCCATCGCCAGGTAGTAGCGCCCCTCCGCCTCGCCCGCGTCGAAGAGCTGCACGACGTGGGGATGCTCCATCCTCGCGGCGATGCGCGCCTCTTCCAGGAAGCGCTCCACCAGCGCCGGCTCCTCGGACAGGTGCGGCAGCAACAGCTTGAGCGCGACGCGCTTCTCGAAGCTCCCCAGGCCCGTGCGCCGGGCGATGAACACCTCGCCCATGCCTCCCGCCGCGAGGCGCGAGAGCAGCTCGTAGGGGCCCACGTGCAGCCCCCGCATCGCGGGCCCGCCCGTCACCATGTGAGGAGATAGCCTCCGCCCAGCGCCGCCGCTCCGCCTCCGACGAAGAGGGCCCTGGCCCATCCGGCCTGCGAGCGCGCCCGCTCGGAGTGCCGCCGTGCATCCCCCGCCCACTCCGCGCGCTCCGCGGCGTCATGGGACTCACTCGAACGAACCTGGAGCCACGTGCCCCCCACGCCCGCGGCGACCGCCACTCCCAGCGCCACCCAGCCCAGCGTCCCGCGGACACGCGGCGGCTCGGAGGGCACCGCCCCCGGCGGAGGCGCGGAGGACACGAGCGGCTCCGCGACGACGCCTCCCCGGTCCCACACCCGAGGCGCATCCGGGGCCCCCAGTCGTGTCACGCCCTGGCCCTCCTGGCCCCGGGCCTCGACATACCAGCGCACCGGGCCCGCTCCATCGCCCGGAAGCTGGAAGACACACAGCCCCGCCTCGGGAACGGCGCGCAGCTGCCGCCAGTCCGCATCACGCGGACCGCGCGAGTGCAGCACCACCGCCTCCACGCGCCGCCACGGGTCCACCACCTCCACCCGCACCAGCCCCTCCGCCGAGGGGAGCTGCTTGAGGGCTACATAGTCGGCCGGGAAGAGCCGGGCCTTCACCGCATGGAAGGCCTCCAGAATCTTGGGCGAGAGGTCCGACGGAAGCTCCGCGCGCGGGTCCAGCGCGAGCATCCGCGTGTAGCTCGCCTCCGCCTCCGCGCGCCGGCCCTCCGCCAGCTCGCAGCGGGCCTTCAGCTCCAGGATGTCGAGCAGCTGGGCGCGCGTGTTGGAGGGGACCTGCTCGGCGAGCTGGAGCAACTCCAGCGTCTGGGCGAAGTCCAGCGCCTCGTACCGCGTCCGCGCCTGCTCCAGATAGGGATTCGCCGGCGCGACCTGTCCCAGGACCACCAGCAGTGTCACGGCAAGCCACATGGCGCACGCATCCTAGCTCAGCCCTTGCCGCGTCCGGGGACGAGCCCGTGCGTCTTGAGCAGGCGATAGAAGTAGGAGCGCGCGAGCCCGGCCTCCCGCGCCGCCGCCGAGGCGGAGCCGCGGTGCCGGGCGAGCAGCGCCTCCAGGTAGCTGCGCTCGAAGGCCAGGAGGACCCGCTCGCGCGTCGCGTGGAAGTCCTCCTTCGCGCCACCGGGGGGCGCCAGCTCCGGCAGCGCGGCCTCCGCGCCCAGCGTCAGCGTCCGCTCCACCGCGTTGCGCAGCTCCCGCACGTTGCCGGGCCAGTGATAGGCGCTCAGCGTGGCGAGGCTCGCGGGTGACAGCGGCAGCGACGCCCCGAGGCTCCGCGCGAAGTGCTCGGCCAGCAGCGGGATGTCGTCCAGCCGCTCCCGCAGGGGCGGCGCGCGCAGCACGATGCTCGCCAGCCGGTGGTAGAGGTCGGGCCGGAAGGTGCCCTTCTTCATCGCGGCCGCGAGGTCCCGGTGCGTGGCGGCCACGAGCCGGAAGCGCACCTGCCGCTCCCGCGTCTCGCCGAGCCGGGAGAAGCGCCCCGTCTCCAGCACGCGCAGGAAGGCGGGCTGCAGCTCCAGCGGCAGCTCCGCCACCTCGTCGAGGAAGAGCGTCCCCTCGTGCGCGGCCTCGACGGCGCCGGGTGTGTCCGCCACCGCGCCCGTGAAGGCCCCGCGCGCATGGCCGAACAGCATGCCCGGCAGGAGGCCCGGCGGGACGGAACCGCAGTCGAACGCGCGCAGCGCCCCCGTCCTCCCGGACAGCGCATGCAGCGCCCTCGCGATGCCCTCCTTGCCGGACCCCGTCTCTCCCTGGATGAGGACGGGCACGTCCACGGGAGCCACCCGCTCGATTTCGGCGAACAGCCGCCGCATCGCCAGCGAGCGCCCGAGCAGTCCGGCCAGCTCCGTCCGCTCGCTGAACCGCTCGGGCTCGACATCCGCGGGGAGCAGCGCGAGCTGCGTCCTCCCGAGCGAGACGATGGCGCCCAAGGGCACCTCCACCACCTCCACCCGGGCACCCAGGTAGCGCGTCCCGTTGCGGCTGCCGAGGTCCCTCACCCGCGCACGCGGCCCGAGCAGCTCGAGGCTCAGGTGCTGGCGGGACACCGTGTCGTCGGTGAGCACGAGCTGGCAGGACGGCAGCGTCCCCACCACCAGGGTGCCGCCCTCGAAGAGGATGGACCGCCCCCGGTCCGGCCCCTCCATGACGAACAGCCGCACGCGGGGAGGACTGTCGGGGTCCGTCTTCTCCGTGAGTGGCGAGGTGCGGGGCGGGCTCACGGGCCGTTCTCGCAGAGGACGCTGTCCGAGCGCCAGAGCGCGACCTCGTCCACCCACACGGGAGTGTCCACCTCCGCGGGGATGACGAGGCGCAGGGTGCCCACCTCGTTCTCGAACAACAGCGTGGAGACCTTCACCTGCCGCCAGGTGCCATCCAGCGGGAGCTCCTCGGAGCTGGAGACCTCGGTCCCTTCGAGGATTTCGAGCACGGCGGTGTGACCGGCGCCTCCACGCACCCAGGCCGAGGCGCAGTAGTAGCTGTCCTCGGCGTCGAGGAGCGGTGGCGAGCGCGGTGTGAGCGTCACCGGCTCGCCGTTCCCCGTGGGCACGAGCCGGGCCGCGAGGGCACCCGCGAAGCCCGGCGCTTCGGTGGACAGCTCGCCCGTCGTCTCCCAGCCCTCGACACCGTTCTCGAAGCCGGGGTTGCGAACGAGGTTGGTGGGAGGTGGCTGCACGTCATCCGACGTACAGCGGCCCTCCACGCATTGGAGGCCCGGCCCGCAGGACTGCTCCGGCCCGCAGCGCTTGCCCGTGACGTCGACGGCGTCGGGGATGCAGCCCGGCGCGAGGATGGCTCCGAGGACGAGCAGCAGGCCCTGTCGGTGCGTCAGCACGGCGTGTCTCCTGACCTTCACAGCACGGCGCGGACACTACCGGCTCCCCTCGCACGCGACCAGCGGGGCCCTTCCTTCCATCACGGCGGGCCATGGCAGAATGTGCCCGCGCTTCTCCCGCCTGCGAGGTGCCCATGGGCCGGACCATCGAACTCATCGCCAGGACCTTCGAGGCCTTCGGCCTGGTCGGCGTCTGCACCGTGGTGGGCGGCATCGTCCTCGTGGCCGTGCTCATCAAGTCCGTCTCCGGCGGCAAGGGGACGGACTGAGGGCCGTGCCTCACTCCTCCGAGTCCGCGACCTCGGCCTCGGGAGGCGGCGGCAACTCGAAGGACCACACGAAGGCGTCCGAGCCGTTGAGGCCGCGGAGCAGCGCCTTGCCGTCATGGAAGGTGCCCAGGACGCCGAGGGCCCGCACGGACCGGCCCACCGTCTCACCGGAACCCGCGTCCACGACCCGGGCCACGCTCCCGTCGTGCACCAACAGGTGCCCCTGCGCTCCGGGCAGCCACTGCCCGGTCGGCGTGCCCGCCGCGAGCTTCTTCCCGGCGACGAGCTTCCGTGCCTCCGCGTCGAACGTGTCCAGGTACACCGCCTTGGCTCCGAACGACGAGAGGTACCTTCCGGACGCGTCGAAGGCCCGCTGCTTCACGGGCGTCTCCTCGCGGAACGTCTGCACCAGGGTGCCCGTGTCCAGGTCCCACAGCTCGGTGGCCTGCTCACCGGAGACGAGCAGGGGGAGGGTGGGGTGGAGCGCGAGCGGGCCTCGCGTCTTCAAGAGGAGCCGCTCGCGCTCAGGCTGGATGCGGAAGCGGACCTCCGTCTCGTCACCGGCCTGCCCGGCGACGATGGCGGCCTTCTCGCTCGTCGCCAGCGTGGTGGCCGTCAGGGATTGGTACATCTCCTCCTCGCGCGCCCCGTTCCTCATGTTCTCGATGACGACCCGGGGAGACGAGTCCCCATTGTTCCAGCGTCGCGCGCCCGCGACGAGGAAGCCTCCGTCGGGTGACATGGCCAACACCCCCGTTATCTCCAGCTCATAGTGGTTGGAGAGCTTGGAGCGCTGCTCCAGGCTGGTGGGGTCCAGCTCGAAGACCTTGGAGTCCTTCATCAATCCCACGAGCTGTCGCGGCTCGGGGCCCTGGAAGATGGAGCGAAGCTCCGTCGGAAGGCGCAGCAGCCGGTCTCCCGTCGTGGTGTCGTGGAACTCCTCGGGCGGCTCCGGTGGGTCGAAGCGCACGAGCTTGTGGTGGGTGATGAACGTGGGCTCGGGGTCCTCCCCAAGCATGTGCTCGATGCCGTCACCCTTGGGCCAGGTCTTGTGGTACCGGATCTGGGACGCGTCGCGCCACGGGCTGTACTCGGAGTGGATCCACGCCTTCTCCGCCATGAAGGGCTTGAAGGCCCCGGCATCCACGGACGCGAGCCACGCGGCGTCGTAGGCCTGGGCCACCTTGCGCAGGAAGTCGCCGAGCATCCGGGCCGTGCCATCCTCGAAGCGCCGCACCCAGAAGCCCACGTCCAGGTGGTCCACCTCGCCGGGGGCGATGCCCATCAGTCCGTCGACGTTCTGGCGGTAGTACAGGTACCCGTAGAAGAGCCGGCGGTCCTTCTCGCCCCGGTGCCGCACCTCCGCCCAGTAGGACACGGGGTCGCCCAGGCGGTGGTTGCGCTGAAGGAGCTGGAGCAGACCGAAGTCCTTCTCGAGCTCCTCGCGCCGCGGCGCATAGTTCTTCGCGAGCGAGGTGTATAGGAGCAGCTCGTAGCGCAGCCGGCGGCGGAAGACGGGGTAGAGCTTCTGCGTGAGCGTCCCCAGCAGGGGGGTGTCCGGCGGCAGCCAGGCCACGTCGAGGAACTTCGCGAGCGCGTCCGGGTCATACCGCTTCTTCGTGGTGTCGTAGATGCTGGCGCCCAGGGTCTTGCGCAGCGCCGTGAGCGGCGGGCCCTTGAGCCGCATCCACGCCCGCTCCATGAAGGTGCCGCGGGTGACGAGGTGCACGCCCGCGTGCTCCAGCCGCGCCACGTGGGTATCGCGCCAGATGTCCTCGATTCGCCCGGCCAGGAGGAAGAGGGCCTCCTCGATGACGGGCCGGACACTCTCGGCGAGCCGCCTGCGCTGCTCCTCCGCCGCCAGCCGCTCCCGAAGCTGCGTCCGGGCCTCCTCGAGCTGTTGCCGCGCCTGCGCCGCGTGGGGGTTGCCATGCGGGTGCTGCGCGGGGAAGCGCTGGAGGAACGCCTCGAAGTGCGCGACCCGCTCGGCGTCCCCGGCGGGAACATTCCCGCTCGTCCGCCGCCAGTCGGCTTCCAGCGCTTCGAGATGGCGCTCCTGCTCGGACTTGCAGCCCGCGAGGGTGACGAGAAGCACCAGCAACCACAGACGAGACGGACCCACGAGAACTCCACCCACCATGCCCAGCTACGTGCCGAGCGCGCTGAGTCTCCCAGCTTCGGGGGCCGCCCGTCACCTGGGGGACCTCAGCGCTGGTGCAGGCGCGCGAACTCGCGCGTCAGGGCATCCAGGTCTTCCGGGGGAGTCTCATCTGGGAGCGTGAGGTACACGGTTCCCTCGCTGTCGGGGAGCACGAAGTAGGGCTTGCCGAGCGACGAGCGCCGCAGCTCGAAGGCCGTCAGCTCCTGTCCCGACATCTCCTTCCACAGCCCCCGCGTCTTGTGTGTGTTGCACAGGAGCAGGTGCTCGGCCGTCACGATGAACCAGAGGATGGGAATCGTCGCGTTGGGCTTGTAGCTGCTCTTCAGCCCGAGCACGAACTCCCCGGGCCCCACGCCCCGCACCCTCAAGACGTCCTGGATTCTCGGGGGGAGCTGCTCGAAGCCGCGGACAATCATGCTCATGGTGGGAGTCGCCGTTGTGCCGCGGTTCGCGTGCGCTGTAGGGTACACGATGTCGTGTCACCCACATCCATTGATCCGCGCATTCTTGAGAGCGCGAAGCATCTGACGAAACGCGCCCGCCTGCTCGTGGAACTCATCATTGCTCGCGGGAGCGTGACAATGGAGGAGCTCACGGCCGAGGGATATGCACACGCAGCCCGAGCAGCCGCTGACGTTCGTGACGCGGGAATTCCGCTGGTCACGACGATGGTGAAGAGCCCGAAGACCCATCGCCCGATGGCGGTGTACTCCTTCGGGGATCCATCCCAAATCGTCGACGGAAGAATCGGTGGACGTTCCACGATTCCGAAGAAGGTGCGGAGTCTGCTGGTGGAGCGCGATGGAGAGCGCTGCGCTGCCTGTCTTCACCCCTATCCAGCAAGCGAGCTTCAAGTCGACCATCGCGTGCCGTTCCGCGTCGGAGGCGAGCCTGGTTCCACGGAAGGGTACATGCTGCTCTGTCGTTCCTGTCAGCGCTCGAAGTCGTGGGCCTGCGAGCACTGTCCCAACTGGACGGCACGCGTGGAAGAGACCTGCCGGGGATGCTTCTGGGCGTCCCCTTCGAACTATCAGCATGTCGCGACCCGGGCGGAGCGGAGGGTCTCGCTGGTCTTCGAAGGTCCAGAGGAAATCCGTCGTTTCGACGAGCTTGCCAGGCACGCCGCGGAGCAAGGCGTGGACATCGCGGCGGCCATCAAGGCCTGGCTCTCGCAATCAGGCTAGAGCCACGGACCTATCCCGTGAGCCCGGGGAGCTGCTGTTGGGATGTCTCCTTGATGGAGCGCATGTTCCGATGACGCTGCTCACCCCGTAGGAGCTTGGGAGACACGTACAGCGACTCGAAGGTGTTCGCCTCCTCGCCATTCAGGGTGGCCTGCGACGAACGCCCCGCGTGAACCTCGATTTTCGTCAGGCCGAGGCTGGACGGAAGCTCCGGGCCGTACGTTCGGTCACCGCTGCGGCCGTCGAAGCTGATGATGACCCTCACGCCACGGCGGATATGGCGGTCGAGGTCGCTGATGAAGCGCTCGCGATCGAGTTGCTGGTGGTAGCGCTGGTCGCGAGCACCACTGGTGCCCTGGTAGGGCGGGTCCATGTAGACGACGTCTTTGCGTGTGGCCCGCTCGAGTGCCTTCACGTAGTCACCGCACGTGACCACCGAACGCCCCTTGAGGAGCTGGGACGCGCCGAGGATGTTCTGGCGCATCCGCTCCGGGCGGGTACCGACGCGACGCTTGTCCGGCGACTGGTTGAACTCTCCGGCGGCGTTGAAGCGCACGGAGTTCTTCACGCAACGGGCGAGGAGGAACAACAGCTTCGTGGGGTCCCGGTCCCGGTTGAAGTCATCACGCACGTGGTCGAAGTAGGCCCTCGGGTCGTCGTGCTGGGCGTGCCAGATCTTCTCGTACTCATCGGCGACCGCCTCGGGCGACGCGATGATGTTGCTCCAGAGCTTCGTGAGCGGCTCCAGGCTGTCGTTGAGCTCGATGCGCCGTGCCTTCTTCGCACGCGCCACCGCGAGGCTGACCGCCGCCGAGCCGCAGAAGGGCTCGTAGAGCGTTTCGAGGTCGTCGGGCAGGTACTCCAGGATGATGGGGGCCAGTCGTCGCTTGCTGCCCTGATAGGGAATCGGATGCGGGATCTCGGCCATGGCTCCCTGAACTACTACGGCTCCTCGCCTCGGGAGTCTCGCCGAATGACGACAGACCGTCCAAAAACACGGCCATTCCAGTGCCCGGTCGGGGCCCGCCCCACACTGCCCCCCACTCGAGGGAGCCGGCCCCGGATTGCTTCACTGAACTCCTGGGGTGTGGAATGAAGCCCACCCTTAGTAATAGTCCCGCAAGGTGAGCCGGCGCTCGCTGCCGTCCTTCATTGTGAGCACCACCGTCTGCCCGGCGGGCCGGGAACGCCAGCGCGCGAGTTCGGTGCCCTCGTAGTCCGGGCCAATCTTCTGGCCGTCGATGGCGACGATTTCCTCGCCCACCCGCCAGCCCGCGGTGGCCGCCGGGCTCCCGGGCGCCACGAGCTTCACCTCGAGCCGTCCCTCGCCGGAGAAGGTGATGAGCCCGGAGCGGTCCTTGCGGAAGGGCTGGCGCAGGGCGCGCGCATCCGGCACCAGCAGCAGCGTGTCGTTCGCATAGTCCGTCACCATCCGGAAGCGGCCGAGCACCGCGAGGCCGAGGTTGCCGAGGATGCGGTCCGAGGCGGAGACGGAGTTGCCCACCTCGTCGAACACGGTGGGCACGTCCCGCAGCGTGAAGCCCGCCAGCTGGATGCGCTTGAGCGTCGCCACGTCGCGCTCCTTCAGCCCGCCCACCGCGCCGGACAGCGTCTTGGAGCTGCGCCGCTTCTCCAGCAGCCCCGCCTTCTGCCAGTACGAGGGGAAGAGCGACAGCGCCCCGCCATTGCCCACGTCGAAGAGCACCGGGATGGGCGGCCGCCCCTCGATGGAGAGCTGCACGGTGCGCTGCCCGCCCGCCGACTCCACCACCGGGAGGCGCACCGCGCCCGGCGGGGCCTTGAAGGCCGAGGCCTCGTGGAAGGCGACCTTCCTGTTGGGGAAGTCCACGTCCACGACGAGCTGATTGAAGGCCTCCTTGCCCAGGATGACCGGCAGCGGATGGCCGATGCGCTTCGCCACCTCGGCCAGGTCGATGATGGCGACCGTCAGCCCGCTCAGCTTCAGGTGGCCGATGGTGATGTCCACTCCGCCGGCGAGCTGCGCCTGCGCCTGCCCACCGCTGCCCACCGCCGCCAGCTGCCCCTCGGCCTTCAGCCCCAGCTCACGGGCGTAGGCGGGGTCGACCACGGTCATCTCGGCCCCGCTGTCCAGCAGCACCTGCGTCTCCCGGCCATTCACCCGGGCCGGGATGAAGACGCGGTTCTCGTTGAAGAACTCGAAGGGGATGAAGCCGGTGCTCTTCCGGCCCTCCGCGAAGCTGGCCCGGCGCGCCACCTCGGGCCGAGCGAAGAGCGAGGGAGGCAGCGGCACGTTCAGCTCCAGCGTCTCCACCACCGTGCGCTCGTCGCTGTCCGGGTTGTCGGTGAGCACCTCCTCCAGGAAGGGCATGCGCACGTCCTGTACCCGCCGCCAGTCGCCCAGCCGCACGAAGCGCGTCTCGTTGTCCTCGCGGATGCGGAGGCCATGCAGGGCGCCCTCGGTGCCGTCGAGGAACAGGTCATAGAGGTCCTCGTCGCCGAAGGTGACGCGCACCACCTTCCAGGTGCGGCCGTCGCGCGCCTCGTCGGGCAGGAGCGCGAGCTTCGCTCCGTCACGCCCGCGCAGCGCCGTGCCGAAGTCGAGCGCCACCCGGTGCCGCGCATCCCGCACGTCGGTGGGCGCGGCGTCCTCGACCTGGCCGCTCGCGTTGAGCTTCCAGCTCCCCTGGGGGACGACAGCCAGCGCGCTCTTCAGCACGCCGAGGTCGGTGTCAACGCGGAGACGCCCGTCCCGGTGGCGCCACGACTCCCACGTACCCCGAAGCCCGCCCGTCGCCGTCGTGCCCCGGGCGTGGGCGCTCTCCAGGCGCGCATAGGCATCTCCGCCGCGCCACGCGAGGTGACGCTCGATGAGCGGCTTCAGCGCGTCCGCGCGGGCGGAGGCGGGAGCGAGCACGAGGGCGAGTCCCAGCACAATCGAGGTGAGCAATCTCATTCGGTGTCTCCGCGGGTAAACGTGCGAGCGAGCATGAAGGGCGGTCCCAACACAATCCGGGTGAGCAGCCTCATTTGGTGTCTCCGCGCCTGGACGTGGGAGCGAGCACGAGCGACGGGCTCGGCGGCATCGGGATGAAGACGCTCATTCGGTGTCTCCGCGCCTGGCTTGCATGTGGGAGCGAGCACGAGGGACAGGCCTGGCAGCCTCGGGATGGGCCCCCTCATTCGGTGTCTCCGCGCTTGGAAGAGGAGGGCGTTCCCACGAGCTGGCGCAGCCCCGGCGGGCTCGCGCCGATGAGGGAGAAGGCGCGCCCCATCCGCGTGCGCGCCGCCTGTGGCGCGTGCAGCCGAATCTCCGCGGACAGCCCGCTGTGCTGCAGGCAGGACAGATAGACGCTGTCGCTCCAGATGGCCTGCTTGACGCCGGTGCCGTCCGGAGTGAGCAGCGCCACCAGGAACTCGCGCGCATCGACGACGAGCGTGAGCTGCGCGCCCGGCCACCGCTCCCGCACGAAGTCCGCGTCCTGCGAGCGCACGCATGTGAAGGGCACCCGCGGAGGCTCCGCGTAGACGATTCCCGCGACGGCGACGTCCCGGGCACTGGCCTCCGTGAGCACGGGAGCAAGGGACGTGAGCGGAGGAGGGAAGAGGTCGAAGAGCACCAGCTCCTTCGCGCCGGAGACCATCGTCCGCGCGCGCTCCATCACCTGGGCGGCGCTCTTCAGGTGGTAGATGCGGTCATCCTGGGCGGGCGCGTGGAGCTTGCGCAGCGCGTCCGCGGCCGAGCGCTTGCGCTGCTCGAACCCCCGCTGGAGCGCGGTGAGCACCTCCTCCGGAGGCACCGCCCGGAACGAGCGAGGCTCGCCTTCCTCCACCAGCACCGCCCCCTTGTGCTCCAGCGAGGCGAGCGCCTGGTAGATGCTCGGCGGCGCCTTCCCCAGCGCCTGCGCGAGCCGGTACCCGGTGGCGGGCACCGCCCCCTTGAGCAGCTCGCAGTAGACCCGCGCCTCCACCTCGGTGAAGCCAAGGGCCACGAGCCCCTCATCCGCATCCATGGGGCGTTGTTATTACCATGCACTAATAACAGTCAAGCCGACGGTGCCAGACTGCTTCGAGGGGCGTGTGCGCCCCCTATCTTCGCCATCCCAGCGCCCCGTTCTCTCCGCAAGGCGCACTTCCTCGCCCCGGATGCGTCGGAGTGAACCGTACGAAGAAGAACACGGACGTGAAGCCCACCCTGTCGTCCCCGCGGAAACTCCCGAAAGGGCGCCGGAGGTGGAGGTGCGGATTCCGGTGGCCGAAAGCGAAGCCCACCGGCCCATCGAGTGTCCGTGAGCAGCCCAGGCCACGGATGGGCTCTTGCGCCGGAGGCTTCCTCGCCCGTCGTGAGCATGGAGGCTGGTGCCCTTCGAGAGGACCTGCCAGGTCCTCACCGTACGCGGACCCATCCTCCCTGGCATGTCAGCCCCCTCCGGTAGAAGAGTCGTCGTGGAGGAATGATTCCTCCAGCGGCAGGTCGGCCCAGGGGGCAGGGAGAGGGGAGAGGGGGACGATGATTTTCTGGCACTCGGAGAATCCGGACGAGATGACGCTGCGCGAGTCGGCGGTGGTGCTGGCCCAGCGCGGCTACGGCCACGTGCGCGCCGAGGAGCTGGCGAGGGCGGGGGGAATGTCGGTGGGCAGCTTCTACCGGCAATACGGCAGCAAGGCGGGCTTCGCCCAGCAGGTGCGCCAGTGGGTGGAGGGCGACATCCGCCGCATCGTGCACCACGCGGTTGCAGCCCTCCCTCCCCGAGGCAGACACGTCAGGGCCCTACCCGACCTTCCTGAAGGGGCTAGCCAACCTCCAGCTTCGCGCGCAGGTGCCGCCTCACGGCCGGCCACTCCGCCTCCAGGATGGAGAACACCACGGTGTCCCGCAGGCTGCCGTCCGAGTGGCGCAGGTGGTTGCGGAGGACGCCGTCCTGTTTGGCGCCAAGCCGGGCAATGGCCGTGCGCGAGGCGTGGTTGAACCAGCTCGTCTCGAAACCCACCGCCGCGCACTTCAGCTTCTCGAAGGCGTGGGTGAGCAGCAGCAGCTTGGCCTCGGTGTTCAGCCCCGTGCGCTGCACGCGCTTCGCATACCAGGTGTAGCCGATGCTCAGGCGGGGCGTCTGGGGGTCGAGCTGGTACAGGCGCGTGCTGCCGACCACCTCTCCGCCCGCGTCGCGCACGACGAAGGGGAGCGCCTGACCGCGCTCCTTCATGGCGAGCGCCGTCTCCACGTAGCCCGCCATGCCCTCCGGGCGCGGCACGCTGGTGTACCAGCAGTCCCACAGCTTCCCGTCGGTGACGGCGAGGCTCAGGGCCTCCACGTGCTCGACGCGCAAGGGCTCCAGCCGCACGTGGCGGCCCTCCAGGATGGGGATGTGTGACCACTCGCTCATGGTGCCTCCAAGGTCTTCGCCCGGTCCGGGACCGGCGCACGACTCCGATAGTACGCACATCCTCGTTCCACCCACGCCACTCCCGAGCGCGGAGCTTCCGGTCAGGCGCCGAACCGCCCCACGCCCGCGACTTCACGTTGACGTCCGGCCATTCACGTAACATATAAAGTGGCATGAGACGCGACAGCCGGCTCTCCGTGGCACTGCACGTGCTCCTCCACATGGAGGAGCTGGGGCCCGTGGTGACGTCGGAAGCCATCGGGCGGTTGATGGAGGCGAATCCCGTGGTGGTGCGACGGACCATGGCCGGGCTGCGCAAGGCCGGCATCATGCGTTCGGAGAAGGGCCACGGCGGCGGGTGGTCGCTCGCGCGCAAGCTCGACGCCGTGACGCTCGCGGATGTGTACGAAGCCCTGGGAACGCCCGCCGTGTTCAGCATCGGCCCCCGGCATGAGAGTCCCGGCTGTCTCGTCGAGCAGGCCGTGAATGGCGCCCTCGGCAAGGCGCTTGGCGAGGCCGAGGCGCTCTTCATGAAGCAGCTTCGGGGCCTCTCGGTGGCGGACCTCGGGAAGCAGGTTCAACGCAGCCACGCTCGCTCCACGAAGAAAGGCTCCCATCCCCATGGCTGACATCACGCACCGCACCGTCCAGACGAACGGCATCCACCTCCACATCGCCGAGGCCGGCCAGGGCCCCCTCGTGCTGCTCCTCCATGGCTGGCCGGAGTCCTGGTACTCGTGGCGCCATCAGCTCCGGGCGCTCGCGGAGGCCGGCTACCACGCGGTCGCGCCGGACGTTCGTGGCTACGGCCGCAGCGACAAGCCATGGCCCGTCGAGGCGTACAGCATGAAGAACCTCCTGGCCGACTGGACCGGCCTGCTCGATGCGCTCGGGGAGAAGACGGCCGTCGTGGTCGGCCACGACTGGGGAGCGGCGATGGCGTGGAACTGCGCCGCGCTCCACCCGGACCGTTTCCGCGCCGTCGTGGGCATGAGTGTCCCGCATCTCGGCCGCCCGCCCATGCCGCCGACGCAGCTCTTCGCGCGGATGTTCGGCGACCACTGGTTCTACATCCTGTACTTCCAGGAACCGGGCGTCGCGGAGGCGGAGCTCGAAGCGGACGTCTCCAGGACGGTGCGCACGACTCTCGCCGGCGTTCCCGGGTTCGATACGACAGCCGAAGTCATCAGGGCCCGGAAGAAGGGCGACGGGTTCCTCACCGGCCTCGAAACACCGGGCACGCTCCCGGACTGGCTGACGGAAGAGGACGTCGCGTACTTCGTGAAGGAGCTCCAGGGCAGTGGATTCCGGGGCGGGCTCAACCGCTACCGCAACATGGACCGGGACTGGGAAGAGCTTCCCGAGCTGGCGACGGCCCGAATCGAGCAGCCCGCGCTCTTCCTCATCGGAGAGAAGGACCCGGCCAGAGCGATGGCGCCGGTGGACGCAATGAAGCCGCTGGTGCCCAACCTGGAGGAGGTGCGGGTCATCCCCGGCGCGGGACACTGGGTCCAGCAGGAGCGCGCCGCGGAGGTCAACGCGGCGCTGCTGGCCTTCCTGAAGAAGCTGCCCGCCTGAGGGCCGCGAGCCCGAAGGTCAGCGGCTGGACGAGGGTTGCAGCAAGAGCAGGTAGTGATTCGGCAGTCCTTCGTACTCGGACACGACGGAGTAGCCGGCGTCCTCGGCGGCGGCGACCAGCGGCGGACGGAGCGCCCGCAGGTGCGTCACCGCGATGCGGCCATTCGGGGTGAGGGCGGAGCGCAGCTTCGTCAGGTAGGCCACGCGGTCCGAGAGGAAGTGGTCCACCTCGGAGAGGAGGATGAGGTCGTACGCACCGGGTTCGAGGCCCGGCTCGTCCGGCCCCACCTTCCGCACCACGACGTTCTTCCGCTCGGCCATCCGCGCGCGGAGCCGCGCGAGGGCTTCGTCATTGATGTCGGTCGCGACCACCTGTCCCGCCGGGCCGACCGCGTCCGACAGACGCGGAATGAAGTACCCGAGCCCCGCCCCGACATCCGCCACCCGCTGTCCCGGCGCGAGCCCGAGCGCGGCGATGACCTTCGCGGGCTGGCGGGATTCGTCATACGCGGCCCGCTCGCCCTCGACCCCGCCAACGCCATGCAGCTCGGAGGGCGGCGCCTTCGCGGCGGCCTCGGCCGGTGGCAGGGCGGGCTCGGGACGCTTTCCCTCTCCTCCCTCGGAGCGACAGCCGCCTGCCGCGAGCATCACGACACACATCCACACGCGAGAAAGAGTCATTCCGTTCACCAGGGACAGATACCGCGCCCCGGAGGGTACACGACCCTCCGGGGCTCACGCCGCTCTACGGCTCCAGTCCCACCGAGCCCACGCCCGCGTGGGTGAGCGTCTCCCACGACATCTGCAGGTCCGTCGCCGGCCGGACCCCGCGCACGCGAGGGAGGAGCGCGGCCGTCGAGGGCATGGAGCGGCCCTTCCGCGTCACGAAGTGGTTGTAGAGGATTTCCCACGTCGGGAGGATCTGCACCTCCAGGGTGTTGTTCGGCACCGGCACGCCGTTCTTCTTCACGAACTCGCTCCTACGCGCGCATAGCCACGACTCGACGGGGATGGTGGTCGCGTCACCGTTGGCCGGGGCATGCGGCACGATGTACCGCGCCATGAACTCGGCGCCCGCGATGAGCCGCGCCTCCTGGCCGGAGTAGAGGTCCACGCCCTGGATGAGCGCCGTCTCCGCCGCCTGGGACAGGGAGGCGATGGACATCGTCGCATGGCCGAAGTCGCGGCACGCCTCCAGGCTGATGCCATTCACGCGCGTGGTGCCGAACTCGGTCTGCCCGCGCCAGGTCGACAGGAGCACCCCGGACTTCCAGCTCCCATCCGCGTTGCGCTGGTCCGGAGCGGGAATGGGCACCGCGCCGTCGGTCGTCAGGTAGACGGTCTCCTTCACGTGCACGCGCCACATGCCGAGCGCCCTCTCGAAGAGCGCCCGGTCATCCGTGTAGATGGCGATGTTCATCACGCCGTTCGTCATGGAGTTGTTCCAGTTGGAGCCGCCGCCCGCCCAGCCGTTGATGATGCGGGGCAGCACCGCCCGCTTGAGCATCTCGCCGAACTTGATGGCGCGCTCCCGGGGCCAGCCCGAGCCGCTGTAGCGGAGGATTTCCGCCGAGCGGGGGAACAGCTCCGCGAGCCACGCCGCCTGGAGCGGACCGTTGTGCGTGTTGTTGTCGGAGCCGACGTAGAGGATGGTCTGCAGCGTGTCCGCGTACGCGTCGAGAATCCGGATGGCCGCGTCCGCGTAGCGCTGCTCCCGCGTGTGGTACCAGAGCAGCGCGAGCGTGTAGGCCTTCAGCGCGTCCTGCCGGGAGTCGTAGCAGCCGATGTCCACCGTGCTGCCGGCGTTACCGCACTGCATGGTCTCCACGGGCCTGGGGACCCAGGCCGTGTTCGCGTGGCTGCTCTTCACCAGCTTGTTGGCGAACTGGCTGGCCCACGGCTCCGCGCCCACGGCGATCTTCGCCTTCACGAAGTCGAGCTGCGCCTGGGAGACGTGCAGGCCCGGGTGGACGAAGACGGGCGTGTACGTGACGGTCAGCCGCGGCCGCTGCGCGAGCGTGGCGGCCTCGGAGGACGCAAGGTCCAGTCCGTCCATGTTCGTGAGGGCGTCCAGCACGAAGCCGTGGTTGCTCGTGGGGTTGTTCACCCACTGCTGGACGGCGGCGAGGCCCTGCGCGCCGAGCGTCACCGTATGGGTGCCCGTGACGGTGGGAAGCAGCGTGCCCAGCACCGTCGAGCCCCGGTCCGTCGCGCCGCGCGCGCCGGGAGCGCTCCACGTGCTGGCCGCGCTCGCCCGGGCCCAGGTGGCCTCGGCCTCGTTCCACGCACGGCCGGCGGTATAGAGGAAGTAACCCTCTCCGCCCGTCCGGTTCGTCACGTGGAAGGTGAGCTGCACCGAGCGCACCGTCGCGCCCGCGGGAATCTCGCGCAGGTCGAAGCGCAGCAGGGCGTTGGCCGCCTGCCCGCTGCCCGCCGGGTAGTCGAGGTCCATGCGCAGCAGGGCGTCCGCGCCCACGTTGGTGGACGGCAGGTTCTCCTGGAGCCAGGTGTCGGTGACACCCGCATAGCTCGCACTCGGAGACACACCCTGCTGGAAGGACACCGTCACATCCGAGGCCAGCGCGCCCTGCTGCTGCTCCGTGACGGTGTGGGGGGAATCACCGTCGGAGGACTCGGGGACGCCACACGCGGCGAGGACACCGGGAACGAGAAGCAGCGCCAGACGGCGCGGCCACAGCCAGTTGCTCAATCGCACGACAACTCCATTTCGGGGGGAAAATGGGAAAGCGTGTTGCAGGCTGGGTTATCGCGTCCCGCGCCGCGCGGTTGCGGAGGGTTCAGTCACTGAAACTTTCCACAAATGGGAGGCGCTGGACGGGATGACGGGGGCACTGGAGAATTCCTCAATGACCCGGACGATTGGTCCCTACGCTTTGAATCACGTGGCCGAGGGTGACTGCCTTCAGCTCGCGGCGGACCTGCCGGCCAGCAGCATCGACGTGATTGTCACCAGCCCTCCGTACTGGGGGCAGCGCACCTCGCTGGGGACGGGCGTCGAGGCGGACCCGCGTGAGTACCTCCGCGCGCTGACGCGCGTCTTCACCGTCCTGCTCGACAAGCTGAAGCCCCAGGGCCTGCTGTGGCTCAACATCGGCGACGCCTACAACACGCCCGTCAATTGGCGTCAGGATGACCGCGGCTACAGCACGCTCGGTCCGAGCAGGAGCGGGCTGAAGGCGGAGAACTCCGCGTACACGAAGCCCCGCGCGCAGCGGAAGGCGTTCCTCGACAAGGGGACGCCGTGGCTCTCCTATGGGAACCTGCTCGCGCTCCCGTATCGGCTGGTGCTCGACCTCTGTGATGCCGGGTACCTCTTCCGCGGCGAGGTCATCTGGAAGAAGCGCAATCCGATGCCGGAGGGACGGTGCCGCCGGCCCCACCGCGGGCACGAGAGCATCTACCTGCTCGCGAAGCAGGAGGACCACGCGTTCCGGACCCTGCCTCCCGTGAAGAGCGTCTGGGAGTTCGGCGGCGGGAGGCTCGGAGGCGCGACGCACTTCTCCCGCTTCCCCGAGGAGCTCCCGTCCCGGTGCATCGACGCCTACGGGCTGGCCGGGCCGGACGTCGTCGTGCTCGACCCCTTCTCCGGCTCCGGCACCACGGGCATCGCCGCGCGCAAGCTCGGGTGCTCCTATCTCGGCTTCGAGATCGACCCCGAGCAGGTGCGCAAGTCCAACGAGCGGCTCGGCTTCCTGCGGGAGGAGACACCACCAGAGTCCCAGGGCCAGCAAACCCCGTTCGGTGACTCTCCCGCCGCCAGCTCCGGGTGAGCCCGCGCCAGCCGCGTACCGGCGCCAACCTGCTTCAGGGAAGTCCGGTAAGGCCGGCGAGGATTGCCTGCGGCTCCCTTCGCCATTCCAGCGCCGCCCCTTCTGTTTCCAGGGCGCATCTTCCGCGCCTCGGATTCGTTCGAGGCGGGAAGCTTCCTGTCCTCGGAGGCGCCCTCCCTCATCGTGAGCGTGGTGCCAGCTGCCCCATCGCAGCCTCCATGGCGGTCAAGGCGTCGTCCCGCGGCACCGCGTGACTCCCGAGTCCGCGCGCGTGTCAGCCCCCGCCTCGGCCCCAGGGATGGACCGAAGGACACGCAACCGGATGAGCTGCCAGAGGGCATTCCCTGGCGCGAGACGCATCCTTCCTGGCAGGTCAGCCCTCTCCGGAGGGAGGGCCGTCGTGGAGGAAGGATTCCTCCGGCGCGGCCGCATCCGAGGCGGGTCGTCGTGGAGGAATGATTCCTCCAGCGAGGCCGCATCCGAGGCGGGCCGTCGTGGAGGAATGATTCCTCCAGCAAGGGGGCGCCCGAGGCGGGTCGTCGTGGAGGAATGATTCCTCCGGCGAGGCCGCATCCGAGGCGCGCCGTCGTGGAGGAATGATTCCTCCAGCAAGGGGGGGCGCCCGAGACGGGCCGTCGTGGAGGAATGATTCCTCCAGCAAGACGGCGCCGGGGGGCTGGGAGGGGATAGGGTCCTCGGAGGACCTGTACGAGATGACGCTGCGCGAGTCGGCGGCGAAGCGGTCCGTGCGCGGCCATGGGTATGTGCGCGCCGAGGCACAGGCGAGGGAGGGGAGGATGTCGGTGGGCAGCTGCTTCCGGCGCCATGACAGCAAGGCGGGCTGCGCCCAGCAGGTGCGCCAGGAGGCCGAGGGCGACATCCGCCGAATCGCCTGGGGGACTTCGAGAGGGAGCTGG
>NZ_JABBJJ010000479.1 GCF_012933655.1 Pyxidicoccus fallax | reverse complement strand
GCTGGGGGGGCCGCCTTGGCGCCGGTGTCTTCCAGGTCCAGGCTGTCGCGCAGGTCCGCGAGCGGATCCACCTCTTCCGGAGGTGACGGCATGGGCGTTCGCAGGTTACCGCCCGGACGCGCGCATCACCAGAGGACGCTGAGAGGGGGCAGGCAGGGCGGCCCCCAGGTCCCCTCGACGTGGGGATGAGCGGGCGTTAGCCAGTGGGGGAAACATTTCACCTTGTCTTGCCGACCCGCATGGGCGGTGTCAGCTTCGGACGTTCCATATGGCCATCCGCTACGCGCTACCCAACGGGCTCACCGTCGTCTTCGAGGAGCAGCACGCCGCCAAGGTCGCGGCCTTCCAGGTCTGGGTCAAGGTCGGAAGCGCCGACGAGCGGCCGGACCAGGCGGGCCTGGCGCACCTCCACGAGCACATGCTCTTCAAGGGCACCGAGCGCCGGGGCCCCGGTGAAATCGCCCGGGACGTGGAGTCCCATGGTGGCGAAATCAACGCCTGGACCTCCTTCGACCAGACCGTCTACCACATCGTCATCGCCAGCCAGTTCGCCCGCACGGGCCTGGACATCCTCGGCGACGCGGTGCGGCGCTCCGCCTTCGACGCGGAGGAGCTGGCCCGGGAAATCGAGGTGGTGTGCGAGGAAATCAAGCGCAGCCAGGACACGCCGTCCCGGCGGGCCTCGCGGGACCTCTTCGCCACCTCGTACCAGGTGCACCCCTACCGGCTGCCCGTCATCGGCACGGAGCAGAGCGTGCGCAGCTTCACGCGGGAGAAGGTGCTGGAGTTCTACCACCGGCACTACACGCCGAAGAATCTGGTGCTGTCGGTGGCCGGCGACCTGCGCGAGGCGGAGCTGCGCCAGTGGGTGGAGGAAATCTTCGGCGGGGACTGGGGCCGCCCGTACGAGGGCGAGGTGAAGCGGCCTTCCGAGCCCGCCGCCCCCGGCCGCCGCATCCTCCTGCGTCCGGACGACGTGAAGGAGGCCTGGCTACATCTGTCATTCGGTATCCCCCAGGCGGACCACCCGGACGTGCCCGCGCTGGACGTGCTGGCGATGATTGCCGGCCAGGGCGACGCGTCCCGGCTGACGCGCGAGGTGAAGCGCCGGCACAACCTCGTCAACGAGGTCCACGCCTACGCCTACACGCCCCGGGATCCGGGCCTCTTCTCCGCGACGATGACGCTGCAGCCGGGCAACGCCGCCCGCGCGCTGGAGGAGACGGCGCGCGTGTTCGCCACGCTGCGCGCCACGCCGGTGACGGAGGACGAGCTGGCCACGGCCAAGGCGCTGGTGGAGGCGGAGGCCGTGTACCAGCGCGAGACGGTGCAGGGCATGGCCCGGAAGATGGGCTTCTACCAGTCCGGCATGGGCAGCCTGGAGGCGGAGGCGCGCTACTACGAGGCGGTGCGCGGCCTGACGCCCGAGCACCTGCGCGCGGCCGCCGAGCGCTACCTGCGCTTCGACCGCGCCGTCGTCACGGGCCTGTTGCCCCACGGCGCGGACTTCACCGAGGCCCAGGTGCACGAGGTGCTGGACCGGGTGGGCCGCGAGCCGGCCGCCGCTCCGCCGGAGCGCAAGCCGCGCAAGGTGGCCGCGGGCGAGCCGTCCATGCGCATCGCGAAGGCGGCGAGCGCGGGCCCCAGCGACATCATCCAGGAGAAGCTGCCCTCGGGCGCCACGGTGCTGGTGCGCGTGGAGCCCGCGGTGCCGCTGTTCGCCGTGCGCGCCGTCTTCGCGGGCGGCCTGCGCTACGAGACGCCCGCCGACAACGGCATCACCACCCTGCTCACGCGCTGCCTGACGCGCGGCACGCCGTCGCACGACGCGGAGGACATCTCGCAGCTCATCGACGCGTACGCCGGCAGCCTGGGTGGCCAGGGCGGGCGCAACTCGGTGAGCCTGCGCGGTGAGTTCCTGTCGCGCCACTTCGAGCCGGCCTTCCGCCTCTTCGCGGACTGCCTCCTCGAGCCGTCCTTCCCCGAGGTGGAGGTGGCCCGCGAGCGCACGCTGATGCTCCAGGACATCCTCACCCGCGAGGACAAGCCGTCCAGCGTGGCCTTCGACCTGTTCAGCCGGACGCTGTACCGCACGCACCCGTACCGGATGCCCACCCTGGGCGAGCAGGCCTCCGTGGAGGCGCTGACGCCGGACATGCTGCGCGCGTGGCACGTGGCGCACATGGACCCGTCGCAGCTGACGCTCTGCGTGGTGGGCGACGTGAAGGTGGACGAGGTCATGGCCCTGGCGCGCGAGTACTTCGGCAAGCCGCGCGGCAAGGCCGTGCCGCCGCCCCGCGTGGAGGCGGAGCCGCCTCCCGAGGCGCCGCGCCAGGACAAGAAGGTGCTCAACCGCGCCCAGTCCCACATCGTGCTCGGCTTCCCGGGCGCGCGCGTGGGCGATGCGTGGCGGCACGAGCTGGAGGTGCTCTCCACGGTGCTGTCCGGCCAGGGCGGGCGGCTCTTTGTGGAGCTGCGCGACAAGCGCTCCATGGCCTACAGCGTCAGCTCGTTCGCGATTGAGGGCGTGGACCCGGGCTACTTCGCCGTCTACATGGGCACCAGCCCGGAGAAGGTGGACGCGGCGCTGGCCGGCATCCGCAAGGAGCTGGAGCGCATCCGCGACGAGCCCATTCCCGAGGAGGAGCTGGCGCGCGCGAAGCAGCACCTCATCGGCACGCACGAGATTGGCCTGCAGCGCAACGGCTCGCGCGCGGGGTTGCTGGCCATGGACGCGTGCTACGGCCTGGGCCTGGACAACTTCCTCCACTACGCGGACCACATCGCGGCGGTGACGTCGAAGGGAGTCCAGGAGGTGGCGCGCCGGGTCATCGACTTCGACCGCGGCGCGCTCGCCATCGTCGGGCCGTAGCGGCTACTTGCAGGCGCGGGCGTCCACGTGGCGGCACACGTGGACGCTGCGCGGCACCTCCACCCAGGAGATGTCGGACGCCGGGGTGTCGTTCTCCCGCAGCGTGTCCTGGGACGGCGAGCGGCCCACGTCCGCGTCCAGCGTGGTGTAGCGGATGGCGCCCGTGCGCGAGAGGGTGATGACGCTGGTGGGCTCCGGCGGCGGCGACAGCACCTCGCGCGACTTGAAGGGCATGTAGCCCACGAGCTGGCCCTCGTCGTCGTAGAGCTTGAAGCTCTCCGCCTGGTCCGGCCAGCCGGTGATGAAGTCCATCTGCCACGAGCGGCCCACGTCGCCCGCGCCCGCCGTGCGGCAGGCCCTGGGCACCCCCGGCACCGGTGGCTCGAAGGACGGCCAGAAGACGATGCCGCCGAGGATGCTGGAGCCCGCGGCCGTCTTCTCGTCCATGCCGCCGTAGCGCATGAACCAGCCGGCGCCCGTGGTGGACGCGCGCGGCAGGGACGCCAGCGCCTCCGGCGTGAGGTAGCTCTGCAGCGTCCCATCCGGCAGCCGGCGCGCGTGCAGGAGGCCCGGCGGCACGGTGACGTCGCGCAGGCCGCAGCCCTTGCCGGTGGGGCACGCATCATCCGTGTCCGTCCAGCGCCGCGCGTCCAGGGCCCTCGCGGACGCGGCGTCCGAGAAGACGCGCGTGCCGCCGTAGTTGTAGAAGCCCACGTAGGTGTTGCGCGGCACCTGGGCGAGGTCGTCATCGCCCAGTCGCAGCTGGCCCTTGCCCGCGGAGATGCGCCGCTCCGACACGCAGCTCCACCGGCCGCCCACCAGCGTGCACTCACTGCGGGAGCCCGATGGGACTCCGTTGTTGGGAGGGAACCGGTAGTGGCCGGAGCCCAGCGCCGAGCCATTGCAGTCGATGGACAGCCGCGTCAGCTCCAGCTTGCCGGGGGCGCAGACATTCACGGGCTGCCCCGTCGTCGTGTCCACGTTCCGGGTGAGCGCGCCGTTGGAGTACTCGAGCACGTGGGTGCGCGACACGCCGCCCACCTCGCCGGCCAGCGTGAGGGCCACGTCGCACCTCATCCGCACGCAGGCCAGCAGGTTGTCCGGGCCGCACGCCTCGCCCTCCGTGTCGCGCAGGTGCTGTCGGTCGCCGGTGCCCAGGTACGTGCGCAGCCAGCCCGTGTCCGGCTGGAGCGTGTTGGCGGCGATGTTGAAGAAGGGCGTCTTCTGGTGGGCGGGCTCGCCGCGCGCGATTTCGAAGGTGCGCGCGCCGTGCCAGTTGGACACCGTCCCGCCGGAGAGGTCTCCGGGCTCGAACAGGCGGAAGGTCCACACCTGCCCGCCCAGGTCGCCCACCACCACGGTGTCGAAGAAGCCGTCCTGGTCCGCCTTGATGTCGAGCGCCTTGCCCACGTCCACCAGCGCGGGCGCCGCGGCCACCGGCATCATCGGCTCGCCGGTGAAGCTCCACAGCTTCTGGCCCGTCCACACGTCCAGCACGTACAGGCCACGGCCTCGGGTGAGGTCGGTGCTGTAGCCTCCATTGAGGAACACGGCCCAGCGCTCCTCCCAGCCGCGCGACTCCTGGTCGCTGCGCAGCCGCACCGGGCCGATGGGCGGCGGCTTGGGCGCGAAGTTCATCCACGCCTGGCCCATGCGGGCCGACTCCGGGTCGCACGCCTGGGGGAACATCCAGCGGAAGGGGCCGGCCTCCCCGGCCGCGTTTCGCAGCATCCCGTACGGGTCCGTCACGTCCAGCGCGGTGTAGCGCTGGCCGCCGCCGCGCTCGGTGATGACGGCCAGGGTGCGGAACTCCCCCGCCTGCTTCACGCCGTCACGCGCGCCGCCCCCGCGCCCGTCCACCCAGACGTCGCGCACCATGGGCGTGCCGTCCACGAAGTACTCGTGGCCCCGGACGAGCAGCCCCAGCTTCGGCAGCAGGTCCGGCGGGATGAAGGCCCACAGCTCCTGGCCGGTGCCCAAATCATAGAGGTCGTCCAGCACGCTGCCGCGCGGACCCGACCCGATGGCCCGGCCCGCGTGCACCGCGTGCAGCATGCCGCCGTTGGAGCCCACCAGCAGGACGCGGTCCCTGCGGCCCTGCGCCGTGAGGTACTCGCCATAGGCGCCGTAGTCCCCCGCCGTGGCGCGCAGCGGCGGTTGCATGGGCGTGGACCGGTAGCACGGCTTCGCGGACGCGCCGGGGCCGCCGCACACCGGCTCCGACGTGGGGGGCGTGCCCTCCTGCACGTAGTCCGCGTACAGCGTGCGCAGGCACTGCGGGGACAGGCCCAGGTCGCAGAGGAACGGCTCGGCGGGCGGCTCCACGAGGATGGGCGAGGAGTGGAAGATGTCGCCCAGCTTGCAGGAGCGGGTGCTGTCCCCGGCGCAGGGCCGGTCCTCGTCGCGGTCCTTGTCACCGTCCGCGTCGAAGACGTCCTGCCCGCGCACGAAGCGGATGAGGGTGCGGGCGCACTCGGCTTCCTCCGCCGCGCCGCCCGTCCAGACCCGGTCCTGTTTGGCGAAGACGTCCGCGCAGACCGCGTCCCCGCCGGCCAGCAGCAGCGGGCGCAGCTCCTGCGCATGCTGCTCGTCGAAGGGCACCGGCGGGTTGTCGGCCGCGTCGTAGCGGCCATTCCCGTCCCGGTCCGTCAGGGTGAAGATGCAGCGGCCGCTCGTGTCGCGCACCGGCGCGGTGGGGTTGCCGAGCTGCTCGCACGGGGCGGACGCGCTGCGGCGGCCGAGCGTCTCGCCCAGATTCCAGAAGGGCACCGCCAGCTCCCCGCCCTCCAGCCGGCCCTCGGCGTTGCGGCGGGCGGTGGCGGCCTTCACCCATTCGCCGGAGACGTTCTCCTCCACGATGTTGTCCGCGGTGAAGGACGTGGGCGACGGCACCCGGCCGGGTCCGGGCGTGAAGCCCGTGGGCCGGTCCAGGTAGAAGGAGTCGTCGCAGTCGCCATCGCCGTTGAGGTCCAGCGGGTCCCCGTTCTGCGTGCGCGCCCGGCCCGCGTCGCAGCCCTGGGCGAACTCGCCGTAGAAGTAGAAGCGGTACAGGTGCCCCTCGTAGGGCTGGCCCTTGCGAGGGATGAAGCGCGGGACATAGGCGGACGTCTGCGCGCTGCCGGCCTGCACGCTGGCGATGCTGGCGGAGGAGAAGGACGTGGCCGTCTCGCGCAGGTCGCCAATGGCGGTCATCAGCGCGTCCCGGAGCTGGCCCGGCTCGTCCGCGCGGTAGAAGCGGCCGCCGCCCGCGTGGGCCATGCTGCGGAGCATGGGGCTGTTGTCGCCGTAGCCGATGGTGTACGTGCGCACGGACTGCACCCCGTCCATGTCGTCGCGCAGGTCCGTGTGGGCGAGGAAGAAGGCCACGTCGTCCATGTAGTTGCGGTTGTGGGTGTCGCCGCCCTTGGGACCGCTGTTGTCGTCGTCCAGGCCGTCGCCGTCGGTGTCGACGAAGTAGTCGCACTCGGCCTTGGTGGCACCGAACCGGTCGCAGTAGTTCACCCCGCCCGGGTTGCCATCCACGCCGGGGTTGAAGGTCAGTGGCGTGCCGTCCGGGTGCTTCGCGCGCGCGTCCACCAGCAGGCGCAGCATCTTGTGGACGGGCACGGTGTTGTCGTTGTCCGGCCGGCCGTCGGACAGCACGATGACGGCGCTGGCCTGACAGGCGACGCACACGGACCTGTCCTCGCCACCGCCCTCCAGCGGCAGCGGGTCGGCGTAGTCGCCGGCCAGGTGGGTGAAGTCGTGCTCCTTGCGCGCCCACGTGAGGCCGCGCCCGTCCGCGTCGTCGCGGGTGCCATCCGGCCCACCGGGGTAGCCCGCCGTGGCGCCCAGCGGATTGGTGAACCAGCGCCCCCACACGTTGTCGCGCCGCTGCGAGGAGAAGTACGCCCCGAGGCTGTAGAGCGACTCGCCGATGGAGCGCTCACTGTTGACGAACTCCACCTTGTTCACGGCCGTCACCAATTCGGCGCGGCGCAGGTCGTTCTCGGAGAAGAGGGGCCAGGACTTGTCGCACGACGGGCGCAGGGGCCGCAGGAGCCACGCGGGGTCGAAGAGGTCGTCGCTGTGGCCGAAGGTGGCCACGCCCATGCGCAGGTCTGGCACGGTGGCGATGACGTCCTTCAGCACCTTGCGCGCGGTGACGAACTTGGGCGGCCTCACGTTCAGCACACGGCCACTGACCACCCAGCGTCGGCGCCCGCGGCCGTCCTTCTCGCCTCGGTACCAGCCCACGGTGTTCAGACAGGCCGTGCAGGCCGAATGCCTCGCCGAGCCCGTGGACCAGTAGCGCGCGCAGGCCTCTTCGGGCCGCGCGCGTCCGTCCGTGCCGCTGAAGTCGCGCAGCACGGTGTAGTCCGTCGTCGAGTCGCCCCCGCCGTCGCCGTTGTTGAGCCGCTGCAGCGGCAGGCGCGTGCCGAAGGAGAGGTAGTAGTGGTCCGGGTCGAAGAAGCCGCGCCCCGCGCCCAGCGCGACGTCCGGGTCGAAGACGCGCGAGCCGTTGAGGCGCGGGTCCGAGGACTGAGGGTCGAACCAGGACATGCCCGAGCGCAGCGCCGGGTCGTCACAGCCGGTGACGTCGGGGATGGCGTCGGGCTCCGGCAGCGACGTGTGGAAGTCCTGCATGGAGGCGTTGTTGCCGAGCAGGAAGATGGCGGAGGGCGGCGGCGTGCGCGCCTCGAAGAAGTCCTTGTCACCACCCGAGGCGGACCGGAGCATGGCGTCGCCCAGGGCCACGGGGCCGGTGCAGCAGGCCGCGCGAGGGGGCGGGTCCATGGCCCCGGAGATGGCGAGCCCCGCTGTGAAGAGCACGGTGGCCCCGGCCAGGCTTCCCGCGAGGGCGGCGCGGCGGCGGAGGACGGAACGAAGGGACGTGGGGAACAGGCGCATGGGGGAGCTCCTGCTGGGGAGAACGGGAATGGGGG
>NZ_JABBJJ010000478.1 GCF_012933655.1 Pyxidicoccus fallax | reverse complement strand
CCGCCCGCCCGATTCACCTCCCCCACCGTCGAGGCCGCCGCGCCCGCCGGAGGACCGCGTTAGAGTCGAAGCCCGCCCATGTCCACACGCGTCCTGCTCATCGACGACGACACCCGGATGTACGAACTGCTCGCGGAGTACCTCGGGCAGAACGGCCTCAGCGTCACCCATGCGCCCGACGGAGGGCGCGGCCTGGCGGCGCTGGAGGCCGGGGCCTACGACGCGGTGCTGCTGGACGTGATGATGCCGGGCATGGACGGCCTGGAGGTGTGCAAGCGCATCCGGGCGAAGAGCCGCATCCCCGTGCTGATGCTCACCGCGAAGGGTGACGAGACGGACCGGGTGGTGGGGCTGGAGCTGGGAGCGGACGACTACCTGCCCAAGCCCTTCAGCCCACGCGAGCTGCTGGCGCGCCTGAGGGCGGTGCTGCGGCGGGCGCAGCCGTCGGTGGTGGCGGACCGGCTGGAGGCGGGCGGCGTGTCCATCGACGTGGCCGGGCGCGAGGTGCGCGTGGAGGACCGGCTGGTGGACCTGACGGGGCTGGAGTTCGACCTGCTGGTGGCGCTGGTGCGCCGGGCCGGGCGGGTCATCCCCCGCGACGCGCTCTTGGGCGAGGCGGGCCGCAGCGACACCGTGGTGGGCGAGCGCACGGTGGACGTGCACATCTCGCATCTGCGGCAGAAGCTGGGTGACGCTGGGACGCGCCTCATCAAGACGGTGCGCGGCGTGGGCTACGTCTTCGCCAAAGAGGGCGCATGAGCCGCCGTCGCGAGTGGGGCCAGGGGCCCGAAGGTCCGCCTCCCGAGGAGGGGCCCCCGGGCGGCCGTCCCGGGCCGTGGCCGCGTGGGTGTGGAGATGAACCGATGCCCCGGGGGGAGCCCTCGGAGCAGGAGCCCGGACGCGGGCCTCCGGGGCACCCGCACTGGCCCTGGGGGCACGACCCGTGGGGACACTGGCACGACAGACCTCCGTACCGCGACCCGTGGGGGCGCGACCCGTGGAAATATGCGCGTGCCCGAGCGCGGCAGCGCTGGCGGCACCGGTACTGGCCCATGGGCCGGCTGGGGCACTTCATCCGCGCCCGGCTGCACCGGCGCCTCTTCCTCTGGTTCGCCCTGTCCATCCTCGTCACCGGCGCCATCGTGGCCTCGGTGATGAGCCTGGTGGGCGGCAGCCATTGGAAGCAGGAGCAGGATCGGCTCCGGACCTTCGTGGCCCACCAGTTCTCGGACGTGTGGGACGAGCCCACGCGGCGGGACGCGCTGGTGCGCTCCATCGCCGCCGACCTGGACGTCGGCGTGGAGCTTCGGGACAGCACGGGGGCCATGCTGGTGCGCGGCGGAGAGTCCTGCCGGAAGACGGAGGTGAGCCTGCCGGTGGAGCGGAGTGGCACCCGGCTGGGCGAGGTGCGAGCGTGCTTCTCGCAGTTCCGGCAGAGGGCCATCTGGCGGGTGCTGTTGCCGTTGGGACTCGCGGGGATGTTGCTGTGGCTGGCGGCGGGGAAGATGGCTCGGCGGCTGGCCCGTCCGGTGGACGCGCTGGTGCAGGCCACGGAGGCGCTGGGCGCGGGCCGGCTGAACGCGCGCGCGAAGGTGCTGCCACACACCACGGGCGAGTTCGCCCTGCTGGCGGTGGCCTTCAACGACATGGCGGCCCGCATCGAGAAGCAGGTGGCGGACCAGCGGGAGTTGCTCGCCGCCGTGTCCCATGAGCTGCGCACGCCGCTGGCGCGCATGCGGGTGCTGACGGAGCTGCTGCGCGACGGCGGAGGCAACCCACGGACGCTGGACCAGGTGGACCGCGAGGTGGTGGAGCTGGACGCGCTGGTGGGTGAGCTGCTGGCCAGCTCGCGGCTGGACTTCGGCCAGCTGACGTCGCGCGTGCTGGACGGGCGTACGCTCGCGGGGCAGGCGCTGGAGCGCGCGGGGCTGCCGGCGTCGATGCTCGACGTGGAGGCGGCGGACACGGGGCTGATGGGCGACGCGACGCTGCTGGGCCGGGCCCTGGCGAACCTGCTGGAGAACGCGCGGCGGCATGGCGCGGGAGCGGAGGCACTGCGCGTCCAGGACCGGGGCGAACACCTGGCCTTCTTCGTGGATGACCGGGGCCAGGGACTGCAGCCCGGCGAGGAGGCGCGCATCTTCCAGCCCTTCTACCGGAAGGACCGGGGCGGAGAAGCTCGCGAGGCCGGCTCGCTCGGACTGGGGCTGGCGCTGGTGCAGCGGATTGCCCGGGCCCACGGAGGCGACGCCTTCGCGGAGAACCGGACGGGCGGCGGCGCGCGGGTGGGCTTCACGGTGAAGAAGTCGGGTCCGGCCACCATCGACGCCGCGCCCCAGAGCGCCACGGCCTGAGCGCCGGTGGGCCTCACGGGTCCGCGCGCCGGAGCTGGCCGTTCTCCAGGGTCAGGGGCGGGCAGTACGCGCCCCGCTCCTCGCGCGTCCACCACGCGCCCGTCGCGCGCAGGGTGGCGAGGTCCGTGAAGCGGTAGTCGAAGCGGCGCGTGCGCACGTAGCGCGGCGGGGTCTCCGGCAGCGAGCCGTCGCGGAAGAACTCGCGCACCTGGGGCTCGCCCCGGAGCAGCGCGTCCTGGAGGCGCAACAGCCAGGGGTTGTCACGGCAGGTGGAGAGCGCGGCGAACCACATCTGCCAGTCCAGGCGGGGCATGTGCGGCGCGGCGAAGCGCGGGCGCTCGTCCACGGGGCCGGGGCGCCAGCGCAGGAGGTACTCGCGCCACGTCTGGCCGTCGCCACTGCCCTCGATGAGGATTTCCTCGCGCGTGGTGGTCATCACCGCGAAGAGGCCGTAGGTGTTGATGCTTCGGAACGAACCGACGGCTCCGAGCACCGTGGCGACCGGCTCTGGAGGACGCCACCCCAGGAGGCGGCGTGCATCCTGGGACAGCGCGAGCACGGCATAGGCCAGGGCGAACGCGGTGAACACCCCGGTTGCCCACCGTGAGCGCCGTGTCCACGGGAGCCGCGATGCCACGGGGCCCGTGGCGGGAACTGGCTGACCGCCCTGCCCTTCCACGCGCCGCTCCTCCGCGTCGGAGCCATCAACACGGGGCACCCGCGCCCCGCGCGGCACGCCGTCATCGAGCGCGGCGATGCACAGCACGAGCGTCAGCAGGTTGAAGAAGCCATAGCTCCCGGTGGCGAGGATGCCCACCTGGAGCAGGGCCAGCAGCGCCGCGCCCGCGAGCCGCACGCGCCGGGGGCCGAAGAGGAGGAACGGCACGACCAGCTCGATGACGAACATGGCCACCGTGCTCGCGCGCTGCATCCACGCAGGGAGCTGGTGCGCGAGGTACGCCAGCGCGTTCGGCAGCGGCTGCGTCCAGTAGTGGTACTCCAGCGCGGTGAAGTCGCGCCACGTCGAGTCACCGCTCGCGAGCTTCACGAGGCCCGACAACACCATCAGCCGGAACAGCAGGAAGCGGACGAGGAGCACGGCGCCACGCCGGGGCTCCGTGGCGACGCGCGGAGGCCACACGTGCCCGGGCGCCAGTGGCAGGGAGACGAGCGCGGCCTCCAGCAGCAGCACGTCCCACTGGAAGCTGAGGAACGGGCCTCCCACCGTCAGGAGGGACAGGTATGCCCCCCACGCGCCCACGAGCGCGTAGCGAGGCGCCACGTTCCCCAACAGCAGGAGGCCACAGAGGAAGCCGGCGATGGCCACGCCTCGCAGCGCCCCGGTGTCCGCCCCCGTGAGCCAGAGCACCGTGGGCAGTTGAAGGACGCGCCCTGCTCCGTCGAGCGACTCACGGCCCCAGTCGAGCCACTCCGCCGCGGGGCTCAGCCCCTGGGGCCCGAGCAGCTCGGGCAATTGCGGAAGCAGCGATGCGAACGCGAGACAGAAGATGAGCCCGAGCCCGCGCAGGTACCACCACCGTACCCTCGCGAGCCCCGACTGCTGCGTGTCGGCGCGTCCAGCTTCCATGGGTTCGCCGTCCTCGGCGCCCCCGGGGACGGGAGCGCCGGGGTGTCAGGGGGGTCGACCGGGGAACGCTCTGGCCGATGCGGCGCTCCGGGCGCCGCCCTGGCCCACCGTCACTTCTTCGCGGACGTATCCGTCGCGGCGAACGCGAACGAGACCTCGGCCGGGGCGTCATCCTTCACGGTGACCTCGGCCGTCTTGGTGCCCAGCGTCTCGTGCCAGGCCTCCACGGTGTACGTGCCCGCGGGCAGGCCCTGGAGCGTGAAGGCGCCGTCCTCGCCCGTGGTGGTGAAGTACGGATTGGGGTTGGTCACCACGTACGCCGTCATCCACGGGTGCACGTCGCACTTGAGCCGGAGCACCTCGGCGTCCGCCGGCACGGGCTTCTGCACCGGCGCGCCCGAGGGCGGCTGGGCGATGTTGAAGGCCGACTTCGTGCCCACCACGCCGCGCACGTTGTGCAGCGTGCCGTCGCTGTTCTTGAAGGCCACCGGCTGGCCCACCATCGCGCCCTGCACGCGCGGCACGTAGGTGCACTTCGACTGGTCCACCGTCACCGGCGTCGCCGGAGCGGCCGCCGCGCCCGGCACGTTGCCGCGCACGCGCACCAGCACGTTCGCCAGCTTCCCGTCCTTCACCACCACCGACATGTCCTTCGTCGACATGCCCTCGCAGGCCGGGTCGTTGCTCGGAGGAATGTCGGCCGCCGCGGGCGGCGTCCCCGTGAAGCTCACCGCGCCCTTCACCACGCCCTTCCCAGCGGGCGCGGAGGGAGCGGCGGCCTGCGCCTCCGTCTGGCCCACGGGCGTGGCCGCGTGCGGCTTCGGCTCCGCGGTGGCGGCCGGAGCGGCGGAAGGCGCCGGAGTCGTGGCGGGCGTGGGAGCCGCCTCCTTCTGACAGGCGGAAAGGGTCAGCAGCCCCGCGGTTCCCAGCAGGCTCAGTCCGAGCGTGCGCAGCGTCATCGTGCAGTCTCCTCGGTGAAAACGTTCGACATCATGTCCGCTACTCGCGGCGGCTGACGCTGACGGCGGCCAGCCCCAGGAACACCGCGGCGAAGGCGAGCAGCACCGGCACCTCCAGCCCCGCCACCGACGCGGGCCCCACCGCCGCCGACGCCTCCACGCCATACAGCGCGCGCCGCACGCCCTCCACGGAGAAGCGCATCGGGTTCACCCGCATCACCCACGCCAGCCACGAGTCCGCGCCCTTCAGCGGGAACATCGCCCCGGACAGCACCCACATGGGCAAGAGCACGATGCTCATCACCGCGTGGTAGCCCGCGCTCGAGCGCACCCACCACGCCAGCGACATGCCCATGCCCGTCAGCGCCAGCGCCGACAGCACCATGACAGTGAACAGCAGCGGCAGGTTCACCGTGGCCGCGCTCACCCCGGCCAGCGGGGCCAGAAGCAGGAACAGCGACGCCTGCATCAGCGCGATGGCCGACGAGCCCAGCGCCTTGCCCAGCACCACCGCCAGCCGCGAGCCCGGGCCCGCGAGCACCGCCTGGAGGAAGCCCTCGCGCCGGTCCTCGATGACGGTGATGGTGGCGAAGATGGCGCTGAACAGCAGCACCATGGTGACGACGCCGGGGAAGAAGAACTGCTGGTAGCCCAGCCCCTGCGCCCCCTCCACGCGGAACGAGCCCGCGAAGCCCGAGCCGATGACGAACCAGAAGAGGATGGGCTGCGCGAGCGCCCCCACCACCCGGCTGGGCTGGCGGAAGAAGCGCACCACGTCGCGCGCCATCAGCACGCGCACCGTGGCCCACTGCAGCGCCAGCGAGCCCGGCGCCTCCGGAGCCGGCACCCGTGACTCGACGGCGTGGGGCTTGGAGACCGGGGCCTCCACGGGCCTCGAAGCGGTGGAAACCTCGGCGTTCATCGGCGCCTCCTCGGGGCGGGCTCGGCGGTGGGGACGTCCGCCCCCAGTGCGCGCCCGGTGAGCTGGAGGAACACGTCCGCCAGCGTGGGCCGGCGCAGCGACACGGAGGTCAGCCGCCCGGCGGGGAACGATTCCACGAGCCTGGGCACCAGCGCGTGGCCCTGCGCGGCCTCCACCTGCACCCGGCCCTCCACCACCTTCGCGTCCAGGCCCAGCCGCTCGCGCACCTCGCGCGCCAGCGCCTCCGGCTCCGGGGCCTCCACGGTGAGGATGTCCCCACCCATGCGCGAGGCCAGCGCCGCCGGCGTGTCGCACGCCACCAGCCGGCCCGCGTCCAGCACCGCCAGCCTGTCACACACCTCGGCCTCGTCCGCCCGGTGCGTGGTGAGCAGCACCGTGAGGCCCTCGATGTCGCGCAGCCGCTTCAGGTGCGCCCAGAAGGAGCGGAAGGCGGCCTCGTCCAGGCCCTGCGTGGGCTCGTCCATCAGCACCACGCGCGGCTGGTGCACCAGCGCCCGCGCCAGCTCCAGCCGCCGGCGCATGCCGCCGGACCACGTGGACACCCGCTCGTCGCCGCGGTCCGCGAGGCCGATGAGGGAGAGCATCGCCTCCACGCGCTCGCGCGCCCGCTCTCCGCCCAGGCCATACAGCCGCGCGCCGAGCATCAGGTTCTCCCGCGCGGTGAGCAGGTCATCCAGGCTGCTGCGCTGGAAGATGATGCCCATCTGCCGGCGCAGGCTCGGGTCGCTCAGCGCCAGCACGCGCCCGGCGAAGCGCACCTGCCCCGCGTCCGGGGCCAGCAGCCCCGCGAGCACCTGGAACGTGGTGGACTTGCCCGCGCCGTTGGGGCCCAGCAGGCCCAGGATTTCACCCTGCCGCACGGACAGGGTGAGCCCGTCCACGGCGGTGCGGTCCTTGAAGCGGCGGGTGAGGCCCTCGAGCTGGAGCAGCGGGACGGGCGGGGTGGAGACCGAGGTATCAGGCATGGGCGGCTTCCCCCCGGCTCCCCGCTAGCCGCGAGGGACGCGGTCCAGCGTCATCGCTGCGAACAGGCCGGTGAGGTAGATGAGCGAATAGAAGAACGTCTGGCGGGCCCAGGGCTTTCCCAGCCTCCGGAAAAACCCCCACGCTCCCAGGCCCAGGAAGCTCAGCCCCAGCGTCACCGCCGCGGCCAGGTACCACGTCCCGGCGATGTGGAGCTGGAAGGGCAGGAGCGACATGGGAATCAGCGCCACCAGGTAGAAGACAATCTGCGCGCGGCTGGACTCGTCCCCGCGCTCCAGCGGCACCGACTTGAGCCCCGCCGCCGCGTACTCCTCCTTGCGGAACAGGGCGATGGCGATGAAGTGCGGCATCTGCCACAGGAACAGGATGGCGAAGAGCGCGAAGCCGCCCGCGTCCACCTGGTTCGTCACCGCCGTCCAGCCCATCAGCGGCGGCAGCGCGCCGGGCACGCCGCCCACCAGCATGGCGGCGGAGGTGCGCGCCTTCAGGGGCGTGTAGGCCAGCACGTAGCTCAGCAGCGCGATGAGGCCCAGGAACGCGGTGAGCACGTTGGCGCCCAGCGCCAGCGCCGGCAGGGACACCGCCGCCAGCGAGATGCCGAACCACAGCGCCACCGACGGCTCCATGCGCCCGGACGGCAGCGGCCGGTTGCGGGTGCGCGCCATGAACTGGTCGCTGTGCCGCTCCCAGTAGCAGTTGAGCGCGTTGGCGGCGCCCACCGTGCCGGCCGTGGCCAGCAGCGTCACCAGGGCACGCACGGTGTCCAGTGGACCGGGAGCCAGGAACATGCCGCCCGCGGTGGTGATGAGCACCAGCGAGGACAGCCGCGGCTTGGTCAGGGAGATCAGGTCGGACGCGGTCGTCGACAGGGACTCGGCACGCGCGCTCACGCAGACTCCGGGGCAAGGCGCGACAGGTTCACTGCCGGCGCGGTAACGGCCCTCCCATACAGGCACCAGCGGGGGGTGGGCAAGGATACGGAGCCCCTTGCAGCCACCCGCGGAC
>NZ_JABBJJ010000477.1 GCF_012933655.1 Pyxidicoccus fallax | reverse complement strand
ACCCCCTGCCCGCCGGCAGCACGGCCCGGTTCCTGCTCACCGCCCCCACCCCGCCGGTGACCCAGACCTACTACTACACGAACAACGCGGCGGACCCGGCCAACGGGAAGACGTGCATCTGGCAGCTGGTGGTCAGCGTCACCAACAACCTCTGCTCGGCGCAGATCAACTGGGGCACCTACGGCGGCGCCATCTGCACCATCGACGCGGCCAATTCCTTCATCGACCCGAACACGTGTCAGTCGCAGATCGTCACCAGCATCCAGTGAGCTGAACCGCGCGCCGCCAGCGGCCTTCCGTGAGGCCGCTGGCGTGCCGTGTTCGCGGCTCAGAAGCCCACGCGCGTCATGGTGAACGGCACCGGCGACACGCTGCCGCCCTTCACCAGGACGATGCCGGTGATATTTCCGGTGACGGTGCTGCGCTGGATCTGGGTGATGGCGTAGTAGTCCCGCTCCGCGCCCGCCAGGTCCTTGAAGACGATGAGCGCGCCCACCGCCGGGTTGTTGGGCAGCGCCCAGAAGCCGCCAGTCTCCGTGTTGCACCCGTAGATGGGGCACACGCGGCTCACCGTGCGGACGTAGCTGCCCTCCACGCGGTCCACGTACTCCGTGCCCGTCAGCGTCATGGAGGTGAGCTCCCCCGCGGCCGCTGGCGGCCAGTAGCGCGTGTAGCTCCCCACCAGCCCCAAGAGGCTGTCCGGAGCCTCGTACACCGCGGACTCCACCGTCTCCAGCGCCTCCGCTCCCGAGGGCGCGGGCTCCCGCGGCTCCGGACCTCCACAGCCAACGAACAGCCCGAGCCCGACGAGCAGACCTCCAAGACGTCCAACCGGATGCATGCGTTCCCCTGGGGTGTGATTCTACAGCGTGGCCTGAATTGAATGGTGATTCAGGTTTCACCACCAGTACCGGCGCGTCAGGGGCGGGTCAAGAACCATCCGGGTCCCGACCCGTGGCCTCAGGGGAGTCCCGCCAGGAGCGCGGCGAGCTTCTCCGGCTGCGAGGCGAAGGGCGAGTGCGAGGTCTCCAGCGTGTCCACGGTGAAGGCGTTGCCGGGCGTGAAGGCGTCCGCCTCGCGAATCATCAGGTCCTGGAGCTCGGAGGGGATGGCGCGGTCCTGGGTGCAGCGGAGGTAGCTGCGTGGGATGCGTCCCCAGCGCTCCCGCGTCGCGCCGACCTCGGAGGTCCAGAGGGACAGTGGCAGGTCCGGCGTGAGGGTGAGCGCGAAGGGCAGGAAGCCCGCCTCGTCCACGTCGTGGTAGAAGCCCTCTCGCAGGGTCCGCAGGTACGCCGCGTCGCCGCGCGGGTTGATGCGCACCGCGCCCAGCCTTCCCGGGTCACCGATGAAGAGCTTCTCACCGTAGACGGTGCGCCCCTCGGGAAGCGCCCCGTACGCGCTGGCGCTCTGGAGCCGCAACGGGCAGAACGCGCTCAGGTACGCCAGCCGACCGACGAGCCGCGGCGCCAGCTCTCCCGCCCGGGTGATGACGGTGCCGCCCGCACTGTGGCCCACGAGCACGGGCTTCGGCCCGCCCCGCAGCTTCTCCAGCACCGACACCACCGCCGCCGCGCAGTCCTCCAGGCGGATGTCCGCCTGCGGCGAGCGCTCCTCGGCCAGGCGCGCCGTGTCGCCCGTCAGGTACGACGCGGGGAAGCGCGCATTGAGGCCATGGCCGGGCAGGTCGATGGCCACCACCTGGTGTCCCCGCGAGCAGAGCGCCTCCGTGACACGGGTCCAGTGAAGGGCGTTGTGCCAGGCGCCGTGCACCAGGACGAACGTCCGCCCTCCCCTGCGCTTCTCCGCTGCACGTGGCACGGCCCCGGCGCCGAGTCCCGGGAGCACGGCCGTCCCCAGGAGGGCGGTCTTCATCACGTCACGACGATTCATGCGTTGCGTCCTTGCTGAGTGGGATGGAGGGTGGAGGCGCGTTCGCATCCAGCGCCTCGATGAGCCGCTCGCGCAGGCGTGCGAGGTCGAAGAGCTGCCGGTCGACCTCGGCCAGACGCTCCCGGTGGGCCGCGAGCGCATCCGGGCAGATGGCGCTCGTGACCTGCCGGAGCATGCACGGCGGGAAGGTGGAGAGTTCCTCCAGCGAGAAGCCCAGGCGGATCAGCCGGGCCACCTGCATGACCCGGGGTACCGCCTCCGCGTCGAAGTCGCGGTAGCCGTTGCTCCGCCGGTGCGAGGTGAGCAGCCCGGCCTTCTCGTAGTGACGGATGGAGCGTGCGCTGCAGCCCGTGAGCCGGGCGAGTTCTCCGATGTTCATCCTGCTCTCCAGGAAGGGACGCTAGCCCCTGACACCAGTGTCAAGGTCAAGCCCTTCCTGTAACGGAGCGCCTGGCGGAACGCCCGAGGTGCCGGGCGATTCGGGGGAGCGAGACGCTCGACCCACCCAGCGTCATGGCTCGGCTGCGCTTCCCGGACATGCCACCCGACGCGGAGCTGGAGACCTTCACCGCCTTCTGCTCCCTGTGCGACGGAAGCCAGCTCCTCTCGCGCCAGGGCGCCGGCCCCTGAAACCCCGAGCCGGTTCCCCGGGAGCGCGCGGCGCGCTCCCAGGGAGGCAGCCGCGGCTCAGTTCACCTGGGAGATGCGGCCCTCGATGGTGGTCGAGACGGGCTCGCCCTCGAAGCCGAGCACGTACTCCACCAACCCGTCCAGGTCCACCGGGCCCACCACGCGGTTGGCGCCGTTGAGCAGCTCGACGAAGCCGTCCCCTCCGCCGGCGAGGAAGCTGTTCACGGTGACGGAGTAGAGCCCCGCGGGGTCCAGCTCCACGCCGCCCTTGCGCACGGACACGATGCGGCTGCCCGAGGGCAGGCTGCTGTCGTACCGCACGGTGAGACCGGACACCTGGAGGATGCGGGGGCGGGCGGGGTCCGACCACTGCTGCTCGAGCACCGTCTTCACCTGCGCGCCCGTGAGGTCCATGCGCACCAGGTCGTTGGCGAAGGGCTGGATGGTGAAGAGCTCTCCCCAGGTGATGGCCCCGGCGTCCAGGTCCGCGCGGATGCCGCCCGGGTTCATGAAGGCGAAGTCCGTGCCCATCTTCGCGCGCTGGGCGTCCGCGATGAGGTTGCCCAGGGCGGATTCGCCCGCCGGGGACACGGTGCGGGTGATGTCCTGGGCGCTCGTGCCCAGCACGCGGTTGACCAGCGGCGCCACCGCGTCCTCGGCGCGCTTGACCAGCGCCGCCACCTTCGGGTCGGGAGTGAGTCCCGGCCCCGCGTCCGCCCAGGTCGTGTAGACGGCGGCGGACTTGGCCACCACGTCCCGGGTGAAGGGGTCGAGCTTCAGCGAGATGTCCGCGTAGGCCGTGGAGGAGGAGAAGGCCTGCGTCACCAGCACCGTCTTGCCCGTCGAGGTCTTCACCAGCGCGTTGGTGAACGAGTGGGCGTGGCCGGACACCACCACGTCCACCTCGTCGTCCAGACGCTCGACGATGTCCGCGATGGAGCCGCCCGGCCCCGGCAGGTCGGGGTTGGTGGGGCCTTCATAGGTGGTCATCCGGTCCCCTTCGTGGATGGTGACCACGATGGCGCGCACGCCCTGCCGCTTGAGCTTCGCCACCGCGCGGTTGATGGCCACCGCCTCGTCCTCGAAGGCCAGGCCCGCCACGCCCGCCGGGGTGACGATGCGGGGCGTGGTCCGGGTCACCGCGCCCACGAAGCCCACCGGGATGCCGCGCAGCATCTTCACCACGTACGGCGGCAGCAGGGGCTCGCCGCGCCGCGCGTCCACCACGTTGGCGGAGACATACGGGAAGGTGGTGCCCCTGTAGGGGTCCTCCAGGAAGGGGCCCTCGGGGTGCGCACCGCCGTACAGCAGGCGCAGCAGCTCCGCCCGGCCCTCGTCGAACTCGTGGTTGCCGAGCGTGCCCACCAGGTTGCAGCGCGGGTTCATCCGCCACCAGGACGAGCAATGCGCGTTGCCCAGCAGGTTGAGGAACGAGATGGCGGGCTCGTCCTGCAGCAGCGCCGAGGCCGGAGGCGAGGCGCCCACGTGGTCACCCGCGTGGACGATGACCGTGCGGTCCTCCATGCCCGCCTGCGCGGCCTTCAGGTAGGAGGCGAGCACCGCCGCGCCGCCCGCCGGGCGCGTGCCCACGGTGCGCGGGGACAGCTGGCCATGGAAGTCATTGAAGCCGAGGACCTTCACCTCGCGCCACGAGCGCGGGTTGGCGCCCTTCTCCGTCCACTCCACCCGGCGTGCCGCCAGCGCGCGCGCCTCGGGGCGGTCCGCCTCCAGGTCGTCCCCGCAGGCCCCCGTCTCGTGCGCCATCGCCGGGATGCCCGTACCGAGCATTCCGGCCAATGCCATGCCCAACCACTTCGTCGAATGAGTGAAGCCCATCTTTCGCTGCCTCCCCGCGGCCGGACTCCGCCGGCCCATGCAGGGCGAGCAACGTATGGGCAGACACACTCAGGCAGGGTTTCGTTTGCCTGACGGCCTTGCCAAGATTGCGTGACAATCCCGTCATGCGGCGAGCGCCCTTCGCTCCGGGGAACGAAGGGCGCCGCCAGCCAGCGGCGGGACTAGCGAGGAACCAGGTAGCAGGTGCCGTCGCCGTACAGGTAGCAGTCCGCGCGACGCGTCGGATACGGCGCGCCCCAGAACGCGTCCGCCAGGGTGGTCAGCCGGTTGCGGCAGACATTCGTCGCCCAGTCGGTGCAGTTCTGCGTCACGTCCGGGCCGGCGTACAGCAGGCCATTGTTGCACCGCGCGTAACACCAATCACCATTGCCGTTCGCGAGCTGCTCGACCGAGCCCAGGTTCTCCTGCTCCGGAACGCTCATGTCCGTGGTCTCCTCGGGCATGCCACCACAGCCCACGGTCATGGCCATCGCGAAACCCACCACCACGGACGACAGTCCCTTCATCATCTGTATGTCTCCAGGTTGAGGAGCCCCTTTCGGAGGGCTCACCAGCGTTGCGCTTCAGTCATTGAATAGCAGGAGAGCGGGTCTGTCTGTAGCAACCGGGAGAACGGCTTTATTTGCTATGCGTATTGCTGGAGCCACTGGCTTCTTCGCTGCCTGGAAAAGTTTCCCGCCGGGACGTACTTCGCGATACCTCTTCAGTGTGACTTTACATTTGCACCTCACTTCGAACATCACGCCTGCTCCATGAAGCCGTCCGGCTTCTCTGTGGCATGTGACATGTTGTTGCGACTCCCCACCCCCCATGTGTCAGGTGTTGTTCGACGCGCTGGGCACTCCCAAGGAGAACTCGTGTCGAGACTTTCAATGGCCGCCGCTCTCGTTCTGTTTCCCGTGCTCGGCTGCGGTGTCCAGGACGCCCCCTCCGTCCCGGCCTCCGAGCAAGCCCCCGAAGCGGCGCGCGTCGCTTCGGGAACGCCGCTCGCCGATGCGGGAACCGTGACGGACTGGTGGCGTCCCACTCCCGAGAAGCCCATCCACTGGCACTGGCAGCTCTCCCAGGACTTCGTCTACCCGCGCGACGTGCTGCCCCACAAGACGGTGTATGACCTCGACGGCGAGCTGACTTCCGCCGAGACCGTGGCGGCGCTTCATGCCCTCGGACCGGACGTCGTGGTGATCTGCTACTTCGACGCGGGCGTCTACGAAACCTATCGGTCGGACGCGTGGCGCTTCCCGGCGTCCGTGATTGGCAACCCGGATGAGGGCTGGGACGGCTCGTACTGGCTCGACATCCGCCAGCTGGACATCATCCTTCCCATCATGCGGGACCGGATGATCCATTGGTGCAAGAACAAGGGCTTCGACGCCATCGAGCCGGATGAGACGGAGGTCTGGAGCAACGACCCGGGCTTCCCCATCACCAAGGAGCAGAACAACGCCTTCAACATTGCCATCGCGGAGATGGCCCACTCGCTCGGAATGTCGGTGGGCCTCAAGGGCAACAACACCGAGGCCCCCGAGCTGGTGGACTCCTTCGACTGGGCCCTGACCGAGCAGTGCTGGGAGTTCGACGAGTGCCAGCTCTTCCGGGACAGCTTCATCGCGAAGGGCAAGGCGGTCTTCAACGTCGAGTACAACGTCAACCCCAACTGCACCCGCGCGAATCGGTGGCACATCAACTCGAGCCGACGCGACCTCGACCTGATGGGGCCGACCGCGAGCAGCTACCGCTACCAGCCCTGCGTCCCCGACAACCGGGACACCTGGTGAGGTGTCGAGCCGAGTCCCGACGACTCCCTCTCGCTCCTGAACTAGGGTGAGCCCCTCGGGACGGCGGCGCTCGAAGCGGGCCGCCGAGCCCTACGAGCGAGGCAGTGACATGAAGCTGGATGAACTGGGCCGCGAGACGACCTTCGAGGAGCTGGCGAAGCGCTTTCGCGGTCATGACCTGTGGGACTGGTTCCACGAGACGAAAGACCTCGTCCGCACGGAGGTGCGCCCGCGCCTCATCGAGGGAGGCCTCGACACCACCGAGGACGTGGAGACCGGTGAGGGCCCATGGGCGCTCATCATCGACGGGGACCTGGTGACGACGGGGGACCTCGCGTTCAGCACGGGCGATTACGCCACCAGCACCCTCATCGTGACGGGCCACCTCCGCGCCCGGAACCTCGAGTATGGGTACAGTGCGCGCGTGGCGGTGGACCGCGACCTCACGGCGACCGGAATCATCGTGGGCTCATGGGGAACGGACGGCGCGGTGCTGGGCGTCAGTGGAACGCTGAGCGCGCGGGCGGTGCTGCTGGACGCGCATACCCCCATCTGGGCGAACGCAGGCGGCCCGAGCTCCGTCCCCAAGGCCTTCCGCACCCTCATCGTCGGCGGCAAGGGCTGGCAGGAATTCGAACCCGACGTCAACGTCAGCGACAAGGACGCGCATGCGAACACCTTCGTGCCCGAGGTGCTGCAGAACGGCTGGCTCGATACCCACCTGGCGCTGGAGCATGCGCGGCGCGGCGGCAGCCCCTTCCGCCCCGAAGTCGAGCAGGAGTTGCGAGCGAAGAAGGGGCTCTGACCCGGGGCCTCCTCTTCACGAGAGCCGGTCAGGGCCTGACGTGTGACGTCATGGAGGATGGTCGGTGACAGCGTGGTGAAAGCCGGGTTGCGCAACATCCCCCCGACGCATTCAGGACGCACCAAGACACTGCACAGAGCAGGACGCCGCCTGGCGAAGCGCGGACCGGGGCGGCGCACGAAGGCGGAGTCCCCCACGCTGCCCGCGCCCGAGCCTTCCGTTCCCAACGCTTCCAGCGTCGCTGCGCCTGGAGGCGACACGCCTGGCTCACCTGGCGCCGCCCCTTCCGTCGCAGCCTCCTCCAGAGCAGACGACACGCCTGGCTCACCTGGCGCCGCACCTTCCGTCGCAGCCCCCTCCTCCACAGGAAGAGTCTCCGCGCCTTCCGCCTCGGCGCCTTCGGTGCCAGCGCCCTCCGACGGAGGCGTTCGGCCGCCGCTGGCACCGCGGTCCTCCTCCGCCGCCAACGCCTTCCAGAGCACCCGCCCCATGGGCTGGATGTTCTCCAGCGCGCTCTGCTCGTCGCCGCGCGCCACCGCCCGCACCAGCTCCGCCAGAGCTCCCCAGATGAGCCCCTCGCCCACCTGCACGCTTCCAGGCGCCAGCGCCCCCTCGCGCTCACCGTGCGCCAGCACCTCCCTCACCAACTCCCGCGCCTGGGCACCCAAGGCCTCCGGCTCCAGCGAGTCCGGATGCCAGTGCAGGAAGGTGAAGTGGAACAGCTCCGGCTTTCTCGTCGCGCACCACGCCAGGTCCTCCCAGAAGCTGTCGAAGACCTCGCGAAAGCCGCCCTCCGGCCGCGCCAGCTCGAAGTCCACGCGTGCGATGCGGCAGAGTTCGGTCTCGGCCCACTGACGCACCTCCCGCGCGAAGCCCGCCTTGCTGCCAT
>NZ_JABBJJ010000476.1 GCF_012933655.1 Pyxidicoccus fallax | reverse complement strand
GCGTCAGAGGTGTATAAGAGCCAGCCCCTGTTGCTCGCCTGGCTCACGCTCGCCAGCACGCCCCCCGTCCAGCCCGCCGTCAGCGCCATCCAGGCCGCCGCGCCGGGCAATGTCTACGACCTCGACGACGACGCCTTCGTCGCCCAGGCGCAGCGGGACCTCGCGCAGCTGGAGCGCTACGCGCTCGGCCTGAGGAGCCTGCAGGAGACGGTGAAGAAGTCGCGCGGCGTCTACCTCCAGAAGCAGAGCGAGCCGTACACGCCGGACCAGAAGCAGCACCTGCTCACGACGTGGGCGGCCTTCTTCGACTACTTCGTCTCCACCGAGGTCATCCGCCAGCGCTACTGGGACTTCGTGAAGGTGCCCTCCCTCACCCAGCCGAAGAAGCACGCCTGGGGCTTCCTGCTCACCCACGGCGCGCTCACCACGGAGCTGGCCCACGGGCTCACCTACGCGGAGCTGGCCGGCGGCCGCAAGCAGCTGGAGGTGCTCCTCGACGAGCCCGCGCCCGAGTACGGCCTGCCCCCGCGCGCCTTCGCTCGCTTCAAGCAGAAGGTCATCCACGTGGCCACCACCACCCAGCTCATCACCGGTGACGGCTACAAGGAGCAGCTGCGGCCCCTGCTGGTGAAGGCCGGCGCCCTCGACGCCCCGCGCGTGCCGTGGGTGATGCAGGAGATGAAGGAGAACAGCAAGGTGGCCAAGGGGCTGCTCGTGAAGCGCGGTCCCACCCTCTTCGCCAAGGCGGCGGCGGACATCACCCAGGACGGCGCGCAGCGCGCCTTCTTCCCCGTGCAGCGCGCCGTGGCCGAGTGGATGGGCGACACCCGCGTGCGCCGCCTCGGCCAGCCGCTCATCGCCCGCGAGCAGGTGCTCTCCGTGCTCAAGCGCATGGAGCCCGGCGACATCATGGTGGCCCGGCAGAACTGGTACCTCTCCAACATCGGCCTGCCCGGCTTCTGGCCGCATGCCGAGCTCTTCGTGGGCACCCCCGAGGAGCTCTCGGCTTACTTCGACGCGGACGCGGACGTGAAGGCCTGGGTCGCCACCCTGCCCGGCAAGCCCGCCTCCTTCACCCAGCACCTGGCGCGCGCCTTCCCCGCCAAGTGGGCCGAGTACACCGGCAAGGACGCGCACGGAGACCCCATCCGCATCATCGAGTCCATCAGCGAGGGCGTGTCCTTCACCGGCCTGGAACACGGCATGCGCGTGGACTACCTGGGCGTCATGCGCCCGCGCGTGTCCCGCCTGGAGAAGGCCCGCGCCGTGCTGCGCGCCTTCACCTTCCAGGGCCGCCCCTATGACTTCAACTTCGACTTCTTCTCCGACCAGACGCTCGTGTGCACCGAGCTGGTGTGGAAGTCGTACGCTCCCTCCCAGGACATGAAGGGCCTGCGCGTCCCCCTGGTGGACGTGGCCGGCCGCCGCACCCTCCCCGCCAACGAGCTCGTCCGCCTCTTCGACGCCGAGTACGGCCGGGAGGACCGCCAGCTCGACTTCGTGGCCTTCCTGGACGGCCGGGAGGCGGAAGGTGACGCAAAGGAGGCGGACGCGGCCGCATTCCGTTACAGCTACCGCCGGGCCAAGTGGGACATCGCCCAGGAGTAGACACCCGTATGACGGAGCAGGTGGCCGAGGAGATGCTGGCGCTGTCGTCCCAGCTCTTCGAGAGGATGATTGCCCAGCAGCAGGCCAAGGTGCTGCGGCTCGCCCGCGAGGCGGTGCCCAACATCACCCCCGAGGAGCTACGCAACCCCCACGACTTTCCGGAACTCAAGGAACACCCTACATTCGAGTTCGAGGATGGAATCCTGTCCGGGCTGATTTCGGCCCAGGTTGCCCTGCGCGCTGAAATCAAGGGAAGGCTGCCGCTTGCTCCGCCAGCAATCTGACGTTCGCCCGCCTGCCTTTGCCGTCCGGCCCGCCGTGGGTTACTCGTTCCCGCCGTGAGCATTCCCTCTGGATTCAGCCCTCCGCTGGCCCGGGAGCGGTTGGTGTCGGCCCTGGCCGCGGAGCCTCCCCGGCTGGACCTGGCCGCCCTGGCCATCGCCACGCTCGGCCGCCCTGGCCTGGACGCGCCTGGCTGCCTGCACATGCTGGACGTGCTGGCGTGCCGGGTGCAGGTGGAGGCCGAGCGGCTCAAGGAAAAGGGCGAGGCGCTGGCGCCCCTGCGCGCCCTGCGTCATGTGCTGGCGGACATCGAAGGTTTCCGGGGGAACGAGGAGGACTACCACTCCCCGGAGAACAGCTTCCTGGACCAGGTCCTGGAGCGGAAGGTGGGCCTGCCGATAACGCTGTCGGTGGTGTACCTGGAGGTGGCGCGGCGCGCGGGCATCTCCCTGTACGGCGTGCCCTTCCCGGGCCACTTCCTGGTGGCGCATGACGCGGGCGACCACAAGCTCGTGATGGACCCGTTCCACCATGGGGACATCCTCACCGAGCATGGGTGCGAGGAGCTGCTCAAGCGCGTGGCGCCGCAGCTCAAGTTCGACCGGAGCATGCTGGCGCCGGCGCCGGTGGAGTTGATTACCTACCGGATGCTGTCCAACCTGCGGCGGGTGTACCTGGGCCGCGAGGACTGCGAGCGCGGGCTGGCGGTGGTGGACCTGCTGTTGCTCCTGGCACCGGACCACCCCGGCGAGCTGCGCACGCGCGCGGCGCTGCTGGCCAACCTGGGGGCCTACCGCGCCGCGCTCAAGGACGTGGAGCGCTGCCTGGAGCTGTCGCCCGAGGCGCCGGACCGGGACAGGCTGGAGCTGACGGCGCGGGAGCTGCGCGAGCGCGCCTCGCTGCTCAACTGAACGGGCCTTCGGGGCTCCACGCGCGTGGAGTCCCCGCGAGCCCGCCCCCCTGAAGGAGAGCCACGTGTCCCAGACGGTGAAGCCCTGGCTGCGCCTGCGCCAAGGGCTGGAGCACGACTACCGCGTCCTCAAGGTCCGCGAGGACCGGTGGGCCGACCCGCGCACCCACCAGGAGCACCCTCGCGTGCTCGTGGACTGCTCGGACTGGGTGAATGTCATCGCCGTGACGCCGGAGGACCAGCTCGTGCTGGTGCGGCAGTACCGCTTCGGCGTCCAGGCCCCCACGCTGGAGGTGCCGGGCGGCATGGTGGAGCCCGGCGAGGACCCGGCGGTGGCCGCGGCGCGCGAGCTGGAGGAGGAGACGGGCTACGTGCCGGGGCGGGTGGTGCCGCTCGGCGACGTGCACCCCAACCCCGCGCTCCAGCCCAACCGCTGCTTCAGCTACCTGGCGCTGGACTGCGTGAAGCACCACGCGGGGAAGCAGGACGAGGGCGAGGACATCGTGGTGGAGCTGCACCCGCGCGCGGACGTGCCCCGGCTCATCCTGGAGGGCCACATCACCCACTCGCTCGTGGTGGTGGCCTTCTTCCTGGAGCGGCTGCGCGCGGAGGCTGGCGGCGCGCGGTAGCGGCCGGAAGCGTCCCCTCGCGAACGGCTGCTGGACGGCGGCGCGCTGTCGCCGTCGGGTGATGAACACGCCCTCGGGACGACGTCGGGGAGTCACCGGGAGTCCCGGTGGCCGCGGACGAGGTGTCGGGGTTCTTCTCCATACTGCGGTCCCGGCGCACCACATCGGCCGGGCTCATCGAGGAGAGCCACCATGCGGGCACTGGGAGAGCAGGTTCGTGCCGAGCCCGTGCCCCAACGGCGCCTCATCTTCGAGCACACCGTGAGCTGGCTGCTCCAGCCCGCCGTCCGCCTGCGCCTGTCTCCCACGGCATACGCGGCGCTGAAGGAGGTGGGGCTGGACGTGACGGAGCGGCTGCGACCGGCCTACAGCTTCGACACGTGGCGGCGCAGCCTGGCCATCATCGCGGCGGACCTCTACCCCACCACCCCCCTGGACGAGAGCTACCGGCTGCTGGGGCGCGCGCTGGTGCGCGGCGTGGAGCTGACGACGATGGGGCGGGCCATGGTGAGCATGGCGCGACTGCTCGGGCCGCTGCGCTCGCTGCGCAGGATGAACGAGACGTTCCGCAGCGCGGACAACTACGTGGAGTCCCGCTTCACGCAGTGCGGCCCCACGCACTGCGAGCTGTGGATCAACGAGGTGATGGACAGGCCCGGCTACTACCAGGGCGTCCTGGAGGCGGGGCTGGAACTGGTGGGCGCCCGCGACGCGCGCGTGGAGGTGCTCTCCCGCGACGGCGATGGCGCCACCTATTCCGTGTCCTGGCGGGCGAAGTAGTCGCGGTGGAGGGAGACGGCGCTCCCCTCCTCACGAGTCCTCCGCCCTACCCGCCGCGCTTCGTCCGCTTCCCGGCGCGCACGACGGTCTCCAGCGCGGTGCGCAGTCCCTCGGCCTCGCGGGGCCGCTTCGCGCGCTTTCCGGACCGCGCCGCGGGCGAGACTTCCTCCGCGCCACCGCGCTTCCCTCCCGCGCTCCCACGCCGCTTCCCACCCCGCGCCGGGAGCGGTAGGGCCTCCTGGGTGGCCTCGGTGTCCCCGGCATCCCGGTGCCACGTGCCGGAGCGGCCTCCCGCCTTGTGCTCGAGCTGCACCGCCTCCAGCACCATGCCGCGGTCCACGCTCTTGCACATGTCATAGACGGTGAGCGCCGCCGCGCACGCCGCGGTGAGGGCCTCCATCTCCACGCCGGTGCGGTCCACCGTCTTCACCTGCGCGCGGACGGACAGGCCCGCTTCCTCCGGCGTGAGCGTCACCTCCACGCCGGAGAGGGCGATGGGATGGCACAGGGGGACGAAGTCCGGCGTGCGCTTGGCGGCCATGATGCCGGCCAGCCGCGCCGCGGCGAGCACGTCTCCCTTCTCCACCTTCCCCGCGAGGATGCGCTCGCGGGTGGCGGGGAGCATGCGCAACCGCGCGGTGGCCACCGCCACGCGCTCCGTCTTCGGCTTCGCTCCCACGTCGACCATCTTCACCGGCGCACCACCTGGGCCACGGCGCCGAGCAGGTCCTCGACGATGTCGTCCGGGTCCTCCAGCCCCACGGACACGCGGATGAGGTTCTCCTGGATGCCGGCGGCGGCGCGCTCCTCCGCCGTCATGCGCCGCGCGCTCGCGCTGGCCGCGTGCATCACCAGCGTGCACACGTCGCCCAGCGACGGGCCGGGCTTGCAGATGCGCAGGTGCTCCAGGAAGCGCATCGACTCCGGCCGGCCGATGCCCTTCACCTCGAACGCCACCATGGGGCCGCCGCCGTTGAGCAGCTCCTTCGCCACCGCGTGGTCCGGGTGCGAGGGCAGTCCCGGGTAGATGACGCGCTCGAGCAGCGGCGAGTCCGACAGCCGCCGGGCCACGTGCGCGGCGTGCTCGGCGTGGGCCTTCATCCGCACCGGCAGGGTGCGCAGGCCGCGCAGCGTGAGCCACGCCTCGAAGGGTCCGAGCACGTCGCCCGCGAGGATGCGCGCGGAGCGCAGCGGGGCGATGCGCGCGGCCGAGGCGCTCACCGTGCCGCCCAGCGCGTCGCTGTGGCCGTTGAGCCACTTGCTGGTGGACTGCACCGCGTAGTCCGCGCCGAAGTCCAGCGCGCGCTGGCCCACGGGCGACGGGAAGGTGGCGTCCACCACGAAGGCCGCGCCCACGTCGTGGCTCGCCTTCGCCAGCGCGCGCAGGTCCGGCACTCGCAAGAGCGGGTTGGTGATGCTCTCCGACAGCACCATGCGCGGCTTCAACTCGCGGATGCGCTCGGGCGTGCGCGCGTCCGTCATCAGAAGCGCGTGCAGCTCCACGCCCAGCGCGGCGCACAGGTTCTTGTAGAGCAGCCGCGTGACGCCGTAGCCGTCCGCCGGCATCACCAGCCGGTCCCCGGGCCGGAAGCCCTGGGCCTCGAAGACGGAGCGCAGCGCGGCCATGCCGCTGGCGTAGGCGACGCACGCGTCGGCGCCCTCCAGCGCGGCCACGGCCTCCTCCAGCAGCGTGGTGTTGGGGGCGCTGATGCGGGCGTAGGCGTAGTCCTTGCCGTCCAGCGCGCCGTCCAGGTCGTCACTGCTGTCGAACCAGTTCACCGCCGCCGGGTAGATGGCCGGCGACACCGGCACCGCCTTGCTGCCGGTCAGCCGCGAGCCGGCGTGCACCGCCACCGTCTTCTGCTTCTTGCTCATGGGATTCGTGCGTTCCTTACCGCGGGAATGGCAAAGGCCGGCCCGTGGAAGCGGGCCGGCCTGGGAAGTGCTCGCCGGTGTCGCGCGGCGAGGGGCACGGGCTACTCGCCGTGCTCGATGAGCCAGCGCTCGGCGTCGATGGCCGCCATGCAGCCGGTGCCGGCGGCGGTGATGGCCTGGCGGTAGTAGCTGTCCTGCACGTCGCCGCAGGCGAACACGCCCTCGATGTTGGTGCGGGTGCTGCCCGGCACCGTCTTGAGGTAGCCGCCCTGGTGCGTCTCCAGCACGCCCTGGAACAGCTCCGTGTTGGGCGTGTGGCCGATGGCCACGAACAGACCGGTGGCCTTGATGAGCTGGCTGTCACCCGTCTTGAGGTTGCGCACCACCGCGCCGTTCATCCCCTTGTTGTCGCCCAGCACCTCCTCCACCGCGGAGTTCCACAGGAAGGAGATCTTGGGGTTCTGCAGCGCGCGCTCCTGCATCACCTTGGAGGCGCGCAGCGTGTCGCGGCGGTGGATGACGGTGACGTGCTTGACGATTTTCGCCAGGTACGTGGCCTCTTCCATGGCCGTGTCGCCGCCGCCCACCACGAGCACGTCCTGGTTCTTGAAGAACGCGCCGTCACACGTGGCGCACGCGGACACGCCGCGGTTCTTGTAGGCGTCCTCGCCCTTGACGCCCAGCCACTTGGCCGTGGCGCCCGTGGAGATGATGACCGTCTCCGAGCGGTAGCTCACGCTCTCTCCCTGGATGAGGAAGGGGCGCTGGGAGAAGTCCACCTTCACCACGTTCTCCATGTGGATGACGGTGCCGAAGCGCTCGGCCTGCTTCTGGAACCGCTCCATCAGCTCCGGGCCCGTGATTGCCTCGGGGAAGCCCGGGTAGTTCTCCACGTCCGTCGTCACCATCAGCTGGCCACCCGGCACGCGCTGGGGATGGTCCAGCGTGGGCCCGCCCGCGAAGACCACGGGCTGCAGGTTGGCGCGCGCGGCATAGATGGCCGCGGTGTAGCCCGCCGGCCCCGAGCCGATGATGGTCACCTTGTTGATCTTCTCCTCGGCCACCGGAATCTCCCTGTCCTGTTGGAGCCGCGAAGGTACCAGAGCCCTTCACGTGCGTGATACGAAGCTGGCCTCATGGATGCCGCCGTCCTCAAAAAGGTTGCGCTGTTCGAGGGTTTGACCCAGGGCCAGCTCGCCAAGGTGGCGCAAATCGGCCACTCCCGGAACTACCCGGCGGGCGCCTTCCTCTTTCGCGAGGGAGAGGCCGGCCAGGAGATGTTCGTAATCGAGTCGGGCAAGGTGCGCATTTCGAAGACGGTGCCCGGCATCGGCGAGGAGGCGCTCGCCATCCTGGAGCCCGGGCAATACTTCGGAGAAATGGCGGTAATCGAAGACTCTCCCCGCTCCGCGGACGCCATCGCCCACGTGAGCTGCACGGTGTGGGTCATCGAGCGGTCCAAGCTGGACCAGCTCATGTTCACCGACAAGGACCTGGCGTACGTGCTGCTCTGGACCTTCGTCCGCACCCTGAGTGAGCGGCTGCGCGAGACGAACGACAAGATAAAGGCCTTCTTCGCCATCTCCCGTTTCTAGCGCCCTCGCCCGCCCCGGCACTCTCAGGCCCTGAGAGGTGGGGTGGTGTGCGGATGTCCGTCCGGAAGACGGGCTGCTTTACCCGATATGAGACGGGTGCCGGGACGACTTCCCAGGTAGAGCCGGCAGGCACGGCGGTTGCTCTGTCCTCTTGCCCGTGGAGGTGGGCGGGATGGAGCAGGCGGCGGCGGGAGTGGCGTGGGCGG
>NZ_JABBJJ010000475.1 GCF_012933655.1 Pyxidicoccus fallax | reverse complement strand
GGCGTGGTGCGCGGCTACCTCGGCCGGCCGGAGCTGACGGCCGAGCGCTTCATTCCCGACCCCTTCGCCTCGACGCCCGGAGAGCGCCTGTACCGCACGGGGGACCAGGTGCGGCGGCTGGCCGACGGGGGGCTGGAGTACCTGGGCCGACTCGACTTCCAGGTGAAGGTGCGCGGCTTCCGCATCGAGCTGGGAGAAATCGAAGCGGCGCTGGAGCAGCACCCGCGGGTGCGGCAGGCGGTGGTGGTGGCACGCGAGGACGTCGCGGGCGACAAGCGGCTGGTGGCCTACGTCGTGCCGCCCTCGGGGGCGCAGGCGCCCGACGCCAGCGCGCTGCGCGAGGCCCTCAAGCAGCAGCTACCCGAGTACATGGTGCCCTCGGCCTTCGTTGCCCTGGAGGCCCTGCCCCTCACCTTCAACGGCAAGCTCGACAGGAAGGCTCTGCCCGCGCCGGACGGGGCGCTCTCCGCCCGCGTCGAGTACGTCGCGCCTCGCAGCGAGACGGAGCAGAAGCTCGCCTCCCTCTGGAGCGAGGTGCTGCGCGTCGAGCGCATCGGCATCCACGACAACTTCTTCGAGCTCGGCGGCCACTCGCTGCTGGCCACCCAGGTCGCCTCGCGCATCCGCACCTCGTTCGGTGTGGAGGTGCCCCTGCCCACCCTCTTCGAGGCGACCACGCTCGAGATGCTCGCCCGGGCCGTGGAGACCTCCATCCGCTCGAAGCGTGCGCTGGCCTTGCCGCCGCTGCGACCGGTGGAGAGAACAGACGCACTGCCGCTGTCGTTCGCTCAGCAGCGTCTATGGTTCCTCGACCAGCTCATCCCCGACAGCGCGCTCTACAACATGCCCGCGCCGCTGCGCCTGGAGGGCTCGCTGGACGTGGCTGCCCTGGAGCGCAGCCTCTCCGAGTTGATGCGCCGCCATGAAGTGCTGCGCACCTCCTTCCCCGCTGACGCCGATCAACCTCTCCAGGTCATCGCGCCACCCGCACCCTTCCCCCTGGAGCGCGTGGACCTGAGCGCCCTGTCCGCCGAGGCGCGCGAGGCCGAAGCCCGCCGCCTCGTCGAGGCCGAGTGCCGCAAGCCCTTCTCGCTCGCGCATGGCCCGCTGCTGCGTGCCCTGCTGCTGAAGCTCGAAGCGCAGCAGCACGTGCTGGTGCTCAACATGCACCACATCATCTCCGATGGCTGGTCCACGGGTGTGGTGGTGCGTGAGGTCGCGGCGCTCTACGAGGCCTTCTCGCAAGGCCAGTCTTCGCCCCTGCCCGAGCTGCCCGTGCAGTACGCCGACTTCGCCGCCTGGCAGCGCCAGTGGCTCCAGGGCGAGGCCCTCGAAGCTCAGTTCTCCTACTGGCGCCAGCAGCTCGCCGGTGCGCCGCGAGTGCTCGAGCTGCCCACCGACAGGCCCCGCCCGGCAGTGCAGTCCTACCGCGGCGCCACCCTCTCGCGGCTCATGCCCGCGACTGTGTCCAAGGCGCTCCAGGCGCTCTGCCAGCGCGAGGGCGTCACCTCCTTCATGGCCTTGCTCGCCGGCTTCCAGGTTCTGCTGTCTCGCTACTCCGGGCAGACGGACGTTGTCGTGGGTACCGACATCGCTGGCCGCACCCATGCCGACACCGAGGGCCTCATTGGCTTCTTCGTCAATCAGCTCGTCATGCGTGGGGACCTATCCGGAGACCCCACCTTCCGTGAGCTGCTGGGCCGCACGCGTCAGGTGGCGCTGGGTGCCTATGCGCACCAGGACGTGCCCTTCGAGGAGCTGGTGCGCGTGCTCAACCCCGAGCGCAGCCTCGCCCACGCGCCGCTGTTCCAGGTGAAGCTCGTTCTTCAGAACGCTCCCGCTACGGAGCTGAAGCTGCCGGGCCTCGCCCTGCGAAGCGTGGAGAGCAGCACGGGTACCGCGAAGTTCGACCTCTCGCTCTCCATCAGCGAAACACCCGAGGGCCTGGCCTGCCTCGCCGACTACAGCACCGACCTGTACGACGCGGACACGATGGCTCGGATGCTGGAGCACCTGCAGGTGCTGATGGAGGCGGCTGTCTCCAGACCCGACACGCGCCTGTCGTCCCTGCCGCTCTCCAACGAAGCCGAGCGTCAGCGCGTGCTGGTGGAGTGGAACGACACCCGCGTGCCCCTGGCCGTGGACACCTGCATCCACCACCTCTTCGAGCAGCAGGTGGCGCGCACGCCGGATGCGCCTGCCCTCGGCTTCGAGGGCGCGTGGCTCACCTACCGGGAGCTCGACGCGCGCGCCAACCAGCTCGCCTGGCATCTGCGCTCGCTGGGCGTCGGGCCCGAGGTGCGCGTCGGCTTGTGCGCCGAGCGCTCCCTGGAGCTGGTGGTGGGCCTGTTCGCCATCCTCAAGGCCGGCGGCGCCTACGTCCCGCTCGACCCGTCCTACCCCCGTCAGCGTCTGGAGTGGATGCTGGAGGACGCGCGTCCCGCCGTGCTTCTGGCGCAGCCCGCCCTGCTGACCCGCTTGCCGCAGACGCCGGGGGCCACCGTGGTGGCTCTGAGTGACGAGGCACTGCGCGCTCTGCCCACGCACGCGCCCGCGCCGCTGGCCACCCCGGACTCGCTGGCCTACGTCATCTTCACCTCGGGCTCCACCGGCCGCCCCAAGGGCGCCATGAATGCCCACCGCGCCGTCGTCAACCGCCTGCTCTGGATGCAGCAGGCTTATGGCCTCTCAGGCCAAGACGTGGTGCTGCAGAAGACGCCCTATAGCTTCGACGTCTCCGTCTGGGAGTTCTTCTGGCCGTTGATGACGGGCGCCCGCCTGGTGCTCGCGCGCCCTGGCGGCCACCAGGAGCCCGACTACCTGGTGCGCCTCATCGCCGAGCAGCACGTCACCACGCTGCACTTCGTGCCCTCCATGCTCCAGGTCTTCCTGGAGGAGCCGGGGTTGCAGCGGTGCGCGTCGTTGCGGCGCGTGGTGTGCAGTGGCGAGGCCCTCTCCGCCGAGCTGGCGCAGCGCTGCATGCAGCGGCTGCCCGGCGTGGGCCTGCACAACCTCTACGGCCCCACCGAGGCCGCCGTCGACGTCACCGCCTTCCACTGCCTGCCTGAAGAGGGACGCCGCTCCATTCCCATCGGCCGTCCCATTGCCAATACCTCCATCCGCATTCTCGACGCGCACCTGCGTCCGGTGCCGGTGGGCGTGCCCGGTGAACTCTTCATCGGTGGCATCCAGGTCGGTCGCGGCTACCTCGCCCGGCCCGAGCTCACCGCCGAGCGCTTCATCCCCGACCCCTTCTCTTCCCAGCCCGGTGCCCGTCTCTACCGCACCGGCGACAAGGCGCGCTGGCTGGCCGACGGCCATATCGAGTACCTGGGCCGGCTCGACTTCCAGGTGAAGGTGCGCGGCCTGCGCATCGAGCTGGGTGAAATCGAAGCGGCCCTGGAGCAGCACCCGCAGGTGCGTCAGGCCGTGGTGGTGGTGCGTGAAGACTCCCGTGGCGACAAGCGGCTGGTGGCCTATGTCGTGTCGTCCTCGGGTGCGCAGGCGCCCTCCATCACCGAGGTGCGCGACTTCCTGAAGACGAAGCTGCCCGAGTACATGGTGCCCTCGGCCTTCGTCCCCCTGGAGACCCTGCCCCTGACGAGCAGCGGCAAGGTGGACCGGAAGGCCCTGCCCGCGCCGGACGCCGCGCTGGCGACCCGCGCCGAGTACGTCGCGCCTCGCAACGAGGTGGAGCAGCGGCTGTGTGACATCTGGGCGCAGGTGCTCGGCCTGAAGCAGGTGGGCATTCACGACAACTTCTTCGAGCTGGGCGGCGACTCCATCATCAGCCTCCAGGTCGTCGCCCGGGCACGGCGGGCGGGCCTGGTGCTCGCCACCCGTCAGCTCTTCCAGCACCAGACGGTGGCGCAGCTGGCCCTCGTCGTGAAGTCCGCCTCCGCGACGCTCGCCGAGCAGGACCCCATCACGGGTCCGGTGCCGCTGACGCCGGCCCAGCACCAGTTGCTGGCGCATGATGCGGAGCACGCCTACCACTACAACCAGGCGGTGCTCCTGGCCTCGCGCTCGCCGTTGGAGCCCACGCTCCTGGAGAAGGCACTGGCGCTCGTGGTGGCCCACCACGATGCCCTCCGCCTGCGCTTCCAACAGGCGGATGGCCTCTGGCGGCAGGAGAATGCCAGCCCCAACGAGGCGACCTTCCACCTGCTCCAGGTGGACCTCTCCTCCACGCCTGCTTCCGAGCAGCCCGCGGCGCTCGAAGCCGAGGCCTCGCGCTTCCAGGCCGGCTTCGTCCTCTCTCAGCCTCCCCTGCTGCGCGCCGCCCTCTTCCACCTCGGCAACGGCCAACAGCGCCTGCTGGTCGTCGCGCACCACCTCGTCATCGACGGCGTCTCCTGGCGTGTGTTGTTGGAAGACCTCGAGTCCGCCTACCGGCAGCTCCAGCAAGGCTCCGCCGCCTCGCTGCCGGCGAAGACGACGTCGTTCCAGGCCTGGGCTCGCCGACTTCAGGACCACGCCCGCTCCGAGTCGCTGTCCTCCGAGGCGGCCTCCTTCTGGCTGGACGAGGCCCGCGCTCGGGTGGCGCCGCTGCCCACCGACGCCTCCGGCGCCAACACGCACGCTTCCGAGCGTTCCGTCTCCGTCGCCCTCGACGCGGAGGAGACGAAGCTGCTGCTGCAGGAGGTGCCCACCGCCTGGCGCGCGCACATCAACGACGTGCTGCTCACCGCCCTGGCTCGGGCCCTCTCCGAGTGGACCGGCCAGTCCGGAGTGCTCATCGACCTGGAGGGCCACGGCCGCGAGGAGCTCTTCGACGACGTGGACGTCTCGCGCACCGTGGGCTGGTTCACGTCCTTCACGCCCGTGTTGCTGTCCGTGCCGTCACACGGCTCGGCCGGTGAGTGCCTGCGGGCCGTGCGCGACTCGCTGCGCCGCATGCCCCACCATGGCATCGGCTTCGGTCTGCTGAAGTGGCTCGGGCCTGACGACGTGGCCCAGCGGCTCCAGGCCCTGCCCACGCCGCAGGTCGCCTTCAACTACCTCGGCCAGCTCGACGCCTCGGCCGCGTCCAGCCAGCTCTTCATCCCAGCCTCCGAGTCCCCTGGCGGCACGCTTGCTCCGTCGGGCACGCGCCAGCATGCGCTGGAGATCAACGGCTCCGTCTTCCAGGGCTGCCTGCGGCTCGCCTTCGGCTACAGCGCCCACCTGCACCACGCCTCCACCATCGAGTCGCTGGCCGGGCGCTTCCTGCACCACCTGCGCGCGCTCATCTCCCTGCGCGCTTCCGAGGACGCCCGACGCTTCTCTCCGGGCGACTTCCCGCTCGCCGCTCTATCCCAGCCCTCGCTCGATTCGCTGCTGCAACAGAGCGGGCCGGACGTCGAGGACATCTACCCGCTCTCACCCACCCAGCAGGGCATCCTCTTCCACGCCCTGTTCTCTCCGGGCTCCTCCAGCTACTTCCAGCAGCTCTCCTGGACGGTCACCTCCGCACTGGACCTGTCGGCGTTCCTCGACGCATGGAAGGCCTGCCTCCAGCGCCACACCCTCCTGCGCTCCTCCTTCCATTGGGAGGGGCTCAGCGCGCCGCTGCAGGTGGTCCACTCCCAGGTGGAGCTGCCCTTCGAGATGCTCGACTGGAGCACCCTGCCCGCCGATGAGCAGCAGGCCCGTTTCGAGCAGCTCCTCACCGAGGACCCGCAGCGCGGCTTCGAGCTGCGCCGTGCGCCCCTGGTGCGACTGACGGCCATCCGCCTGGGGAAGGAGTCCGTGCGCTTCCTCTGGAGTCACCATCACCTGCTGGTGGATGGCTGGAGCATTGGCCTGCTCATCAGCGAGGTCTTCTCCCTCTACGAGGCCTTCCGCTCCGGCTCCGCGCCGCAGCCCGCGCCCAGGGCGCCCTTCCGCGACTACATCGACTGGCTGCAGCGCCGCGACGCTTCCGGCGACGAGGCCTTCTGGCGCTCCTACCTGGAAGGCTTCACCTCTCCCACGCCGCTCCCGGCGGACACGCACGCCGCGCCGCCGCGGGGCGAGCAGCCCAGCCATTCCACCCTCGATGTCGTCCTTTCCGCCGAGGACACGGCCTCCCTGCAGGCCTTCGCTCGTCAGCATCAGCTCACGCTTCACACGTTGGCGATCGCCTCGTGGGGACTCGTGCTCTCCCAGCACTCGGGTGAGCAGGACGTCGTCTTCGGCAACACCGTCGCGGGCCGTCCTCCCGAGCTGCCCGGCTCCGACACCCTGGTCGGCATCTTCATCAACACCCTGCCCGCGCGCATCCGTCTGCCCTCGGAGGCCTCGACCCTGCTGCCCTGGCTCCAGTCGCTCCAGGCCCAGCAGCTCGAGCTGCGCCAGTTCGAGCACTCTCCGCTCGTCCAGATACAGTCCTTCAGTCAGGTGCCTCGGGGCGTCTCGCTGTTCGACTCGCTGCTCGTCTTCGAGAACTACCCGCTCGATGCATCCTTGTCGGGGGCAAGCTCGCTCCGGGTGGAGGATGTCGAGGCCTACGAGCGCACCAACTACCCGCTCACCCTCTTCGTCCTTCCGGGTTCGTCGCTGCGTCTGCGAGCCGTCTACGAAGCCCCCCGCTTCGAGGCCGCATCCATGCAGCGGCTGCTCGAACACTGGCGCAATTCCCTGCGCGCCCTGGCCTCCGCCGCCCGGCTGAGCGACATCTCCCTGCTCACCGAGGCGGAGCGTCGCCAGCTGCTGGTGGAGTGGAATGACACGGCCACCGACTTCCCGGCCGAGGCCTGCATCCACCACCTCTTCGAGCAGCAGGTGGCCCGCACTCCCGACGCGCCCGCCCTCGGCTTCGAGGACACGTGGCTCACCTACCGGGAGCTCGACGCGCGCGCCAACCAGCTCGCCTGGCACCTGCGCTCGCTGGGCGTTGGCCCCGAGGTACGTGTCGGCCTGTGCGCCGAGCGCTCCCTGGAGCTGGTGGTGGGCCTGTTCGCCATCCTCAAGGCTGGCGGCGCCTACGTCCCTCTCGACCCGTCCTACCCTCGCGAGCGTCTGACGTGGATGCTCGAGGACGCGCGTCCCGCCGTCCTCGTGGCCCAGCCCTCGCTGCTGGCCCGGCTGCCGGAGACGCTGGGCGCTCGCGTGGTGTCCCTGGACGACGCGTCGCTGCGCGCTCTGCCCACGCACGCGCCCGCGCCGCTGGCCACCTCCGACTCGCTGGCCTACGTCCTCTTCACCTCGGGTTCCACCGGCCGCCCCAAGGGTGTCCAGGTGCCCCACCGCACCGTCTCCAACTTCTTCACCGGCATGGACGCCCACCTCGCGCGGCCCCCTCACGCCGCCTGGCTGGCCGTCACCCGCCTGTCCTTCGACATCTCCGTCCTCGAGCTGCTCTGGACGCTGGCGCGTGGCTTCCGCGTCCTGCTGCAGGCCGACACCCTGAGTCCCGACTGGCTGCCGCGCGCCGTGCGCCAGCACGCCATCACCCACCTGCAGTGCACGCCGTCCCTGGCGCGCGCCCTGCTGCTCGACTCCGCCAGTGCCGAGGCCCTGCGCTCACTCCAGCAGCTGCTCGTCGGTGGCGAGGCCCTGCCGCTGGAGGTGGCCCGCCAGCTGCGCGAGCGCGTGCCCTCCGTTCTCAATATGTACGGGCCGACGGAAACCACCGTCTGGTCCTCCTGCTTCGCCCTGCCCGCCCAGCCTTCCGTCATCAGCCTGGGCCAGCCCATCGCCAATACCCGCCTGTACGTCCTCGACTCGCACCTGCGGCCGTTGCCGGTGGGCGTGCCCGGGGAACTCTTCATCGGCGGTGCGGGCGTGGTGCGCGGCTACCTCGGCCGGCCGGAGCTGACGGCCGAGCGCTTCATTCCCGACCCCTTCGCCTCGACGCCCGGAGAGCGCCTGTACCGCACGGGGGACCAGGTGCGGCGGCTGGCCGACGGGGGGCTGGAGTACCTGGGCCGACTCGACTTCCAGGT
>NZ_JABBJJ010000474.1 GCF_012933655.1 Pyxidicoccus fallax | reverse complement strand
GCCCGCACCCGCCCCAGCAGCGCCTCCAGCCCGCTCACCTTCTCCCGCAGCCTCGCGCCGTACTCCGCGTTCAGCGCGGCCAGGCTCGCCGCCAGGTCGTCCCCCACCACCTCCGTCTCCTCGAACGCCTCGCGCGGCGGAGGAGGCGGCGTCACCGGCGCGAAGAGCTGGTCCACCCAGACCAGCAGCTCCTCCGGCCGGTACGGCTTGTGGATGATGCGCGCCACCCCCAGCTGCCGCGTCAGCAGCTCGTGGCTCTTCAGGTCCTTCCAGAACGCCGACGCGAACAGCACCGGCAACGCCGGCTCCGTCTTGCGCAGCTCCCGGATGAAGTCCGCTCCCGTCATCCCCGGCAGCAGCCCGTCCACGATGGCCGCGTCCACCGGCACCTTCGCCAGCACCGCGAGCGCCTCGGGGGCGCTGCGCGCCGACTCCACCCGGTAGCCCTTCTCCCGCAGGAGCGTGCACACCAGGGATTGCAGGTCCTTGTCGTCCTCCAGGAAGAGGAGCGTCCTGCCCCCACTCATGACAGTGCCTTTCTCTCCGCCGCCGCGGCCTCGCGCCGCGCCAGCAATCCATTCAGCAGCTCGCGCACGGAGGACACCAGCTCCTCCTCCGACGAGCGCGCCTTCGTCAGGTGCCGCGTAATCCCCAGCGTCAGCTGCCGCTGGTCCATGCTCGACAGCTCCCGCCCCGTGAAGACAATCAGCGGCGTCGTCCGGCCCTTGCCCTGGCGCAGGATGTCCACCACCTCGAAGCCGTCCAGCCTCGGCAGCCCCACGTCCAGCACGATGAGGTCCGGCGTCGTCTCGCGCGCCAGCTCCACCGCGCTCTCACCGTCCGCCGCCTCGAACACCTGCACGCCCAGCCGCTCCAGCTGCGCGCACAGCACCCGCCGCGTCCCCGCGTCGTCGTCCACCACCAGCACCCGCGCCTGCCCCGGCTGCCGCATGGCGTAGCGCAGCGACTTCAACAGCCGCGTCTCCTCCAGCGGCTTCGCCATCCAGTCCACCCACAGCGGCATCCCCACGCCCTCGCCCTCCGCCGAGCGCCCCGACAGCGCCAGCACCGGCAGCTCCCGCGTGCGCGGCTGCTCGCGCAGGCGCCGCACCCAGTCCAGCGCCTGCCCGTCCGGCATCTGCGTGTCCACCACCAGCGCGTCCGGCGGCGACGCCTCCAGCACCTCCGCCGCCTCCGCCAGCGAGCCCGCCCGCACCACCCGGTAGCCCTCGTGCGACAGGAGCCCGCGCAGCAGCGTGGACAGCTCCCCGTCCGCCGTCACCACCAGCACGTTGTAACGGGACTCGTCCCGGGGCACCGCCGACGCCGCCTCCGCCGACGCGGGCTTCAGCGGCTCCAGCGTGAAGGTGAAGGTGGAGCCCTTCCCCTCCTCGCTCTCCACCTCGATGCGTCCACCGTGCTGCTCCACGATGGCCTGCGAAATCGCCAGCCCCAGGCCCGTGCCTCCCTTGGAGCGCGTGTCCGAGCCGTCCAGCTGCTGGAAGCGCCCGAAGAGCCGGCTCCGCTTCTCCGCCGGAATCCCCGGCCCCTGGTCCACCACGCTGAAGCGCACCCGGCCGCCCGCCTCCTCGCGCACCCGCACCGTCACCGGCGCGTCCCGGGGCGAGAACTTCACCGCGTTGGACACCAGGTTCGTCAGCACCTGGATGAGCCTGTCCCGGTCCCCCTTCACCTTCGGCGCGCCCTCCACGTCCGAGCGCAGCGGCACACCCGCCGTGTCCGCCATGCCCTGCACGCCCGACAGCGTCGCCTCCACCAGCTCCGCGCACTCCAGCGGCGCCAGCTTCAGCTCCAGCTTGCCCGCGTCCATCTTCTCCAGGTCGAGGATGTCGTTGATGAGCCGGATGAGCCGCTCGGTGTTCGTCCGGGCGATGCGCACCATGTCCAGCGCCTGCGCCGGCAGCTCGCCCATGATGCCGCCCTCCAGGAGGCCCAGCGAGCCGCGGATGGAGGTGAGCGGCGTGCGCAGCTCGTGACTCACGGTGGAGATGAACTCGTTCTTCATCCGCTCCACCTCCTTGCGCTCGGTGATGTCGCGCACGAAGACGGTGAAGCGCCTCGGCCCGTCGCCATGCACGCGGGCGATGGTCAGCTCCGAGGGGAACACGCTCCCATCCGCGCGCAGGCACGGCGACTCCAGCCGCGTGGCCCCGCCCGCGGGCGCCTCCAGGGCCGCGGCCACGCGCTCGCGCGCTCCGGCCGGCAGCGACGCGGGCAGCGCCAGCGACAGGAAGTCCCGGCCCACCGCCTGCGCGGACGTCAGGCGGAACGTGCGCAACGCGGCGGGGTTCAGCTCCAGCAGCCGGCCCTCACCGTCCAACAGCAGCACGCCGTCCGGCGCGGCCTCGAGGATGGCCGCCTTGCGCGCCTCGCTCACGCTCAGCTCGCTGTTCGTCGTGGACAGCGCGGCGGTGCGCTCCTCCACCCGCCGCTCCAGGTCCGTGTTGAGCGTGCCCAGCTCGGCGGTGGCGCGCGACAGCCGCACCAGCACCACCATCACGTAGGCGCCCAGCAGCAGCGACACGAGGAAGAAGGCCACGCGCGAGCGCTCGTTGCGCGTCTGCGTCCGCTCGTAGAGCTGGAGGTAGGTGTTGATGAGGCGCTCGGCCTCCGCGCGGGCCGAGCGCTCCAGCATGGCCTGCACGAGGACGTTCGCCTCGCGCGTCTCGCCGCGCGCCTGCGCCGCGAGGGACTTCGCGAGCTGGGCCTCGTTCTCCTTCAGCACGCCGAGGTACCGCTCCAGCGTCGCCGCCAGCGTCTGGCGGTCCTGGTCCGGCAGGAAGGAGGGGAAGTCGCGCAGCGCCTCCGCGCGGGCCCGCAGCGCGGCGAAGTCCGACGGGCCGGAGCCGTGCACCTCCGGCAGCCCCAGGCGGGCACGCAGCACGTCCTGCTCCAGCTCCGCGCTGGCCACGAGGAGCTGCCGCAGGGACGTGCGGTACCGGTCGTTCTCCGACACCGCCCACGGGCGGCCCGTCATGAACAGGCCGCACAGGAGCAGCAGCGCGCCCGCCGCCAGCACCACCGAGCGCTTGGACAGGCGCGAACCCTTCATCATCCCGGCACCAGCTTCCGGATTTCCTGCGGCAGCGTCATGGGGTCGAACGGCTTGCCGATGACGCCCAGCGCGCCCAGCTCGAGGTAGCGGGCCACCTCCTGCTTCTGGATTTTCGCCGTCATGAAGATGATGGGCGTGCGCGCGGTGGCCTCCTGGGCGCGCAGCTTGCCGAACGTCGTGGGCCCGTCCATGCCGGGCATCATCACGTCCAGCAGGATGAGGTCCGGCTTCTCCGCGGCGGCCTTCTCCAGCGCTTCCGCTCCGGACGAGGCCAGCACCGTCTGCCAACCGCCCACCCGGCTGAGGCTGAGGTTGCCGATGGTGCGGATGTCGTCCTCGTCGTCCACCAGCATCACCTTGCGCAGGGTCGTCATCGCTTCGCTCCTCGGGAGGGGGACGGGGTACGGATGGGGCACGGCTCCGGATTTATCCTCGGATTCATCCCGCCTCCGGAGGCCGCTCGGGCAGCTCGAACCAGAAGACGGTGCCACCGCCGGGGGCGCACGTGAAGTCCAGCGTGCCGCCCTGCCGCTCCACCAGCGCGCGGGCGATGCTCAGCCCCAGGCCGGTGCCGCTGCGCTTGCGGGTGTCCGAGCCATCCGCCTGGGCGAACTTCTGGAAGATGCGCGAGCGGAAGGCGTCGGGCACGCCCGGGCCCCGGTCCTCCACGCCCACGCGCAGCCGGGCCCCCTCGCGCGACAGGCGCACGGTGACGCGCTCGCCGCGCGGGGAGTACTTGATGGCGTTGGACAGGAGGTTGGCCAGCACCTGCTCCAGCCGGTCCGGATCGACCACCACCCGGGCGCCGGCGAGGTCCAGCACCGTCTCCAGGCGCACGCCGTACGTGTCCGCGTAGCCCCGGTGCGCCTCCACCGCCTGGACGAGCAGCGGCGCCAGCTCCGTCGGCCGCGGGTGCAGGTCCAGCCGGCCGGACTCCATCTTGTCCAGGTCCAGCATGTCGTTGATGAGGCGCAGCAGCCGCTCGCTGTTCTTGTGGGCGATGCCCACCATCTCCGCCACGGGCGGCTCCATCGTCCCGGCCATCCCCCCGACGAGCAGCGACAGCGAGCCACGGATGGAGGTGAGCGGCGTGCGCAGCTCGTGGCTCACCGTGGAGACGAACTCGTTCTTCAGCCGCTGCTGCTCCTCCAGGGCCTCGCGCGCGAGGCGGATGGTGACGGAGTCGAACTCCAGCTCCACCCAGGCGGCCAGGTCCGCCAGCGCGGCGCGGTCCGCGTCGGAGAAGTCGCGCGGCTTGCTGTCCAGCAGGCACAGGGTGCCCACGCGGCTGCCGTCCGGCGCCCGCACCGGGTGGCCCGCGTAGAAGCGGATGTGGGGCGCGCCGAGGACGAGCGGGTTGTCGTGGAAGCGCGGGTCATGCAGCGCGTCCGGCACCACGAAGGTGTGGGAGCCGAGGATGGCGTGCCCGCAGAAGGAGACGTCCCGAGGCGTCTCGGTGGCCGACAGGCCGACCCGGGCCTTGAACCACTGCCGGGCCTCGTCCAGAAGCGACACCAGCGCGATGGGCACGTCGAACAGCCGCGCCGCGGCGCGGACGATGCGGTTGAACCGTTCCTCCGAGGGCGTGTCCAGCACGCAGAGGCTTTTCAGAGCCTGAAGCCGCTGGGACTCGTCCGGAGGCAGAGGGGGCGGAAGCATGAGCGGAACCCTGTGCTAACCCAGGGACAGGCGAATGAGGAGAGGGCGACCGACGGAGGCCCGCTCCGGGCGTTGGCGGGCGGACGGGCAGGCATGCCCCCACCCTTCGGGCTCATCCCGTGAGGTCGGCTGCTACCCCGTCGCCCGGCGCTTGCGGGCCGGGCGGGACACCGCCGCCGGAGCCCCGGGCCGGGGCATCACCGTGACGACGGCGTTCACCACCCGCGAAACGGCGCGAAGCTGGGCGGGCTCCAATTCCCGCAGCTTGCGCGTCATGCGGCGCAGCTCCACCGGGTCCTCGCGCGGCGTCTTCTTGGAGACCAGCGGCACCGGGGCGCCGGAGCGGCCCACGCCCAGCAGCGTGTCGGCGGAGACCTGCAGCACGTCACACAAGCGCCGGAGCGTCTGCGCGCGGGGCAGCATCTTCCCGCGCTCCATGCGGCTGTAGACCTCCATGGCCATGCCCATGCGCTCGGCCACGTCGCTCTGGGTGAGGCCCAGGCGCTGCCGGGCCTCTCGGGCGGCGCCTCCCAGGAGGACCGCGAGCTTGTGGTCGACGGGCTCACGCATGACGCCCGAGCGTCGCACGCGCTCCTGGCCGCGCAAGTTTCCCGCCCCGCCGCGCCCGCTCATCTGCGCAGCAGCCCGAGCGCGCCGTGCACCACCTGCGACACCGCCTTGAGCTGCGGCGGGTCCAGCGCCCGGAGGGCCCGCACCAGCCGGCGCAGGCGGGGCGGGTCCTCCCCCGGCGCGGGCTCGGCGACGCCCTCTTCCAGTGGCGCATCCAGTCCCTCCACCTCCAGGCCCAGCAGCGTGTCCGCGCCGATGCGCAGCACCTGACACAGCCGCCGCAGGGTGGTGACGCTGGGCAGCACCTTGCCGCGCTCCATGCGGCTGTAGACCTCCATGGCGATTCCCACACGTTCGGCCACGTCCGCCTGGGTCAGTCCGAGCCGGACCCGCGCGGCCCGCGCGGCCGCTCCCACGGTGATGGCCAGTTCCTCGTTCATCGTCCTCGCGCCTCTCCCAGATGAGAACCGTCACGTCCCATGTCCGGAACCCTACCGTCCAAGGCAGGAGACTACCCGAAGAGGCGGCTCGCGTGCTATGGACTCCACAGGTTGAATTCACATGCCACGCACCATGACCACCCACCCTGCCCCCAGACGTAAGCTGGACCCTCGACATCCTCCGGTTCCCACCCCGCTCGGGGGGAAAGGAGCCCCCTCGCGCGGCGCCGCCGGGAGGTGGACGCCATGAGCTCCTCCCACGGCATGCACCCGCTGCTGCTGCGCAACTCCGAGGAGGTGGGCGCCTTCCGCATCGTCCGGAGGCTGGCCACCGGAGGACAGGGCGCCATCTTCCTTGCCGAGTCGGAGACGCGCGGGCCGGTGGCGCTGAAGTTCGCGCTCCAGGGCCCCTCGCGGGACGACGAGGCGCGCGTGGACCGGCGCACGTGGAAGGAGGCCGCGGTGCTCATGCGCCTGGAGCACCCCAACGTGGTGGAGATGCTGGGCTACCGCCGGTGGCCGGACGCGCGCGACGGCTACATGGTGCTCATCCTGGGCTACGTGGAAGGTCCCACGCTGTCCGAGTGGGCGCTGCGCTGCCACCCCACGCCCCGGCGCGTGGCGCAGGTGTTCTCGCAGGTGGCGCTCACGCTGGACGCCATCCACCGCGAGGGCGTGCTCCACCGCGACATCAAGGGCAGCAACATCATCGTCCGCGCGTCGGACGGGCAGCCGGTGCTGGTGGACTTCGGCTCGGGAGACCACGCGTGCACGCCGCCCCTGACGGAGGACCGGCTGCCCCCGGGCACGCCCAGCCACCGCAGCCCGGAGTCGCTGCGCTTCTGGCTCGGGCCCCGCGTGTCCGGGTCTCGCTACGCCTTCCAGCCCACGGATGACCTGTACTCGCTGGGGCTGGTGCTGCACGAGGTGCTCACCGGCACCTTCCCCTACCCGGCCCAGCTGCCGCCGTCCGCGCTGCTGGCCAGCATCGAGTCCACCGAGCCGCGGCCTCCGTCCGAGCTCAACCCGCGCGTGCCCCGGGCGCTGGACCCCATCTGCCTGCGCCTGCTGCACAAGCACGCCGAGGGGCGCTACCCGTCCGGCGCGGAGCTGTACGGGGCGCTGAGCGCCGCGATGGAGACGGCGGACGCGTCGTGGGACGTGCCGCTGTTCCCACCGCGCTCGCCGCAGGACGCCGTCACCGAGGAGGACGAGGAGTTCTTCGACGGTGACGAGGAGGCACGCGAGCTGCGCCGGTGGGTGCGGGCTTCGGAGCGACCCGGGGGCGCGCTGGACACGGACTCCGGTGTGCCCGGCCGGCGCCGCACGCCGACCACCGAGCCCGGGTTCCCGGAGACGCCCGGGGAGGCGCGTCCCTCGCTGTGGCAGGTGTGGCTGCGGAGGAGGTTGCGCTCGCTGCGGAGAGGACTCGCCGCGCTGCGCTCGCGGCGTGGGAAGTAGCCGCGCCTCGTCCCGCTGTGCTCCCGACGTGGACGTGGGGCCCGCGCCACCGGACAGGCATCGCGCCCCGCTTCGGACGTAGGCACAGGACCAACGCCAGCGAGCAGGCGCCTCGCCAAGCTTCCGACGCGGACGTGGAGACCGCGCCACTCACTGGGGAGAAGCGTCGCCCCGCGCCAATTCGGACGTAGGAGCCCGCGCCACCGGGCAGCTGCTCCGTTCCATGGCTCTACCCACGTGGGAAGTGCGCACCGGGCCTCACGCCGACCGGGCTGTCCGTGCGGCGTGGACAGCCCGACCAGGTGCTCGCGGCTACCTCGCGCGCGGTGGACGGACGCGGCGAACGTCGGTGGACCGGTGCTGACTGGAGGGCTCCTCGGTGGGGAGCTGGACGGGGACGCCCGCCCACTCGGACAGCCGGCCGAGCAGGAAGCCGCGCTGGGGCTCGGGCAGCGTGCTCAGCGTGCCGTAGAAGCCGATGCCGTCCTCCGCGATGACGCGGTAGGAGTCATTGCGCGCGGACACGTTGAAGGCGCTCGCGCTCCACGGGCTCAGGTCCCCGTAGACGAGCAGCACGCGCTTCGCGTCGTAGCGCACCCAGCCCTCCACCCAGGCCAGGTGGAGTTGCCCCCGTCAAATCGGACAGCTCAGGGTTGAGAGTTAGCAGTACGGAACTCGCGGGGTGACTTCATCTTGAGGCCTCGGTGCGGGTGACAGCGGTTGTAGTCGTCGAACCAGGCGGGCAA
>NZ_JABBJJ010000473.1 GCF_012933655.1 Pyxidicoccus fallax | reverse complement strand
GTGGTGCTGGGGATGGGCGGGGCGTCGTGGGCGCTGCTGGTGAACACGCTGTCCTTCGTCGCGGTGCTGGTGGCGCTGTCGCGGGTGCAGGCGCCCGCGCGCGCGGCGGCGAAGGCCTCGTCGGGGTTGTGGAAGGAGATCGCGCACGGCTTCGAGGTGGCGCGGAAGGATTCGGAAATCTCGCTGATGATGTGGAGCACGCTGCTGGTGGCGTTGCTGGTGGCGCCGTTCATCGGCCTGGTGCCGGTGTTCGCCATCCGCGAGTTCGGCCAGGGAGCGGCGGCGACGTCGTTGCTCGTCACCTGCCAGGGAGCGGGGGCGGTGACGGCGGCGCTGGTGGTGGGCACGCTCGTGGACTCGCTGGGGCAGCGGAAGTTGTTGGGGTACCTGGCGCTCGCCATCGGTGGAGTGTCGGCGCTGTACTGGCTGTCGCCGACGCTGCCGGTGGCGGCGGTGTTGATGTTCGTGCTGGGCGCCAACTACATGATGCTGATGAGCGGGACGCACACGTACTGCCAGTCGCGCGTGCCGAGGGAGCTGCAGGCGCGGACGAGCAGCATCTACAGCATGGTGCTCGGCGGAGGGTACGCGGCGGGCGTGTGGGGCCTGGGCGCGCTGGCGGACCGCGTGGGCCTGCGCTTCGTCACCGTGAGCGCCAGCGTGCTGTTCCTCGCGCTCGTGCTGACGCTGCGCCTGTTGCGGCCGCGCAGCTTCGAGGGCGCGGAGGGGTAAGGCGGGTCCACCGCCTCACACCCGGCTCACTTCGCCCGCGGAAGTCCCTGCGCGCCTCGCCTCCTCGCGCTACACACGGTGGACAACCCTTTGTGTCCCAAGGAGCGAGCCCCGTGTCCGTCCGTTCCCCTCTCCTGGCCCTCACCGCCCTGCTGGCCTCCGCGCCCGTGCTCGCGCAGCCCACGCAGCCCGCGCGCGCGGCCGAGCCGATCGGCATCGCCATGGAGGGCTTCCCCTCTCCGTACCCCGTGCAGTTCCTGCCCGTGACGCTCGAAGGGCAGGACCTCCGCATGGCCTACATGGACGTGAAGCCCACCGCTCGCGCCAATGGCCGCACCGTCGTCCTCCTGCACGGAAAGAACTTCTTCGGCGCGTACTGGCAGAACACCATCCGCGCCCTCGCCGGCGCCGGCTACCGCGTCGTCGTCCCCGACCAGATTGGCTTCGGCCGCTCCTCCAAGCCCGACATCCACTACAGCTTCCACACGCTCGCCTCGCTGACGAAGCAGCTGCTCGACTCGCTCGGCGTCAAGGAGACCACCGTGGTGGGCCACTCCATGGGCGGCATGCTCGCCACGCGCTTCGCCCTCATGTACCCGGAGTCCACCACGCACCTCGTGCTGGAGAACCCCATCGGCCTCGAGGACTACCGCGAGAAGGTCCCCTGGCAGCCCACCGAGGCCTACTACCGCGAGCAGCTCAAGGCCTCCGAGGAGGGCACCCGCAAGTACCACCAGACCTACTACGTGAAGTGGAAGCCCGAGTACGACGTCTGGATTCAGCTCTTCGCCCGCCAGCTCCAGAGCGCCGAGTACCCCCGCCTCGCCTGGGTGTCCGCCGCCACGTCGCAGATGATCTACGAGCAGCCCGTCTCCCACGAGTTCCCTCGCGTGAAGCCCCGCGCCCTCCTCGTCATCGGCCAGGAGGACCGCACCTTCATCGGCCGCGGCAAGGTGCCCGCCGACGTCGCCGCCACGCTCGGTCAGTACCCGCAGCTCGGCAAGGCCGTGGCCAAGGCCATCCCCAACGCCACGCTCGTGGAGCTCCCCGGCGTCGGCCACGTCCCCCACTTCGAGGCCCCCGACAAGTTCCACGCCGAGCTGCTCGGCTTCCTCGGGAAGTGAATGGAGCCCTGCCCTCCAGGGCTGTGGGCAACTTGGGGACAGCCCTCAGGGCTAGACTCGTCCCGCCAGGGCCCGCGGGTCCTGGCGTCTTCACAGGGGGGCAACATGAAGAAGCTGCTCGGACCGATGCTGTACGTGGCGGGCTCGCAGTCCCCGGACACGTGGGCCTTCTCCGTCAACCTGTACCTCGCCGGCACCCACTCCGCGCGGCCTCCGCCGCTCCGCCTCGTCTTCCTCGACAAGAACGGGGCGGAGCTCCCCGGCGCCGTCGAGCCCCACCCCGAGGTGGCCGCCGACTTCTCCGCCATCCAGAGCCCCAAGGCCGGCGTGCTGTGGAAGTGGCACGTGCGCCTGCCACGCGAGGCCGCCCCCAAGCGCGTGGCCTACCGCTTCGTCCCCGTGGACGGCGCCGCTCCGCTCGAGGGCGTGGATGACGTGAAGGACGTCGTGATTCCGGAGCGCGGCGGGCTGCCCCGCGCGGCCTTCTTCTCCTGCAACGGCGGCGGCAGCGCGGACGCGTGGAACGCGGTGTCCAAGATGCCGCGTCCCTTCGGCTGCTGGGACGACATGAAGGAGCAGCACGAGGACCCGGCGGGCGGCTTCCACCTGCTCCTCGGCGGTGGAGACCAGGTGTACGCGGACTCCATCTGGTACACGTCCCAGGAGCTGGTGGACTTCCGCAAGCTCTCGCTGGACGAGAAGCTCGCCTGCGAGCTGCCCGAGAACTTCCACGAGAACCTCGTGGCCCGCTACGTGGAGCTGTACTGCGAGCGGTGGAACGGTTCCTCCGGCATCGCTCCGATGATGGCCCGCGTGCCCGGCCTCTTCACCTGGGACGACCACGACATCTTCGACGGCTGGGGCTCGCACGAGAAGCTCCAGGCCTGCGCGTGGTACCGCAACATCTACAGCGCCGCGGCGCTCGCCTTCGAGGCCTTCCAGCTCGGCGGGCTCAAGACGGCCGACAAGACGCCGCGCGAGCGCAAGCCGGGAGAGACGCACTACCTCCAGACGGTGCGCTTCGCCGGTGACACGTGCGACCTGGACGTGGTGGCGCTCGACCTGCGCAGCGGCCGTACCACGCGGGTGCGCTCCAGCGGAAAGGTCGAGCACGCGGTGCTGAGCGACGCGCAGTGGAACGCCCTGGACGCGTGGCGCCGTGAGCATCGCGAGCGCCCGGAGGTGGGCAAGAAGTACCGGCACGTCGTCGTCGTGTCCTCGGTGCCGCTGGTGCACCTGCGCTTCGGACAGGCCACCGAGAGCATGGGCGGCATGATGGACCTGCGCGACGACATGCTCGACCAGTGGGAGTCCCACGTGCATCGCGGCGAGCGCACGCGGCTCATCATGGACCTGTTCCGGCTGGCGAAGGACTCGTGCTGCGCGGTGACGGTGGTGTCCGGCGACGTGCACGTGGGCGCGCGCGGCCTCATCCGCTCGCGCAACCCGGAGCACCTCCCGCACGGGCTGACGGAAGCCGCCATCGAGCAGGTGACATCCTCCGCCGTCGTCCACCCGCCACCGGGCCTGTTGCAGTTCCTGGGCATGCGCATCCTCGCCGCCGAGGGCGTCGAGGACCTGCCGTCCTTCATGCAGACGGAGCTGCTCCCCGTGGGCAGCGACCGCTACCTGCGCGAGCGCAACTGGCTGTCCCTGTGCGTGAGGCGGCCCGGCAATGCGGCCACTTCACGCCCCAAGCTGTGGCTGCGCTGGGAGGCCGAGCACACCGCCATCTCCACGCAGGTGGTGGTGGAGCCGCCGCCCCTGCTGTAGGGCGCGCGGGCGCTCACGAGCGGTAGCGCCGTCTCCCACGCACCCACGGAAGGAACGCGAGCAGCGCGAGCGCGGCCGGGAGCCCGCCACCCGTGGCGGAGCAGCCCTTCGACCCCCCGGGGACGACCGGGCTCGTGGGGATGGGCTCGGGCTCCAGGTCCGCCAGCAGCACCACCGGGACGCGCGCCTCCGCTCCCTCGTCATCGCGCACGACGACCTCGAAGCGGGCGCGCGCGCCCTGGGTGCTGAGCCACGCCTTCGGAGCCGACCAGGACAGCAGCCCCGTCTCGCTCACGCTGACCCAGTCCCCGGGGATGCCGCTCAGCGAGTACGTGAGCGCATCCCCCGCGCCCGCCGGGTCCGAGGCCCGCACCTGGTACATCATCACCGTCGTCGACGTCACGGTCTGCTCGGGGATGGGCTCCACGCTCGGGGGCGCGTTCTCGACGGGGACCTCGAAGGTCCGGTCCAGGTGCCCTCCGGCGGACTCGACGCGCACCATGCCCCGCTGTGAGGCGCCGCCCACCGGGTTGTCCGCGTACACGTGCTGGATGGACGGCTCGGCCGTCACCGCGTCGAAGCGGCCGTCTCCGTCGAAGTCCCAGTGGTAGCGGAGGATGGGCTCACAGCCGGGCTCGGCCTGGGCCACGAGTCCCACCGTGACGGGCTCCACCGTTCCCGAGCCCTCCACGCTCACGTCGCGGAGGAAGGGCGGCCCACACACGGCCGCGGCACCCCAGGTCTTCAGGAGCGAGGGATGCCCGTCCCGGGTGGTGATTCGCATGGCCACCCGGTTCACACCCTGGCGGCTGAAGACCTCGGTGCGGACGAGCCGGCCCAGGGACTTCGAGGAGCCCTGCTCCGCGGGCGTCAGGATGACGTCCGTCTCCGTCGGACGGAAGGTCTGCCCGTCATGGTCCAGGTCCCACTCCACGGTCCACGGATGGGAGTCGGCGGGAGCAATGAACGAGACGTCGAGCGTGAAGGGATGGTTCACCTGGGGGACCAGGACGTCCGATTCCAGCTTCACGGAGTGGGGGTGCACCAGGTTGTAGTCCGGCGGGAAGCCCACGGTGAACGAGGCACGGCCGCTCGCGTCGAGGATTCTCACCGCAACCTGCTCCGCATCCCGAGGCGGAGAGTCGTACAAGACAGCGGCCGTCAACCGCTGCGTCGGAGTCTCCGGGGGTGCCTGCGTCTGGGTGACATCCACGTCGAAGCGGCCGTCGTAGTCCAGGTCCCATTGCACCTCCCAGGGGCCCTGGGTGCCGGCGGTCACGATGTCCGTCTGGAAGCGCGCATTCCGGCCGTAGCGAGGCCGCCAGGTGGTGGATATCTCGAACGGCCTGGGGACGGCCGCGTACCGGGGGTAGGCCGTGACGGTGTCTCCGTCGGGGAAGGTGAAGGTGACAGGGTCCAGCCGCGAGTGCGTCCACACCGCGGTGGCGATGCCATCACCCGCGGCCCGGTCCGGGCCCTGGCCGTCGTCGCGGAGGACGATGCTGAAGGGCTCGACGTCGAGCTGGACCGTCACGGGCCCCGCGGCCTCGCCGCAGCGGATGTTCAGCGCGGCGAGCGTCACCTGACCTTCGGAGTCGTTCCACCACTCCTGGCCGCCGAGGACGACATCCGAACCGGGCTCGAGGCGCTTCATCAGCGCCTGGTTCTCGCAGCTCAGGGATCCCACGCCCCCCGTGTCGACGGCGCGGATGCGGCGGCCGGTGACGCTGAGGTGCCGCAGCCCGGGCACCTCCTGGCCGCCACTCAGCACCAGGTTGCGCAGCGCGCGCCAGTCGCGCTCGGGTGCCTGCGCATGCAGCAGCGCCACCAGCCCGGTGACGTGGGGCGCGGCCATGGACGTGCCGCTGTAGACGGCGTAGCCGCCTCGGGGCACCGTGCTCAGGATGGAGACGCCCGGAGCGAAGACGTCCACCTTCTGGCGCCCGTACGCCGAGAAGGACGCCCGCCGGTCCGACGCGTCCGTGGCTCCCACGGAGATGAGGTTGGGCAGGAGGTATTCCGAGGGGAAGGAGGTCGCCCAGGGCAGGTCCAGGTGGTAGCCCGTGTTGCCGGCGGAGGCGACGAAGAGGATGCCCGCGTGCAGGTGGCGGGTGATGGCCTCCTCGAGTGACTCCGAGGGCTGACTTCCGCTCCACGAGTTGTTCGTGGCGATGACATTCACCGGGTGCCGCTCCCGCGTCTTCAGCTCCGCGAGGTAGTCGAGGCAGCGGATGGCGGCATCCAGTGAGAAGAGGCCCTCGTCGTCCGCGACCTTGCACGCGAGGAGCTTCGTGCGCGGGCTCACCCCGACGACGCCCAGGGCGTTGTCACCGCGCGCGGCGATGGTGCCGGCCACGTGCGTGCCATGGCCGTGGTTGTCCATGGGAGGCTTCGTCCGCGCCTCGTCCATGGCGTCGATGCCGTGGATGTCATCGACGTAGCCATTGCCGTCGTCGTCCACGCCGTTGCCGGCGACCTCGCCGGGGTTGGCCCACATGTTGGGGGCCAGGTCCGGGTGCGTGAAGTCGATGCCGGTGTCGATGACGGCGACGACGTCCGCCTCGCTCCCCTGGGTGAGCGCCCACGCCTCGGGCGCGTTGAGGTCCACGTCCACGCCCCCGAGCGTCTGCCCCGTGTTGTGCAGCCCCCATAGCTCGCGGAAGCGCGCGTCGTCGGACAGCGCGTCCAGCGTGTAGAGGTAGTTGGGCTCCGCGAAGGCGACGCGCGGGTCGCGGCGGTAGTGCTCCAGGGCCTGCTCGACGGTGGTGCCCTGGGGGAGCTTCACGTGCTGCAGCCCCGTCAGGCTCCGGAACCGGTGCATCACCCGGGCGCCGACCAGCACGCGTGAGGCATCCGACTCCATGGCCTGGACGCCGTCGCGGAAGCGCACCAGGACCTCGCCCTCGACGTGGGTGCGCTCCGGGGCCGCCATGGGTGCGGGAGGCGGCGGGGCGGGCCGCTCGCCGCAGCCGAGCACCAGGGCCGCGGCCAGGAAGCCCGCCCGCACACCGGGCAGGCGGAACGCGGACATGCTTCGGAGACGCGAGTACTGGAGGAGCCTCGTCATGGGGCCTCGTCTGTGGGGTTCCGTGAAGGGTCACCCCCCACTGGCCGGCCACGAGCGGGGTGCAGGCATGAAAGCCGGATATGCGAGGTTTGGCAAACCGAGGTTGCGCTCACCTTGCGGGCAGGCGTGCGCCGGGCCCGCCGGGGGAAGCTTGGTGAGCGGGGGCCGCGCTCCGACATTGAGCCTCGTAGCGGTACGCCGGCGTGGGGAGCGTCCCCGCGCCCTTCGACGAGGAGCGCGACATGGCCAACAAGAAGTACAGCCCCCTGACGGGCGGCAAGGAAGCGCCCACCAAGCCGCCGTACGCGAAGGACCGGGTGGACCGGGGCCTGGAGGCGGATGACACCTTGCCCCTCTACTCCGCGGACTCGGTGCGTGACACGCGCGAGCAGAAGTTCGCCCTCGACAGTGACGCACCCGTGGGCGGCCCGGTGCCCGACATCCGCAGCCCCATCGACGAGGCCGACGAGCTGGAGCGCGAGCGCCTCGGCCGCGAGAAGGCCGACGAGCGCAACGCCAGCGAGACGGACTGAAAACAGCAACGCCGGGACCCGCGCTGCACACGGGTCCCGGCGTGTTCACTCGAACGAAACGGTGACTACTTCGTCGAGGCGCTCGGCGCGGGCGGCGCGTCCGGCTCCACGGGCGTGAGCTTGCCCAGGTTGAGCGCGCCCACCTGCTCCTGGATGGTGGCGGGGTCGCCCACCAGCACGAACTGCATCGACGCGGGGTTCAGGTACGCCTCGGCCACGCGCTGCACCTCGGCGGGGGTGGCGTTGCGCAGCCCTTCCACCGTGCGCTGGAACTCATCCAGCGGCCGGCGCTGGAAGAAGAGGGACGCGGCGCTACCACCCAGGCCCTCCACCGTCTCGAAGGCGCCGGGCAGGCCGCGGATGAGGCCCTCGCGCGCGGACTCCAGCTCCTTCTCCGTGATGGGCCGCGACTGGAGGCCAGACAGCTCGCCCACCACTTCCTTGATGGCCGGGCCCGTCACGTCCTGGCGCACGGCGGTGTACGACATGAGCGGCCCCACGCCCAGGCGCGTGTCCAGGAAGGCATAGGCGCCGTAGCTGTAGCCCTTGGCCTCGCGCAGGTTCATGTTGAGGCGGGCGCCGAAGAAGCCGCCGAACACCGTGGTGGCCAGGTCCAGCGCGTGCTCGTCCGGGTGACCCGCGGCGAGCCCCGGACGGCCCACGAAGACGATGGTCTGCGGCAGCTCGGGCTTGGGAATCACGCGCACCAGCTCGCGCCTGTCTCGTAT